>CAYFWV010000066.1:0-17060 GCA_964346975.1 uncultured Candidatus Bathyarchaeia archaeon
ATAAGTATTCACTATTCACAATATATTAATGTCTATGCGATTAGATTCACCTCTTGATAGGGGAAACATGCTTGTCTGGAAAGAAAGCAGGGCTCAGAGTGTTGGAGGATATCCCGCAGAGCTTCAAGGTCGATAATCTCAACTGGGCTTCAGAGAAGCTCGCCCGCAAGATTAGCATCCGACTGATGACGCAAGAAGAAAAGATGAGAGAAGCAAGCAAGCCACTATATCTCAAACGGTATGAGTAAGAGACTGGCAGATAGCTGCTTCTGAATTTTCCTTTCGCTGAAGGCTCTACGCTATTTCCTTTCGTGACACTTTGCCAAGATTGATAATCAGATCACGAATGATCTTGACGTCGTCTAGATAGACAAACTCGTCGACGCCATGATAACAGGTATCTGCTCGGATGGTTCCGAAGCACAGGACAGGTATTCCATTCTTGGCAAAGAAACTTCCATCATTTCCTCCGAGTTCTGCGGCATACGGCAATTTCTGTCCAATGGTCTTTGCAATGTTCTTCGACACTGTGTGCACAAAGGGAAGATCCTGAGCCGTGTGATAGCCTGGAAGGCGGTTGGTGATTTCCAGAGACGCGTGACACTTGGCGTCATTGCATGCTTTCTCAAATGAGTTCTGCAATTCCGTTTCAGCCTGTTCTAGCGGTTCTTCCGGGAGCAGTCTGCGATCAAACCTGATTTCGCAGGTACCTGGAATTATGTTCTCTTTTTCCCCTCCGCTGATCATTGTCACCGAGAATCGGCCCCAAACGAAAGGTCGTGGTGCTTCAGGCGGGGCGTGGAGAGACGATTCCTTCTCATCAACCAAGCGTTTGTAGACGTCAAGGGCTCCTATGAGTTTCATGGTTTCATCTATGGCATTTGTAGCTTTAAACGGGTAACCTGCGTGTCCTTGTTTGCCCTCGATCTGTATCTTTCCCCAGAGAACTCCGCTTGCACCAAGATACAGTCTCTCAATACCTGCATCCACGACTAGGGCGGCTTCACCGTTTAGACCATAGTCGCTCATTACGTAATCCACGCCGTATTCTCCTCCGATTTCTTCATCCACTCCTGCGACAAGTTTGAGATTGATGTCCAAATCATCCTTGACCAATTGTCTCATGGCACCAATCGCAGCTACAATACCGGATTTGTTGTCTGCAGATCCTCTTCCGTAGGCTTTCCCCTCCTCGATAGTGAGCTTGAACGGCGGATGAGTCCAGTTTGGTCCGGGTGGAACGATGTCGAAGTGAGACTCCAGCAGCAGGGTTACGTCTGAACCTGAGTCCAGGGTTACAATGACGTTGGGGCGTGAAACTCCGTCTTTGGCTCCTCGTTCACCATCAATAATCTCAGTATCGAGCGAGTTCTTTTCTGCTTCCTCCACAATCAAAGCCGCGCATTTGTCATATCCTTTCTTGGAGACTGAATCAGTGTCAATCTCAACCATCTGAGAAAGCAGATTGAGTTCGTAGTCCAGAGATCTCAAATATTCATCCTCGAACGTGTAGTATTTTAGTCTGAAACTTAGCTTTTTTGATGCGTGCAGAGTCACATATATTGAAAAAACCATTAAATCTTAGCAAATCGCTACGCTTGCTCCTTTCTGGACAATACGCAAAATGCCCCAACCAACAATGGTCAAAAGGTTCGCTTGCTGGACGACTATATGTACTCGACATGGACTCTCAGCTAGACACGTTCTGAAGATAGTATGCTGGTCAGCTGGTCTTTTTGGATGTTTCCTCCGCTCAGAATGGCCACCACTCGTTCATGCTTGAAGAGTTCTCTCTGTTCGAGCAACAGGGCAACGGGAGTTGCCCCTGCTCCCTCAACTATCTGACGTTCTTTTACTGCCAGTAGGTAGATTGCTTTCTTTATCGTTGCCTCTTCCACCAGCAATAACTCATCTACGAAGGCTTGAACCAGATCGAAAGTCATGGAATGGGCTTCTATCCCTCCATGCAAGCCGTCTGCAATCGACTCTGCGACGCTCATGCTGACAATCTTCCCTGCTTTCAGAGATTCATACATCACTGGTGAAGCAACGGATTGGACTCCAACAAGCTTGATCTCTGGTTTCACACTTTTCACGGCGAGGGCAATGCCGGAGATTAGCCCTCCTCCGCCAACAGGCACCACGATGGTGTTGAACTCATCAACGTCCTCAAGAATCTCGAGTCCAATCGTTCCTTGTCCGGCTATGACGAATCTATCATTGTAGGGAGAAATGTAGATCTTCTTTTCTCTTTTCGCAAGCTCGATTGCCGCTTGTTCTGCTTCATCATAGATCTTCCCAACTATGTGTAGTTCAACATTGTGCTGCTTGATGCCTGCAAGCTTTATCCCTGGAGTGGAGCGTGGAACCACAATGCTAGCTGGAATTCTCAGTTTTTCCGCTGCCATGGCGACCGCTTGAGCATGATTTCCTGCCGATGCTGTCACCACGCCTCGCTTTCGTTGGATCGAGCTCAGATTGAGCATCTTATTGAGGGCGCCTCTGATCTTGAAGGACTTGGTGATCTGCCTATTTTCAAGTTTCAAGTAGACTTCTGTGTCGCAGAGGCGGCTCAGGTACTGAGAGCGAGTCACAGGTGTCCTCTCAACTAGATTTCCTATTAACTTCCTGGCAATCCTGACGTCTTCAAGGCGCAACATGTTGGACACGGCAAAAGCTAGAGGAAATATCGGTCTATTCACAGGGATTAAAGGATTTCGACACGTTTTGCGCTGAATTGCTACAGGGAAACAACGCCGCTAAAGTTGCCCGTGCACATTGGAATAGCTTCGTCAGCAGCCGCATCTGCAGTTGGTTGATGCTGTGCGTATAATTCGGTGGGAGACGGGCTGGTCTAATCTCTAGGTTTGTAGTTGAGTGGAATTGAAGCTAATTCCTGGTTGTTGCCGTGTATGTTTCGGTCGCAAGGGGAAATCCTACTTGTGTATTTATGCTTTATGTTGAGAAAGCTCCATAGACCATGTCCCCTATGTAATGGGCTAGGATGATCACTAGAATCGCTATCAATATGTGCTCGACGATTACTCGCGACGGGTTTTGCTTCTGTGCTTTGGCCATGCCAAAGCTGAAAATCATGATGAGAGCAACACCATAGGCAACACTCGCCATGATTGCGGTGGAGATTTCCAGGAGGACAATTGGAATTGCGAATGAGAAGCTGACTATGAACTTCGATACAAATGTGAAGGATGTGGTTTCCCACAATTCTCTCGTTGAATGCTCCATCTCCGCCTCTTCAGACACATGAATCCCCATGGCATCGGACATGGCGTCCGCAATGGCCAAGACTATCAAGCCTGCCAGAACAGCAAGTTTGGAGTGAGTGCCTGAATGCAAGCCAATGATAAGGCCAAGCGTCGTGATGACTCCTGATGTTAGCCCGAAGCCGACACCCTTCCACACAACATTTCTCACAGTCGTATCCTCTTCCACTTCTCTCTTGGCGCTACCGTTGCTCTTAATCAGCAGGAAAGCCAAACATTTCCCTATATACGTTTCGTGACTCTCGTCGTTTTCCATCATTTTCCATTGTTCTAAGATCACATCAACAGCGTGCGCTCGAATAGCTGGACGAAGAAGAAGTGAACTTGCATGCGTGTCACAGAATCTGGGCTGCTGCCAGCTGTACACGCAGACCTAGACTGCCTAAGAGTATCTCTCTTCTTTCCATGGATCTGCAGTGTTGCTGTAGCCTCGTTTCTCCCAGTAGCCAAGCTCCTGCTTCTCGGTGAATCTCACCTTTCGAACCCACTTTGCGCTCTTGTAGGCATACTTCTTCGGCACAACTAGACGTAATGGTCCACCGTGATCAGGTGGTAAAGATTTCCCATCCAGTCTGTAAGCTAGTATCACATCCTCATCCAACAAGTCCTGGAGCGGCAGACTGGTAGTATAGTTTCCTTCCGCCACAACGGTCACATACTTCGCATGGGTTAGAGGTTTGGCGAGGTCAGCAATGGTTCGGAATAGGACACCTTCCCAGACGTTGTCGAGTCTGGTCCAGCCTTCTACACAATGAAAATCGCTCTTTGTTACGGTTTTCGGAAGCTCCAAGAACTCTGCATAAGTCAGTCTAATCTCATTCTCAATCAACCCCTCGACGATGAAATTCCAACTCCCTGGATCGAATTTCGGCACAGAGCCTATATGTAGAACTGGGAATTTCCCCGTCACCTTCTGGTGCGGTGGGACATTACCAACTCTGTTGCTCATCACCAGACCCACGCAATAGACAAACATTGACTGCCATTATTCTCTTTCTGTGGTGACAGCTAGATCAGAATAGGTGGCGCTGGCTGCTGACGCAGCAGCATGAAGTCACCAAGAAAAACTTGAAGCCTAAGTTGAAGCCGGGAGTAGTGAAGAGCATGGATCCCACAATTATGCATTTCAAGATGCCTGTTGAAAATGTCCAGAAGATGCGAGCATTCTAAGCTGCCCTCTTCGGCTGGAAGATCGAGAGAAATCTCGGACCGCTCGAATACTGGTTGATCGAAACAGTGCCCACTGATGAACAGATGACCCCTCTGCGGCCTGGGGTCAATGGAGGCATGTACCAGAAGCCGCAGCCCGAGTTTAAAACCGTCAACTACATCTCTGTCGAATCCATAGATAAATACATTGAAAAGACCAAGGCGCTTGGAGGCAAAATCCTCCAACCCAAACAAGAAGTGCCTAGCGTAGGTTGGGTCGCAATTGCCCTCGATCCCGAAGGAAACCAATTTGCTATGCTGCAGCCGATACAGACATGAAAGAATTCATGTGAATGTGAACTCACAAGAACCTCGCTACAATCAATTTGCGCAAGCTGCATTCGTGATACTCATCGGTCGCAGCCACAGCGACTGTGATGACCTTTCCGAGAGATGAGCTCTGAAATATGAAGCAGTAGTGGTGCAAGGGCTATTCTTGCTTTCCTCCGAGGTCCAAGGCCTCAGCTATAAGAGCCATTTCCTTGAAGGCCAATGGCCTGTTGGTTGCCTTTAGAACTAGCCGTTCTCTCCATCCACAGTCTAGACATTCGTATTTGATCGGGGTAAGTTCAGGTGACTTGACATGTCACCTTTCATTGTGTGAACTCTCTTGACTCGGGCACTTTTGCACCTCGGGCAAATCTGTACATCCAGGAATTTGCCTTGCTCTTCTAGTTTTTCCAGAAGTTTGAGCAGTTCTGGAAAAGCGTCACTCACGGTCTTTTCTTCTGCTAGGAGAACCAGTTTCTGTTTCTTCTTCTTTTTGCTCTTTTCTTTAGCTGTCACTGGTTTCAGTAGCCGTCCATTTCTGGGATGATAAATACCTCTCTATCGAGTGCGTGGTGGGGCTGCCCGGATTTGAACCGGGGTCACGAGAGCCCAAGTCTCATAGCCTAGACCAAGCTAGCCGACAGCCCCTCAAGATTCAGGAATCTAGATCCTCTAAGAGCTTTTTGGTTCTCAGAGCGATTCGCAACAATTGTGACGTAGCTTGGGAATCTTACTCTATTTGGTATAGAGCCAACCATATAAAATGTAAGCCTGCATCCCAGTTGAGGCGACCACATGCTGTAGACTATTGTTAGAGCAATAAGCGTTGGGCGCGCAGCTTCTGGATTCGGGCGTGTTGTTCATCAGAGTTCTTCTTTGGGTGGCTCCTTCACGAGAATCAACAGAACAAGGGCTGAGAGCAATTGGGCTCCTGTGAAGAGGTAGAAGGGAAGGGCAGGATCTACTTCTTGAAACAGCACTGAATAGCTGCAATCAGCAACTGCGTGCTCGAGTGGTGAGGGGACGCGCTAGCCTCATTCGACTAATTCCCTGCCTAACCATTCGAGATAACGTCTATTTCCGTGAGTCACTCGAAAACCTAGTATCTCAGGTATCTCATACGGGTGATTTAGGCGAATCGTCGACTCCAAGTCTTGATAAGTCTCATCTCGTGACTTCATGAGGCACATCCACTCCTCAGCTTGCTCAACTTTTCCGTTCCACCAGTAGGTGCTGGTTATTGGACCAAGAACTTGAGAGCAAGCAGCCAATCTTCGTTCAACGACCAGCACTGAAATCCTTTCAGCATCTTCCTTGCTGCCGACAACCGTAACAACCTGCAAATATCCAACCATAAACCCTTCACAACTGCAACTCATGCCAAAGCAGCTATTATCAATTCCCTCAACAGTGAAGTACCTATTGAGATCAGAGGGAAACGTGAGATGATGGCTACTGCTGTCAAGTATGCGGTTAATGTTCCGAATTTTGGTGATTTCCCTATCCCAACGTATTAGCTGATTTGGCTCGTTAGACGGAGTGGGCAGGTTGGGATGGGTTCTTCGTTTGGGATCACATATCTGGGTCGACCGAGTGGAGAGTGGGCGCGCGCATTTGTCAGAGACTATAGCGAAACGCATAAATCACAAGTGCTGGTCTTTCATACGTTACTGATCGGGCGGTAGCTCAGCTTGGTAGAGCTTCCGAGTCTGTCAGCATGTTTGGCAGACGGAGATGCTGTAGAGGCCTGCTACTGAGTGGGCATCACCCAGCCTACCGAGCATACAGCCGAATAGGCAGAAACCGGATTGTCGCAGGTTCAAATCCCGCCCGCCCGACCACTCGGAAATGTTGCCAGAGCGATCCGTTTCACTTGATCTGTATGTTGACGGTCTTTTCCAGAGTCTCGGAGACCGATTTCTCAATGGCCCTTTTCTGCTCCTGAATCTTCTCGATCAGATCCTTATGTTCCCCTTCCCAGCTGCTACGATGAACTTCAAGAGCTTCTTTCTGTCTTTGAAATTCAGTGCGTCGTCTTTGAAGCTGCTTCAACCTGCTCCTCGCCATCCTCGTTTCCTTCGACTCAGTCAACTTCCGGTTCAGCGTGAAGGCTTCAGCGCAGTCACGATGAAGATTGTTCAAAGCATCCGCGCTGGTAATTGAGCTAATGCTCTCGAGGCCTTTTCTCAACCGACTGCTCTTGAGCTTGAGCTTGTTCTCAGTAATCGCCCGTTCCACCTTTGTCAAGATGCCGCGAAGAGTAGGGTGGCCTGCTTGCTCAGTGGCCAGAGCTAGAAACGGGTCTTTCAAGTATTGAGTTAGCTTCTCCATCTCCTCAGAGGAAAGGGTATACCCTGGACCTCTAGTCAGATTTGCGAACTTGGTGAGCGGTTTCTGCAGGTGCCGCAGGCTATGTTTTACTTGTTTGCGCAGCTGCTGAACTCTACGTGTGTTTTCGGCCAGTTCATCAAGGTCCTCTTTTCCATGCAGAGACGCAATGCGTGCTTGAGTATTCTCAGTCAGGTCGATGAGCTGGTGCATCTTGGCTTCGATCCCTTCTCTACGAGCTGCATGGTTGTCCCGATCCTGGATCAGTCTGACCATCTCATCCGTCAATGTAAACAGCCGTTCAACATGCTCTCCCTTCGAATAGTCTGCTGACAAGAACCCACCTAACTCTGCAATCGAACTGGATAGTCGGCTCAGTGAAAAATCCACTCTTCTTCTGGCGAGAATAAACGAGGGTGAGATTCGTGGGAACCACGCATTTCGTTCTCTGCCGATGGACGAAAGCGTTTTCTCAAGGTTACTGTGGAATGCGTCAAGTTCCGAGTAGGACATGTGATCCGGAAAGACGATTTTCTCCACCTGCTTCAGGAAGTATCGAGAGAGCTTCTGAGTGACCTTGGCTTTGCGGACAGCTTTCCCTCTTTCTATCCCCTTGTCCGCCTCCTCCAACAGCTTACCGCAACTCGCTTTGAAATCATCCAATCTGTCTTTCAATTTACCTACTATTTTCTCTCCATGCTCCTGGATCGGGCGCAAGTTCTCAGCAGCTTCCTTCTCAAGCCACGATCGAAGCTCTTCCAGAGGCACAGAATTCTCCGTGATCACACGCACACCCATAACAATCCAATAACGCTAGAGATAGGGAATGTGTCATTATTTAGGTATTTCCACCATCGACAGCAGTGTTCTAGGGGCAAGTAGGTTAAAGTATTCGAAGCTCACTGGTTCTAGACGGGTATCGGAATGGTGGACGTGCACAGAGTTTCAGAGATTCTCGCTCAAGCGAGAAAGGAGAACCGGAAGAATCTGCTGGAACATGAGGCAAAGGCAATTTGCCAAGAATACAGCATTTCGGTGACCAAATTCAAACTGGCCAGAAGCCTGGAAGAAACCGTCACGTTCGCTGAGAAATTCGGATATCCAGTCGTGCTCAAAATCGTTTCACCCAGTATCATCCACAAATCCGACGTTGGTGGAGTTCTCCTCGATCTGAATTCACCAAGAGAAGTAGAGCAAGGGTACAGAACAATACTGGCCAAGGTGAAGAAACTTAGCCCAAACTCACAGATAGAAGGCATTCTAGTTCAGGAAATGGCTCCTTCTGCAGTTGAAGTGATAGTGGGGGCTATCAAGGATGCTCAGTTTGGGCAATCCATAATGTTCGGCATCGGTGGCATCTTTGTAGAAGTCTTGGATGACGTGGTTTTCCGCATAGCTCCCGTGACACAGCAAGAAGCTGAATCAATGATTACTGAAATAAAGGCATACAAGATCCTGAAAGGATATCGAAACCAACCGCCTTCAGACACAAAAGCTGTGGCAGAAATAATATCAAACACGTCAAGACTTGTCACTGACTACGCAGAGATCAAGGAGCTCGATCTGAATCCCATCATGGTCTATGAGAAGGGAGCAAAAACGGTTGACGCAAGGATTATACTGGAGTGACAGTCTTGTCAGCCATACAGCTCTTCAGTGAAGTCGAACTTAGAAAGAGTATAGTTGAAACAGGAGACAGGAGATGTCCAAAGGAACTTCTCTGACAGTCGAGAGGCTCAGTCGTCAGCTCACAGTTCTCAGGAAACAGAGAGACTCACTCAGTGAAGAAGCACGGTCATGGGCAGACAAAAGAGATGGGATCCACAAGCACATCAAAGATTTGCGACGGGAAGCTGCAGTCATCAGAGAACGAAGGGATGAAACCAACACAAAAGTAAGAGCACTAAAAACTCAGAGAGATCTGACGAGAACTCAGAAAAAAGAGAAGATTGAAGAGATCAAGCAGCTCAAGGACAAGCTCCGGATTCTGATCACCACACGACCCAGGCGTGCTCCCGGACCTTTGAAGGCAGAACTTGAGAAAGTCGAGTGGGCAATCCAAACAACTTCTCTTACGCTAGCAGAAGAAAAGCTACTGGTCAAACAAGCAAACGAACTGCGGAAAAAATACGACCGTTATGAGCGAATAGCAGATTCACGCTCAAGAATCTTGGAACTGGAGAGAAGCACGAAGGAAATGAATGAAGAAGCGGAAATCCTACACGAGCAACTGACAAAGCTTGCCTTGCAAAGCCAACAATTGCATGATCGAATGATTGAGGTTCTGAAAAAGACAGAAGTGCTGAAAATCCAAGCTGACGAATATCATCAGAATTTCGTTTCAAACAGGAGTGAATCCCAGGTCGTTCACGGAGAGTGTGTTGAACTTGAAATTAAGATCAAGACTTTGAAAAGAAGCCTGAAGGAGATCGCAGAGAAGAGCAGACTTGAACAACAAAGTGAAAAGAGAAAGAAGCTGGAAGAAGAAGCTGCCCGAAAAATGAAGGAAGGCGACAAACTTACTTTTGAAGAGTTCAAGCTTCTGGTCGAAAAAGAGAAGAACTGAGTTGTCCACTTAAAAACATGGCATTTCATAGGCTGAACAACTTCTTCTTCTCTTCTGGATTCATCCCGTCGAGAACTCGTCTCATCATCGAACCTATGAAGCTCAAAGCCCCAGCTCCTGTAGATCATTTGCCACCATAATATCAGAAATTTCAGTTTTCTGCTCGTCTTCAAGGAAAATCTTAAAAGATTTTCATGCAAATGAAAGGACAGAATCCTTTTCTACAAAGGGAGGTGAGAGATGATGGGATATGCCAAGTGGACACTTATACTCGTCGGAGTAGTAGTTTTGATCATGGGAATTGCAGGCTTGCCCGGGGTTTCAGATATTGCCACGGAGCCAGATTGGCACGCGTACCTGAAGATAGTCATAGGTATAGTCGCCGTAGCAGTAGGGTTGATGGAGAAGAAGACTTAAGAGTCCAAGGAAAACCGCAGCGAGCGTAACTTCCGGCTTTCACGCTGCTTGCTGATGAATCCTCAGTGCAGGCTTCTTCTTCTAGTGCATTGGCTAGTTCTAGTTCAGCAATGCAGAGAGTGTGATACATCGAGTAGAACCTTGCAGCACAACTTTGGAGGGTTGAGGTTAAACTCTTATACTACACACCAAGCTTCTTATTTACCAGGCGCAGAATCGAGATCGCGAGAAACAACGAAAAAAGTGAAAGTGTTCGATGGAATCGAAAGGCAAAGAGGAAAGGCTTCTCGTACTGTGTGTTGACCGAGATGGTGACATTGGCGCCAGGACTGAAGAGAAGACCCCAATCTTGGGCAGGAAGGAAAACCTTGATGCAGCCGTTGCGTTGGCGTTAAGAGATCCAGAGGAACCAGATGCCAATGCAATATTTGAGGGCATTCGGCTGTTTGATCAACTTGAGAAGCAAGGGCAGCCGAATGAAGTGTTTCAGATTGCCACAATCTCCGGCTCCCAACTCTTAGGTGTTGAAGCAGACAGAAAGATTGTGAGGGAGCTAAATGAGGTTTTGAAGACTTTTCAAGCAAGTAATGTGATCCTCGTCACAGACGGATTCTCAGATGAAGCAGTCTTGCCCCTAGTGGAATCCAGAGTCCCCGTCACTTCAGTGCGTAGAATCGTTATGAAACACAGTGAATCCATTGAAGAGACCGCGGCGGTTGTCGGCAAATATTTGAGGATGCTAGCTGACAACCCGAGGTACTCAAGGCTGGCTCTCGGGATTCCCGGACTTCTGCTAATAATCCTGGCAATTATGTTTCTGGGTGGTTGGGAATATCAGATAGGAATCGCCTTTCTGATCGTTCTCGGTGCGACTCTTCTTGTAAAAGGATTCGGCTTTGACAAAGCTGCGGTGAATCTATTTAAATGGCTTAGAGAATATGAACCACCTTCGCTCCCCATTCAGATTTCTGGTTTTGCGTTCGTTGGGGGTATGTTGGCGACCACTGTCGGTATCTATCTTGGAGCAAACGGGGTGCTGGCTGCTCTCAGCGTGCTTCCTGCTACTCTAGAGGAGTGGATCAGTGTATTACCCTTGCTCACCGGGCGGTTTATCCAGCAAGGCATATATCTGATCGTGTTTGGCGTGTGCGCTGCACTCTCAGGACGAGCTGTCCGATGGTATTTTGAGAGAGACATACGGCTCCTACGTACGTTAGTAACTATCGTTGTGTTCGGCTGGTCGTCACAGATCTTGTTTGAAGTTTCTCGCATCCTTATTGACCCAACCATTGGTTGGCTAGGGGGCGGTGAACTGGTATTCGCGATATTCATTGGCATCCTGTTTGCAATTGCTAGCTCTCTCGTCGCTCTCGTGATAAACTTGAGATATGGCAGTTTCTTCAAGCGAAGGAAGAAGAAAATTGAGGAATTCGAGCAAAGCTAGAATAGCTGTGGTGGGAGGCAGCGGACTAGAAGCACTCTTCAGTCAGGCTGAACCTCTTCGAGTAGGAACACCTTATGGGTTACCCTCGCCAATCTCGACTGGTAAGATCGATGGAAGAAGGATCATCTTTGTCAATCGGCACGGGCCTGATCACATTATTCCTCCTCATCGAGTTAACTATCATGCTAACATTTTCGCCCTGCACCATCTGGAGGTTCACAGGATTATTGCGACGAATGCAGTAGGGGCAATCAACCGACGGTTCAAACCTGGAGACTTCGTTATCCCCAACGATTTCCTAGATTTCACCAAATCAAGGAAGGTCACATTTTATGACAGGCCCGTTACGCACATTGACATGTCTGAACCCTACTGTCCCGAGATTCGGAGCACATTGGACAAAGCTCTGGAGAAAACTGGGAACATTGGGTGGAATGCCGCAGTCTTGGCCGTCACTGAAGGACCAAGATATGAAACTCCGGCAGAGATCAAGATGCTGCGCAACCTGGAATGCGATGTTGTGGGGATGACTGGGATACCTGAAGCCGTTTTGTCCCGGGAGCTTGGGATGTGCTATGCTTCTCTGGCGTGTGTTTCCAATATGGCAGCTGGGCTTCAGAAACGCCAAAGCGTTACCGACGTAACTGATATGAGTGAAAAGACGCAACCTAGAATCAAGGAAGTTTTAATAGAGGCGATTCTTTCATTACCGGAGACACGCGGCTGCACGTGTGCACACGCTCTGGAAGACGCAAGGCTCTGAGGTTCATCATTTGTGTTAAAAGGCATGCTTTCAGCGATTGGGGCCTACCGGCTTTACGAGCGATGGCTGTGGAATCAGATCAAAAGTGGGAAGATGCCCGAGCACATAGCGATTATTTTGGATGGCAACAGAAGGTGGGCATCTGAGCGGATGATGGAGTCATGGATTGGTCATCGACATGGAGCAGAACGCGTCAGTCAGCTGCTGGATTGGTGTCTGGATCTGGGTGTCAAGTGTGTGACACTCTATTCCTTTTCGACACAGAATTTCCTCCGGGAAGAGCGAGAAGTTGAGGAAATACTGCAGTTGGTTGAGGAAAAGTTGCGTGAGATTCTGACTGATGAGCGCATTCACACCAACAAGGTTCGAGTGAAAATCATCGGCCGTACTGAGCTGTTGCCGAAGCGATTGCAGGAGCTGATCAGAGAAGCGGAGGATTCAACGAAGTTATACGACAACCAGTTCCTGACGGTCGCGTTGGCCTATGGAGGACGCGCAGAGATTGTTGATGCCGCTCGGAAAATCGCCAAAAAGGTGTCAAGTGGAGAACTTCCTGTGGAGAAGATTGATGAAGATGTCTTTGAAGGCTTCCTGTACACAAGTCATGTCCCAACGGATCCAGACTTGATCATTCGAACCAGTGGGGAAGAGCGGTTGAGCGGCTTCTTACTTTGGCAGAGTGCATACAGCGAACTCTGTTTCCTAGATGTCTATTGGCCAGACTTCCGCCGCATCGATTTGCTTCGTGCTGTACGAACTTATCAACGACGCAAGCGCAGATTTGGAAAATAGCTCAGTCCTACCCACATCGCTCATCCATGGTTTTCCGTATCATCGACTCTACTTGGTGAACTGCGGTTCCTAGGTATTTCTCCGGGTCGAGGGCTAAGTCAATTTCCTGCGGATTAAGAAACTTTCGTATCGTAGGGTCCTTGACCAACGTTTCCTTGAAGTGGCGATGATCGAGTTCGCTCGCGATTGCAAGCTTTCTAAGAAGCTCGTGGGCTTCTTGACGATTCATGCCTTTCTTCACAAGCTGTATCATGACAGACTCAGACATGGTTCGTCCTTGGGTGATCGTCAAGTTATGCTTCATTCTAGCCTCGTCAACAACCAAGTTTTCTAATACATTGACAAACAGAGATAGCATGTAGTCTACGAGAATGCAGACCTCCGGAATAATGAAACGCTCAGCTGAGGATTGAGTCAGATCTCTTTCATGCCATGTAACCACATTCTCAAGGGATGGAATGACTAGGCCTCGCACAATCTTTGCGAGTCCACAGACGCGCTCACATATCTCGGGGTTTCTCTTGTGCGGCATCGTGGAGCTTCCCACTTGCTTCTCTTGTTCAAACGCTTCGAAAAGCTCGCCAATTTCTGGCCTTTGCAGCTCACGAATTTCCCATGCCCAATTGTCTAGAGACGAAGCGATCAAAGCTAGTAGGCAGACAAACTCTGCATGGCGATCGCGCTGCACAATCTGGGTTGAGATATCAGCTTGCTCTATGGCTAAACGTTTCATAACAAGCCGCTGAATCTCCAATGCATGGGAACCTAGTCCGGCTTGTGTTCCAACAGCGCCTGTCATTTTTCCCACCAACAAGCGATTGCTGACTTCTCGCAGTCGTCGAACATTTCTGGCGTTTGCTCTCATCCACACAGAGAATTTGAAACCCAAAGTGATCGGCAACGCATGTTGACCATGGGTTCTACCCATCATAATCGTCTGCTTGTGGTTCGTAGCTTTCGCAACCAGTATTCTCTCCAAAGCATTCAGTTTCTGCCCAATAATTGCTATGGCCTCTTTGAGTTGGAGAGCTGTAGCAGTGTCAACGACATCATAGCTTGTTGCTCCTAAATGTACAAAGGCTCCACTTGAGCCGCATTGCTCGGCCAGAGCTTTCACAAGCGAGGCTATATCATGCCTGATTCTAGACTCAATTTCGTTGATCCTCTTGATTTTAACAAAACGAGTTGAAGCTCTTTTCCTAATTACTGCTGCATCTTTTTCTGATATGTTTCCCACTTGCGCATGAGCCCATGCGAGGGCAGCTTCAACATCCAACAGTTTCTGAATCCGATTTTCCTGGTCAAAAACGCGTTTCATTTCAATCGTACCATAACGACCAGTGTCTATAGGAAGAATCCCCATTCAAATACCTCGAATCAGATAAACAAATTGTTGCTCCGAAATTTAGGCTTTTACGCGCCTGCGTACCCTCTACTTTGCCACTAGATAAATTCTGCAGATGCCGTCCAAGCAGTTGAGTTCTTCTCAATCTCATCCAGTGACTCCTCCTCAGAACCAAGGTGGAGCTCATAGTGAGCTCGAAGATGACGCGGAAAAGCAAGTAGCTCTCTCTAGATGAAGAACCGTACAGACGTACTTGCTAACCAAGATTTTTCTAGACTACCGTAGATTATCATCCACACACGAAACAACGAATTGAGGCGTCAGCAACGTGGGATCCTTAGCAGCTGCGGTGGGGAAAAGGGGCTACAACACATTCAGCGCAGTCCTTTCAATGCTTGGCGTGCTAGCTAAACGCAGGTGTGACGCTTTTGGAATCGCATCGTACCGTGAAACAATAGTGAAGAAGAGTCTTGAGGAGCTGAGGGGGGAGAAGATAGATTCCAGTAACCTGATCGGTCACAGCCTCACTCAACACACAAGCAGAGACGTGGCGCAACCCATCCAGAAACGAGATTTCTCCCTAGCAATTGACGGTCGCATCTACCCGTCACCTCCCGAAGGTGAACCAAAACATGTAGCGGAAACCATTGAGAACCTAGGAGATGGCGTAGACCATCTTATCCAGAAGTTCAATGGAGCCTATACGTTTGCCTTCGCAAAAGACACAGGAGTCGTTCTTGGCCGAGCTGCGCTTGGTGCAACTCCGCTCTACTTCGGCGAGAACTCCAACGTCTGGGCTGCTGCTTCGGAAAAAAAGGCCCTGTGGGCAATCGGCATCCCAAAGACAGCCTCATTTCCACCAGGGAACACAGCTTCCGTGAATGACAAGGGCTTCCGTTTTAACGCCGTCAAGACGTTGAGTCAACCGTCGATCAAAGCCACCGAAATGAAGACTGCAGCCAAACAACTGCAAAATGCTCTTCTACACTCAGTAAAAGAACAGACGTCAGATCTTCAAGAAGCAGCAATCGCTTTTTCGGGTGGTGTTGACAGCAGTCTAATTGCCAACCTGGCAAAGATCTGCGATGTCAAAACCCAATTGATCTTCATCGCATTGGATGGTTGCCCAGAAACTAACTTTGCTCAACATGCTGCAAGAGCTCTTGGCCTTCCTCTTCACAGTGTGGTCTTCTCCTTGGACGACCTGGAACAGATTCTTCCCCAAGTTCAATGGTCAATTGAGGAAACCAGCATTCTAGACATTTGTATTGCGACACCTCTCTTTTGGGTAGCTCAGCAGGCAGACATACTGGGCTTTCGTACTTTGCTAACGGGACAGGGAGCAGACGAGTTGTTCGGAGGATATCATCGCTATCTTGAAGAGTACGCAACACACGGTGCAATCGGATTGCAGCGAAAACTACTGCACGACGTAGTTGCGAATTCCAAGTCAGGCTTCCCGAGAGACTACAAAGTAGCTGCCTACCACACGGTTGAATTGAGAAACCCACTGGTCAGTTGGAATGTTGTGCAACTTGCGCTGAGTTTTCCTCTCGAATTGAAAATAGATTCCCCCAAGGATCCTCTGCGAAAGCACGTTCTCAGAGAGACAGCAAAACTGACTGGAGTTCCCGCATTCATCGCTGAGAGACCAAAACAAGCAATTCAATACACGACTGGTGTGATGCGAGGAATTCGAAAACTCGCCAGAAAGGAAGGCCTAACGATCAAGAAGTATCTAGAGGCGCTTTCTTCTGAAAAGCCAGAGAGAAGGGAATGAAAATGAGCAAGACGGCTCTAGTATTTTCACCAAAGTATTGCGAACACGATACAGGAGCCGGACATCCTGAGAGCGCGAAGAGACTTCAAGCAGTACTGGATGAGCTCAAGCACTTGGGCTTCCACTCAGAATCAGGAATTCGTGAAGTCCTCGAACCAGCTCCCGCAAGAATCGAGACTTTGAAACTTGTCCACACCGAACAGCACATTCGGTTAGTCAGAAGAACGTGTGAGCACGGAGGAGGAGTACTTGATTTAGGCGACACTGTGGCTTCTTCTCAAAGCTATGATGTAGCCAGACGCGCGGTCGGAGGTGCTCTAAGAGCGGTCGACGCGGTTCTCAGCGATGAGTTTAGGAACGCCTTCGCTCTCGTCCGTCCTCCTGGACATCATGCTGGACGCAGTTACGCGATGGGCTTTTGCCTGTTCAACAACGTGGCCATTGCAGCCACTTACATCCTAAAGAAATTTCATTTTAGTCGGGTTCTGGTAGTGGATATAGATGCTCATCATGGAAATGGCACGCAAGAAATCTTCTACAACACAAGCAAGGTTCTTTACCTGAGTTTGCATGAAGACCCTCATGAGTTTCCTGGCACTGGGTTCATCGATGAGACTGGTGAAGGTAAAGGAGTGGGCTATAACGTAAACATCCCGTTTCCCTATCATATCAGTGACAAAAGCTACATACATGCGATTGACACAATTCTGGTGCCCATAACACAGCAGTACAGTCCAGAGTTCATCCTAGTGTCTGCTGGCTACGACGGACACTTCAGCGATCCTGTAGGCAGATTAGGGCTCTCATCGTTGAGTTATAGGATTGCTTTCAAGCGAATTCTAAGTCTGGCTTCTGCTCTCTG
>CAYFWV010000067.1:0-49079 GCA_964346975.1 uncultured Candidatus Bathyarchaeia archaeon
TGGCGAAGAATAGATCTATTCGACTTGGTGACATGTGCGGTCCACTACGGAGAACAATATACTCCATAGGCGCACGCGCATTGAGCCTGCGACAACTGCAACAAACAGCTCCCACCTCTGGGAAGGGCGCACGCATTGACTGTTGACGCGGATGATGGATCCTACCAAGTTACCGTGCTCGCACTCTCGCTTTGCGCTGCTGTCCATTGCACCATTACTATCCTAGTGCGCTTACCACCTACAGACACCAGAACATCAACGAGACGGAGAACTTCCACTATCAACACTGACGCCATCAAAGGTAGACCGTAAATGCGGTGCAGAGACCTTAAGACGCCAGTGAAGGTCCTCATGAATTCTCTGACGTAACGCTGCTGGCAGTGGGAAAAGACGGTAACGCACCATGAGCGCGATGCCGGCAATAAGAGCAAGCAGCAATTCTATGCCACTAATCATACAAGACCCCCTCAATCACCTATATTACTCTCATATGGACTATTTAAACGGTCATCACCTGCCTTGAAAAAGGGGAGTGGCAAGGAATATCTCCACGTGGTGCAGGGTGCAATTCCTGTCCAACCCAACCCAAATGGTAGCAGTTAGCAGTTGCGTGAAAGAGTTATAATGAGTCAGAAGGATAGCTTCCTGGTTGTCTGTCTTCGATTACCGTGGTTTGAAGTATGCGATTGGGCGGTCGGGTTTGGTCTACATTTTTGCATTTGGCAGTGCCTGGTCTTTTCGCGGCTCTTTGGATGTTGGGGCTCCTTCTTCTGATCGTGTTTTTCGGGGCCACTGATTCTCCGATTCCCTTTGGAATCTTATTTCTATTAGCTGTCATAGTTCCAGCCATGATTATTGTGCTTCTCACTGAGAGGGGGCGTAGGAGATAGGTGGACTGGAAAGATGAGAACTGTGTAGGAGAGAATCTCTATTTTTGCAGTTCCGTAAGTATTATTAGCACTTCTCTGAAAATTGAATTCGTTTAGTGTTCCGTGTTTGAGATGGATAGGAACGAGCTGGCTCTCACGGTTGCTCACCGGTGGACGAAGGTTCTCGGAGGATCTTTGACAGATAAGGCGATTTCTATCCGTTTTTTGATGAGTGGTAGCCTTTCCCGGGACTGGTTAGTCGATCCTAGATTGAATTTTGGTACCTGGGAACCTTTGGTTAGACCTGTTGCTCATATTTTCGTGGATGGCAAGCCGATACCTGAGGAGGAGATAAGGGAGGTGATTCTGAGAAACAGTTTTGATTCTATTGAGATCACAGTTTATCAAGTCCCTGAGGAGTATCAGATTCCAGAATGGGTGGAGGAGGAATATTTCACACGAGGGATCTTGCAGGCTCTACTGAAACTTCGGTATCCAGACTGGGATGAAAGTCAACGAACTGATTATGAGAAGAGACTGCTTGAAAGGAAGAGGAGCCTTGATATAGTTTCTATTCTCAGGGTACCTCTTTATATCTGCCTCTTGACCTTAGGCGTTCTCTCCATCGACGTGGTAGCCTTTTGGATATTGAACGGATTACGATTAATGGATGATATGACGAATTTCAGTTTTGCCATCATGTTAGAAGGACTCATTATGGCGATATTTGGCTTTTCACTTACTCGTGTTCGAGACATGCCAACACCCTGGGGCCCGAGAGTCACCGAACACCTACGTTATCCACCTAGACCCATTGCATTCATAACGTTCCTTGCGTGTGGCATACTGTTATTCCTTGTCGGACTATCTTTACTCTCTTGACTCCATACTATTTCACTTGTAGGTTCGAGAGTTGAAGTGTGAGTGTGGGTGGGATTCGCACCCAGCCAACCAACGAATTTTTTGGCTCGTGTGAAAGCATAAAAGGGATTGCATGAATATCTGTAATGGGGATTAGCTCGCATTGTTCAAGGGAGAGAAGTCTCGGGTTTTCTGGTGGGGCTTGATAATTCTTGGGATTTCAGTTGTTGAGCTGTTTACTGTTTCTTGGTATACCTTTGTAACTTGGTCTCCCTATATTTACATCGGTTGGCGAGTTCTTGGACCTCCAATCTTCGGTGGAGTCGTCTTCTTGTTCATCGGGCTTTATATGATGTCATCTGGCGTGAAAAAAGAAGAGATTGAGAAGTAGACTATGTGTGCTTGTTTTACCTGTGTGCGTCACTAATTACCGTGCATGGTGTGAAACATGAACCTGAGGCGTCAGATTTGGGATACTTTTTTATCTATACTGAAGCCTGGTCTTGCTTTAGCTTTATGGATATTGGTGACATACCTGATGATATTGTGGGGAATGCACACGCCCACTGATTTTCCGGTTCCCATTACGTTTGTGGTGTTGATAGCTGGCATAATTCCCCCACCCTCATCATACTCTTGATAAGAAGTCGCAGAAAGCGCTCACTTTGAGTGTGTACGAGTGAAAGAGCTAGTGTACGAGGCAAGAATGGAGGACATGGCGGGCGGGGTGGGATTTGCACCCAACCAACCAACATGTATGCATGCAAAGTGTCATCATAATGCTGACTATGCGTGCACATAGGTTCACATACACATTATAGAGAGGTTCTGGTACAGATTGTGAGGTGCTGAGATAGTATGGTAGAGCAGGATCAACGGTGGACACAAGCATATCTCCAATTAAAGGAACAATGGAAGCTAGAACCAAACTGGAAGCTTATCGAGTATCTTCACCTGATTCCACAGGGTCCTGTGCTGGATCTAGGAGCAGGGAATGGACGAAATGCTCTCTTCTTTGCCAAATTAGGTCATGAGGTCGACTATGTAGATGTCTCGAAGACCTATTCAAAACGGATGAAAGACCGCGCTAAAGCTGAGAGGTTCAAGCTGACGGCTCATAATATGGATATTCGTAATTACGACATTCCAGAGAAACATTATGTACTGATCATCGCCTCAAAGATCCTCCAACTGTTTCCTAAAGCGGATATTGAGGACATCACTCGGAAGATGAACGCAGGTCTAGCCAGAAAGGGTTTGATCTATGTGTACACCTTCTCAGTTGAGAACCTCAAGCATAGCAAGAGACTACATGAGTTAGAACTAGTCGAGGAGAACACATACTATCACAGGAAATATCGTCAACATTTCCACTACTTCAAGAGTGATGAACTCCTCTCGTTCTTTCTCAAGCTAAGGATGATCTTCTATAATCGGGATACTGTGCACGACTTGAAGAAGCGAAATTCTCGGTATCATTTCATTCTAGAGTATCTGGGACGACGTGTTCACTAGGTGTGTGTGGGGGTTTGGGTTTGGGGTGGGATTTGCACCCAGCCAATCAAGCGAATCAGGTGGAGGCTGACGATGCATACATGCATGCTGCCCCTTTCAAGGCGAATGCCTACGGAATTCTCTTCTCACGAGCGGAAACTCATCATGTTCTCTTTTCACGAAAAATCCATGCTTGAGATAGAATTCCAAAGGCCCCGCAGGGTTACTTTCCGAACCCTTACGAGCGAAGGTTTCAACCACGCCGTAGCCTTGCTTTTGCAGGTCAGAAACCACGAAATTAAGCATGTATTTACCGATCCCCTTTCCTCTCAACTTTCGGTTCGGGATATACAAGCATGCGAGAAACACAGAATCGTCACTGGGTGGACCAGATTCATATTGTCGAACCCTTGGAAAAAACTTGGGCAATGCATACTGCGCATATCCAACAGATTCGGTACTTAGATATGCTATGACCCCGCAATTCCCAAACTCTTTTGAGACATTCCTGAACCAATCATCTTTGAGCTGCTGAGCCTTTGCCTTGTCCACTCTTTCGTCAAAGTCACCAGTTGATTCCCAGTATATGCAATATTGACAACTATATGGAAACAAGCGGAAGACTGGTAGGTCTTTCAGATTCTGGGTTGACACAACTGCAATTCTCAGACTCATCGGTTCTTCCCTCAAGGCATTCCCTCCCGTCAGCTAACTTTTCCGTCTTGAGGTTATTAGGTGTGTTGGAAGTCGACGGGCTTTTGGAAAAAATGTTGTGTTTGGGTTCAGGTGTGGGATTTGCACCCAACCAACAACCTAATACCTCACAAAAGACAACAGTATTCTGGGGAAATTAGTGAGAAGAGTAGTTTCTTGTTGGCTGGTTCTTCTCTTGTGCTCAATGTCACTGTTGTTCATGACTGAAAAGTGTTGGGCATTTGCAGTGGTTAGGTTGGAACCCGCTACTGTTATTGTAGGACCTGACTACTGTGTAGGAGAAATCTTTACACTAACAGCTAGGATTGATGATGTTGAGGACCTCTATGGAGCTGAATTGAAGATAGAATGGAACACAACTTATCTGGAATACGTAGACCATGTGGCGAAAGTTCCTGTAGAGGTTTACTCTGATGGTGTGCTCCATGAGCCAATTCTCATAGTTTATGATACAGTGAACTCTACCATAGGCTACTACCTTCTCGCTGTGACAAGTATTGCTTCTGCTCTATCATTCACTGGGAGTGGTATCGCCTTCGAAATCACCTTCAGAGTCAAGTGTCAACCAGCATATCCTGAATCTGACGTAAGTTTCTCTGTGAACTTTGCGACCCATGAAATTCCTGATACCTGTGCTTGTGGGAGTATACCACACGTGGTAGAGAATAGCACCATAACGATTTCCAGCTTTCACCCTGCTGACTTCAACCGTGACTTGGTAATTGACATTTTCGATGTTGTGCTCATTGCCCGGGAATTTGGCAAGTTTGAAAACGCCCCTGACTGGGACCCGATATTCGACCTAGCTGAACCATATGGAGCCATCAACATTTTCGATGTAGTAGTCGTAGCTGGAAGCTACGGACAAGAATACATACCCATAACGTAACGTCTCTAGCCAATAGTTTTATGATAAAGTGACGATTTGGGGTTGGGTGGGTGGGATTTGCACCCTGTACCACCAGCTAATGTAACCCCAGGATAGGGCTTCGGGACAGGAGTCTCATAATCTTGTGCAGTTTGACCCAGGCCGGCCAATCATACTGTGGAAGTCATCGCGGTCTCAGCTTTCTTGTGACTGCTTTAACCAGCCCGATTGGACCGGTCATCATCACATCACCTGCTGGGCTTGCGGAATGGACTGTGAGGTTGGATCCGGCAAGTATTCCCCGGTTTGGACCAGTTGCAATGATTCTCTCGATTCTTGAGAAGCCTGGGGCCTTCGTGAGATAGAAGACGCCATGTCCATGTCCACTGAACACATCTTTATTTCTGAGTGTTCCATCGGCGAATGCTCGAAGCAAACTCTCAACCATCTGTGAACTCAGGAGCTGAGTGTGATGTTCCATCATCCCGACAATGGATCCACCCGACACTAGTGCAGCCATGGTGTGCCCGTTACCAATATTCACGATCAAGATGTGATTGGCATCCTTGAGAATGGGATCTTCAAGGCAGCCGAGGATCGCGTCAGTTGCCGTGTCCATCAGAAGAATCTTGGCCGTGGGAAGCTGAGTTTTTGCAGCTAGGGCAGCGGAGTTCATCCTCCGGAAGCTTGACGGGATCTCATGCTCCATGAAGGCTAACGCTTCAGGGTTTGAATCCTCAGCGAGACGATCATGCAGCGTTTGGATGCGAAATTCCCTGTTGCTCATTCCTTCCGGAAAAACTCCGTGGTCTTGGACTGCCAGAGCTACGAAATCGAGATCCACGCAAGGCTCTCCTACATGAGCTAGAAACCTCTGCAAGTCGCTGATGTTAGCTTCATCAAGGGTCAGAGTCTCACCCTCGAATGGGACCTGTGGATTCACTCCATTCACGATTTCAATGCCCAGTTCCTTCACTTCTGAAAGATTATTCCGTATGGTGTATGCGGCGTCTTCTGTCATCACTACTCTGAAGCCGTGCTTCACGTGGTCTCCCAAGGCAGCACCTATCGAGCCCCCACCAA
The DNA here is from genome assembly GCA_964346975.1 of uncultured Candidatus Bathyarchaeia archaeon. Classification (GTDB taxonomy): domain Archaea; phylum Thermoproteota; class Bathyarchaeia; order Bathyarchaeales; family SOJC01; genus JAUWDF01. The sequence continues at coordinate 5,890 of CAYFWV010000067.1, forward strand.
TAGAGTACCCGTTGAGGAAGAGATTGCTGCATGAACGAGTGGCCTCTTTAATCTTTTCCACGTAGACCAGCGACGGTGAAGGCAACACCATCTTGATACAGTTTTCTACATGCTTCTTGCTGTCATCATATAGCAGAATATCCTTTGTTCCAGCACCAATGTCCATAGCCAGGATCTTCAAACCCAATCCTCACTCCATTCGTTACGTCTGCACACAATAAGGCTTTGCGGATTAGCCTAAATTACAGGCGATGCATTGCTAGCACGCAGGCATCGCGCGCCTGTTTGCGACAGCGGACCTTGGATGCGTCGTGTGTTGGAGCAGAGTCAGCATCTCCACGTATAGACAGCTCAAAAGAAGACCAAGCTGAGCTCCTTCTGAAAGCAAGAGGCAATCGGCGCATCATTGGCTGCTGTTTAGGGAGTGAATTGGCTTGTTTCTGATGGAAAATCTTTTATGTATATCCATGGAAACCATAGTCCATCTTTACGGAGGAAATGTAATGTCTAAGTGTCCAAAATGTGGCGCTCAAGGATCCATGAGAAAGAAGTGGAAAATGGCTGGCAGACCTGACAAACAAGGCAAGCGACTGCAGCTTGAGATCGGCCTGTACGATTGTCCAAAATGTGACAAGGCCTTTCGAGTTGTCTTAGGGAAGAAGAAAATCTAGGGATCATAACGCACCTGAACGCCCAGCCTGCTTGAACATCCGGCGCAAATAGATGCGCCTCAACTTCCACCCTTTTTGTTGAGGTCTGATCAACCTGTGACTGATCTCGAGCTATGGGAACTGTTGATTCACAGGCATCTTCTGGCTTCTTCAACTAGACAGCACACTCCTGGTGTTCTTGAGTGTCTTACGTAGCGACACATCAAACCTTTTGTAATGGCGACCTGACACGTAGCTGACAGTGTTGAAAATGAAGAAACCGATTTACGTTGGAGTCTTGGTGGTAACTCTCTTTGCCCTGCTATGCACATCAGCGATTAGACCTGCGAGAGCATATACCTACGATCATGACTGGATAGGACAGAGCCATGACGATCCTTTCTGGGGAATCAATGATCTCACCGTGTTTCCGGAATACACCACTGCCATTCTAACCGTAACAGTACGGAACACCGGTGCAGACGACCTGAATATCTCGACGGTCAAAGTTCACATGGACTGGGGAACAGACTACTCCAGTGCTGAGTGCTCTGAAGCGAATCCTGCAGTCATTACGCCATCTGCTCAGTACCGCACTTTCACCATAGCTCTTCAAGTACCATCCACGTCTGCTGCGTCGAACCTCTTCAGGCACTATTACACGATCTACGTCTACGAGGTTAACGCGACAGCTGGTCCGCAAGAAGTGACGTTGCACGATCAAGACATCTACTCCGGCTTCGTAGTGTACTCAACGGATCAAAAGGATGCTATGATACTGCGTGACCAAATCCTGCTGCTAGATGACATTTATGATGGATCACCCTGGTATTACCCGGCTCAGATGCACTCCATCGATGCGAGAAGCATGTGGGAAAACTACACAATCCACTACGAATTAGGTGAATACGAATATAGCTCGGGGCTTTTCGATGAAGCACAAGCACACTACGCATCTGCATTAGATCTATTGGAGCAAGCAATCAACACAGAGCTTGCCTATGATCTCGATGAGCAGCTCTATCAGGATAGCTTTGACCGCCAAATGCAGTCACTTGAAACACTTTGGTGGCAGGCAAACATATCTTATACATCAGCAAGAGCGAACGCGACGCTGAGAACCGCTGACGCAACATATGCACTAGCGCAAGCAGCTATCACACAAGCGTATGCATGGATCGTGTTCGGCATTGGGTTCATCGTCTTCGGACTCGCTGCTGTTGTGTGGGCGTACAGAAAGCCCAGCAAACAACCTCAATAACCCTTTTTTTCTCGGCTGCTGCAGCGTATTCCAGTTCCCCGAAGCTCACGTGCGTTGTCTCTGCTTTCATTAGAGATTCTCTTTCTCTGCGTTCAGCTGGAGAGGCCTTCATCTTTCTGCAACCGTCGAATGTGAGAGAGGAAGCCGTTGCCAGATGAAACGAGGGTTAAATAGAAGTGTGCATTTCTGTCGTTTGAGGCCACGAAATGCAAGGTCGCGTTGAGGATCAGTACATTGCGCAGATTCAAGCGAAGGGAGTGAAGATTATAAACCTGTGCCACATCCCTGACGACTGTCGTCTCAAGACCTTGAGCTTCACGGTGAAAACCAGGAAACGGTTAAGAGAGGTCTTGGAACTGGGCGAGAGAGTTGATGGCTCCAGTCTATTTCCCTACATTAATCCCGACAGAAGTGATGTTTACATCATTCCTAGACCCGAGTCAGCGTTCCTTGATCCATTCAGTTCCTTGCCAGCCCTCAACCTCCTCTGCGATTACTTCGATGAAGATGGCAAACCTTTGAAAACCGCCCCTCAAAACATCCTCAGGAGAGCAGAAGAAAAGTTGGCCTCTTCAACCAGCATCATCCTCAACAGTCTGGTTGAACTAGAATTCTATGTCATTCAAAAGAAAGAGACCTTTTCAGACCCATCAAAAATGACTAGTGCACCACTAAAGAACTACCAAGAGTCCACACCAATTGCGAAGTTTGGAGACTTGAGGAATGAAGCGATGGTGACCCTAGAAGACCTTGGTTTCCCTATGAAATACGGTCACGCAGAAGTGGGTCGTTTTTACTTAGAGAATGAGTACTTGCTGGAACAACAGGAAATAGAATTCCTGCCCCACGGCCTCGGCAGAATGGCTGAGACAATAACTATTGCCAAATGGGTGGTGAGGAACATCTGTGAAAAGCATGGAGCTACCGTGTCATTCTCCCCGAAGCCAGCTTTGGCGCATGCTGGAAATGGCATGCACTTTCACCTCTGTGCGCTAAGAGGAAACAGGAATGTGATCTCAGATTCAGAAGGCGCTCTGACAAGTGAAGCACGACAGATCATCGGAGGACTGCTGAAATTCTCCCGAAGTCTGACGGCCTTTGGAAATACGATACCTGTCTCGTATTTGCGGTTCCTGTCACGCAGTGAATCACCTATGCACATCTGCTGGGAAGCAAAGAACCGCCTAGCATTGATCCGTATACCTTTGTGGTGGAGGTTTGAGAAGAGCTTCAGAGAATCAGAGAACTCCAGGAGAACCTTCGAGTATAGAGGTCCAGACCCTTCTGCAAACAGCTATCTATTGTTCGCAGGAATTGCCGTAGCTGCTCGCTACGGACTAAGTCATCCTGAGGAAGCCCTGAAGATTGCGCAGGAGTCCAATACAGGTGGCAAGACTGCGTCGAGTAGACATCAGCTTCTTCCCCTCTCCTGTGCCGAAGCAGCAGACAATCTCAGGAGAGACAGGAACTACTATGAGGCTGACGGAATCTTCCCAAAAGCAGTACTTGACTCAATAATAGAGAAGCTGGAATCCTACAGAGATGGACAACTGCGCAAGACCTTGGTGACAAAACCAGAAAACATCGAGAACCTGCTTCTCAGATACCTCCACTACGGCTAACTCTCCTTCCATGAAGCAGCCTGTTACAGGTTTCAGCTTATGGAAAAGTTCCCCACAATCCTCTAGATCAAGACGTCGATCCGAAACCGGTCACTTCTAGAGAAAACTGAGCAGATGCAACAAAGTGAAGTTTTAAATATATGTCAATGAACAAGAACACCAAACCCTGCCTTCATGGTGGAAGTTGACAGATGAACGTGAGACAAGCACTAAAGAATGAGTACGTGCGATCCGCGATTTTTCTGGTAGTGATACTCCTTGCTATTGCAGCTTTCTGGTTCGGATTGAGAGCGTACCTTAGAACGGAGTATCCCCTGCTGGCGGTCGCCTCGGGCAGCATGGTGCCTGCCTTGAACGTGGGAGACTTGATCGTGGTTCAAGGAGGGTTAACGATAGATGAAATTGTTGCCAACTATGCAACTGGTGACGTGATAGTCTTCTACCGGCCGAATGGTGCAACTGATCTGATCGTTCATCGAGCAGTCGAAGTAGATGTGGATCAAAACAATGTAGCCTTTCTCAAAACCAAAGGCGACCATAACCCAAGCACTGACTACTGGAGAGTCTATGAGGGTGATGTTGTCGGAAAAGTCGTTGGGGTAGTTCCATATCTGGGAAACATTCCACTCTTCGTTCACAGACCGGAGGGCATGATGATTATAGTGATTCTGATCATTGGTTTGATTCTCATGGAATTTGTCGTTCCAATCTCTCGGAAAAAGCCGCAGCCAGAACAAGCTGAAACACCACCTGACACTGAAGAAGCAGACCCGCAATCTTCTCGTTGACAGACGGCTTGGAGACCCATTTGTAGCTTTGGATCTTGCGTGCCGGCACAAAAGATTAAGAATCTCTGAGAGATAGTTCTATAGAGAGAAAAGGTGAAGCCCGCAAGCCCTCTGATACTCGTTCTCATTCTCGTGAACACGTTTTTCGTAGCATCCAGCATCGATGAGTCCTTGGAGATGAACTCTGAAACGCTCCTTCAGGCTCAAGCCCGTTTGTTGTGGGCGAACCTGACAACTGCCCAGGTGAATTCTTCATTTCCCTATTCCAGAAGGGGCAGTTCATCTTGGACGGGTGAAGCGGAAGCAGCATTTCTTGGAGGAGCAATACTGGCGCTGCAAACGGGGAAGAAATCCTATCTGCAGAAACCTGATGAACTGTGTGAGTGGTTGAATGCAACGGATAAGAAGAACCTCTTCCACCGGTATCAGATCTCATCGGAGAGCTGGATAACTCCATCAGCGACAACCTACGCCGCTGCACGTCTGGCTGAACTGGCAATACACGCCAATCTGGCCCATCAATGGAAACCTCTTCTACAAGAAACTACTTCAACATTCATCAACCGATATGTGAGTGGCACGAAGAGAGTCTACACGTATGTAGGCTATGATGGAAGAGTGACAAACGCTGCTGCCGGTGCCCACGAAACGTCAGCCAGTGTCATAGCATTGACACTGAGTGCTCATACCCTCAAGAACGAGACTGTTCGAGAGGTAGCCTACCAGTTGATCATGAACTACCCGCTTGGTGCAGTGAATCTTCCATATCACCAAGTCAATCAAGATGGTTCACCACGACTTTCATACTGCAAAGAAGATGAATCCTTCGGATTGTATGTCTTGGCGATGGAAGTATATTACTACCATTTTCCAAATCTGGAAATCAAGAACAGAATCAACGACGTCGTGCAAGCCGGCTATCGTTACATGTGGAACAAGACGGAGAAAAGGTGGAACTACAGAACCGATGCGAACACTGGAGCCCCTGTGTCCACAATCGCAGTCCATGGATTCGGCTACACAGATGAAGCGTTCTTGCAGGCGTACTTGATATGCGGTAATGAAACTTGGCTTGACCGGATGAAATCCGACCTGGACACAATGATATTGAGAGGAGCCATCGTCTACAATGGAATAATCGCGCACGATACCACAGGTCAGGACAATGCCAACGAGCACTGGAATGTCGCTGCACGAAGAACGTTGACTCTCTTCCATGCCTTGAACCAGACAGGATTCTACAGGAACTCCACCTACTTGACCCAGGCGACAACTTTGTTCGCCGATGCGACAAAGGCTCATCAACGCAGCAAAGGATGGCAGATCATGGTGCGTCCCAGTGACTATACAGACTGTACTCCGAAGAACACTCAGGTTCAACTGTCGAAGTGGCTTCAGTTCGTGAACAACACTGACGTAGCGATTGCCACTCTGGCGGATCTGTACAAGTACTTTGGCTCCCCTACCTTAGGAAACGTGGAAAGCCTCGTACCGGTGACGTGGGTCGTTGATGATGATGATCTAGGTGACTTCCACACCATTCAAGCAGCCCTCGATTGCGCTCGTGATGGAGACACTGTTTACGTCAGAAACGGACACTACGATGAGAAGCTCAAAGTCCTGAAGCCTCTCGTATTGGTTGGAGAAGATGCAGCGAACACTGTGATCGACGCCAACGGAACCGGAGCAGGCATCGAGATCAAGGCTAGCAACGTCAACATATCCCGGTTCACACTCAGGAATAGTGGTGTTGGAACACCAGCGATCTCTCTCAACAATGTGCACTCCTGCAGCATCCTAGAGAGCAACATTCTGGCCAGTGATCTGGGAATCTGCGTCAATTCCTCCGCCAATAACAGGATCACAGGTAGCAACATAAGCTTCTGTAGGACAGGGATCCTTCTCAATTCCTCTAGATACAATGTCTTTCACGGCAATCGCATAGCAAACAACCTTGAAATCGGCGCTCGCCTTGAAAATGGATCTTCAGACAATAGATTCTGCCACAACAACTTCGTGGATAACGAAGAGCAGATACAGATCACCGGCTCAACTGGCAACTCGTTCGATAGCGGCTATCCGTCAGGCGGCAACTTCTGGAGTGACTTCAGAGGCGTGGACATGTATTGCGGGCCAGGGCAGAGCACGGATGGGAGCGACGGGATAGGCGATGCTCCCTACGAAGTAGCTTCCCACGTTGAAGATCACTACCCCTTCACAAGTTACTGGTACTCGCCTAAAGTCACAGTGTCAAACATCTCGATGATCGGAGCGACACCGCTGCAAATGCTCACCTTAGGTCGAGGCATGACCTGTAAAGTAGATGTGACAATAGTGAACAGAAGACCGTACACCACAGTCTGCAATCTCACGGTACATGCTCACTCCATTGAAGTTGAAGCATTGCTCCTCGAGTTGAAACCAGAAGAAACTAGACACCTCACCAGGCAGATGAACACCACAGACTACGAGTTTGGGAACTACACTCTATGGGTCTCCATCACAGTCGCAACAGATGAGCCCAGCTTCATTGAAGACACGATCCATGGCGGATCACTGCTGGTGACGATTATCGGTGATGTAGATGGCACCCACACTGTAGACATCTACGACATCGTGCTCTTGAGTACATGTTACGGAACCAATGTGAATGACCCAGGATACATCTACAGTTACGATCTCGACAACACTGCAGAGATAAACATCTTCGACTTGGTTCTAGCGGCTTCAAACTATGGAGAAACATGGTGATCACCAGCGCCTGAATCTCAGGTGAAGAAGGCTTTTCCCGCGCGTGCACGATGTGTGAAATATTCGATCAGATCAACCTGCACAGTGATCCTAGCGAGCCCGTCGAATTGATTCTGCGTGCACCTGTTTGTACTCGGCATCTTGAGCGAACGCCGAAGTCGCTGTGTGACGTCGCCAGAACTCACCAATAAGCTCACTGCACTCTCGTGGGCTCTCGATGGTGTGCATTTCTTCTTGATAGTAGCGCGGAAGATAGGTGATGATGTCTGATCGCGTCACTCGTTCATCGAGAATCACAATGCATCCCTTGTCTCGGGCTGATCTGTGAACACGACCGCAGGTTTGTATCAGTCGGAGAATCGCCGGAACCAGGTACCCATAGATTCTCCCTTTCTTCGGGAAGTGTTGATTGTAGTATTCTATCAAGCCCTTTTCATAGACAGACCATGTCGCATATGGCAAGCCTACAGCCACCACGCAAGTCAAGAGATTCTGCGGATAATCAATCCCTTCACTCAACTTTGCTCCCATAACACCGAAGAGAGCATTGTTCGTTGAACCTACGAGTTTCTCCATCACTTCGCTCCGTTTGGTCTCTCGGCTCTCCACGATTACGTCCCTGTTGGTTCGTATGAGCGGAAGAAGACGATGCATCATCCCGTAGCTCGTGAAGAAGACCGCTAGGTTGCCTTGGTTTGTTGCATCCACGGCCTCAATGTATTCGCTCCATCGAGCAAGGTTGCCTTCTGTTCGATTCTCGAATTTTGATGAAACGTCATTCGCAGCAAGGATCAGTCTGTTGCTGGCTGGAAAAGGTGAGCCAAACTCTTTGAAGGAGACACCACTGGAGTCATAGAGGGTCAGATCTCCGTACACTTTGGGTGGAGATAGAGACCCACTCATCAAGATGCTGCCTCCGCTCTGCTTCAGCACAGGATCCGTTAACTCTCGGCCATCGAAGCTTCGAACTTCAAGTAAAATGCCGTTCTCCCAGTTCTTTCGAACTAGATGGATGTACTGTGGTCCTTCCTTTTCAAAGAAGGTCTCCAAGAATCTCCCTACGTGATAGTTGTAGCTGAACATCCGTTCGCGCCCCATTGCCCAGCGTTTCTCTCTCACGTATTCTCCATAGTCAAGCAGAACCTCTGAGGCTTGAGATCCTGAAACACCTGCCTTTTCGAGAAAGAGATCGCTGACTCTTTGAGCACTTATCTGCTTCAGCTCTCCTCCTCTCAGAATCTTGTTGACTTGTTTAAAGAGGCGTTCATCTAGCAGGTTGAGATATTCTCGAACCGAGGATCGTGCTTCATGGGAAAACTTTCTCGTTTCGGTGAGGGCTCGGCGAACGGAGTTTGCGGTCAGTTTCGAGGACAACAGGTCTCTGGAGAATGAGGGAAGGTTGTGGGCTTCATCAATGATCAAGTACATCTGAGATAAGTCTGCCTTCAGGCTTGTCAACAGAGTCTTCCTTATTCGCGGATCGAATATGTAATGGTAGGTTCCCAGGAAGATGTTGACGGTGTTGAGAATTCTCTTGAGCGCTTCATAAGCACAGTAGCCTTCCTTCGCCATCCGTTTCACAGTGTCCATAGGGGCCAGAATTTTTCTGGTGCAAGCCATCGCGAGCTTCTCGGCCGCACTTTTCCGAGTAGTCGTGTTCTTGTAGAATTTGCAGTAGGGTTGTGTTGAGGATTCACAGTTGTTCTTGAGTCGTATGCATTCCTCGAGAAAGTCAGCTCGTGACAAGCTCCCTCTCATGTGGCGGGGGCACATGTCTTGTTTGTTGAAAAGAGATGCTACAGAGAGGTTTTGCTTGAGGGCGCGCAGTTCCTTCAAATAGATGTGAAGTTGACCTCTGGTTCTGAAGCAGACTAACAGTTTTTCTTTCTGCAGCAGAGGGAGCACAACAAGCAACGCAGCCAGAGACTTGCCTATGCCGCAGGGAGCACTGCCGATGAACACTTGACTATTCGTGACTGCATTGCCAGCCTCTTCCATGAACGCTATCTGGGCTTCTCTCGTCTCATAGGTATCGGGCAACCACGCTGACTGCGGAAGTTTGCCACCATTCCTCTTCCCAGGCATGCCTTTCACATGTCCATACACGAGTGGACGCGTCACCTTCTTGGAGTCCATCAGGAAGGCTTCACAAGTGCGACAAAAATGGCTCTCTGCGTATTCCTTAGGCGTATAGATTCTTCCGCAAAGGCGGCACGCATACATTTGAGGCAAGCTCTCACACACGATTTGAAGTTCTAGCGTTCACGGTTCAACAGTTAAGACAACTCAGCTTGTCAGGCGAAGATCAGTTTGCCAAAGCCAATCATCAAGACAACAATGTTCTTGACAGCACACTACTCATCGACAGGTTACATTTTAAGATTTGAGTCAGATTCTCAGCAAAGTCAGAGCACGAATGAGTCAGGGTCTTGGGGGAGATCAGGTGCAGAGAAATGGGCTTATCCCTTGTCTCCCTACGTCGATGTGACACTAGCGAGAGAAACCAATTCTACGGCTGATGTTCCTAGATCCGGAGCGTCTCATCTACACTTGCAATATTTGTCCGGTGTCTTCCCATCGCACTCCGGTTTGGACGGGCAATTACACTCGGGTACATGAGGGCAGGATCCACTTCCCCTCCTGTGCAGACCTTGAGATTTGTATTTCGAAAATCCATCTGGAAAGATTGTGACAGTGGTGCCGTACCTGTCAGTCATTTGCCTAGCTACTGTGAAGTTGGCTCCTGACGACATACCTACACAGATCCCTCGTTCTCCCAAGTATTGCGCTGCACTCTTCGCCTCCTTCGTGGAGCAACACGCGACCTCATTCACGAGTTGATCTAAGCCGCCTCTTCCATCTGAGATTATGGGAGGCACGAAACCGTCCCCTATCCCTTGGATTCCATGAAGTCCAGGTTTCCCGCCACTCATGACAGGTGATTCCAGGGGTTCAACGGCTACGATTCGCATGTCGGGAAAGGCTTCTTTGAGTCGCCTTCCACATCCTACCAATGTTCCTCCGGTGCCAACGCCGCTCACAAAAACCTTAATTTGCTCGGGAGAGGAGCTGATCTGAGCCAAGATTTCCTTTGCCGTTGTTTCATAGTGACATTCAACATTGAGGGGGTTTGAGAATTGATCAGGATTGAAGTATTTGGGATCTTGAGCCAGATCATCACGGATCCTCGTGGCCTCAGCGAAGTCTCCTTCGGAGCAGAGGATCAATTCTGCTCCAAGGTTTCTCAGTATCATCTTCCGCTCGGCGGTCATATTCTCAGGCATCACAATTACAACAGGGTACCCCTTCTGTCTTGCGAAGTAGCTGAAGGCAATCCCAGTGTTGCCGCTGGTGGCCTCGATAATAGTCATTCCAGGCCTCAGTAGTCCAGCGTTTTCGCTTTTCTCAATAATGTACTTGGCGATCCGATCCTTGATGCTGCCTAGAGGGTTTGCGCACTCAAGCTTCGCGTATACACCATCTACCTTCAAGAGTGGCGTGTTCCCAACACAAACCAACGGAAGCCCTCCTTCAGACCTAAGTGCTATTGATGATTTATTGCTTTTCTCGTTTCACGAGTACAGGCTTATGTGCTCTTTAGATCTGACGGTGTTGAACTGCGACACGGACGAATGGTTTGAAGGATCTATTATGCCAGGTGGATCCTGGTTTCCGACGGTCTGAATTTCAGTACGAGTCTCGACAGCTAAGATTCCTGAGAGATGATCCGTGTTGTATCGGAACCTTGGAACAGGATACCATCTTGCATGCTGCCTGTAATTGTGAAGACAACTTCGGTGAACCGTGAAGCCATTGAGGTGTTGGCCAGGACTAAACCTTTGACGTCAGTTCTGTTGAACTTCACCATCAAATCTAGGATCCCATCGGCGTCTTCGTCTCCGATGCCTGTCGGATGTGCTTCAGCTCGAATTGTGTGGTTGAGCAGAACTGATGAAACATTGATCTCAGCGACGCTGTAGTTTTCTGGAAGCTCAAGGTAGCAGGTGATCCATCGACCTTTGCTGTTTACGTTGAGTGAATCTGGATCTACATTAACATCGGACGTGATGGGAAGTAGAGCTGGCCTCAGCGAGATTATTGTGTCTTGATAGTCTTGATCGCCTCCATCATACCAGTCTTCCCACGCTAGAATGTAGCCTCCAGGCGTCTTGGGATCGAGAAAGACCCAGAGGTGATCAAAGCTATCTGGGTTGCTGCTGCTTTGAGAGTAGAGGTATCCATCCATTTCCTTGACTGAATACACATAGACGCCGAAGGTTTCGTTGACAGTGAAGTCTGCAGTAGCACCTTGGCCTTCTAGGCCTGTGAACACTTCCTCAGTCTGATTGAGTTCCACATACCATCCGAAACTATTGTTCTGAGGATCGGCTCCGATCTCAGCGAGGATCGTTGCCACGTAGGAACCTTCAGGAAACATATCTATTCCCGTTTCGTCAGAAGTGGCATTAATGGAATACCCATTTGACGTAAACCATTCCTGCAAAGTATCTTCTACACCGTTAGTTGGCGTGGCGTATGAAGCAAGAAGAGGTATCATCAGTAGGACGACTGACAAAATCATAATCTTTGAGATAACTTGACGCACGTTCTTTTCCACCTATTCCATTGGAACTATCTTATCCCGAGTGCGTGCGCTCTTAAGAAGGTTATGTGTGAAGTGTTCGAGAAGAAAACTCTATATAGTCGCGGCACGCACATACGCTGCTACGCGCGCTTTTATGCACGATGCAAGTTGCATTTTCGATATGATACGCACAGATCCGACCGCCCCCCGTCTCACATGCGGGCACTTCTGAACGTCCCTTTGGAAAGATTTAAGATAACAGGAAGGTTTCTCTGAAGTTCGAGAAGATGGCTAGTATTCGAGTATGGTGGTTCGGATGGACATGACCATTGTGGGTGAAGTGGCGGCAATAGGAACATCCTGCTTGTGGACGTTTGGTTCAGTACTCTTCTCCGAAGCGGGCAAGAGGATTGGATCAGCAAGTGTCAATGCTTTCCGCATCGTCTTTGCCTTGGGATTTTTGGGTGCTGCACACGTGGTTTTGATTGGGGAGCTATTGCCCACTGCAAGTTGGGGACAATGGTTCTGGGTGGGTCTGAGCGGAATCGTTGGTTTAGGTATAGGAGATTTTGGACTGTTTGCTGCGTTTGTCACAATTGGTCCCAGACGTACGCTTCTCGTGATGGCTCTGTCTCCCATATTCGCCGCATTAGGCGGCTACCTAGTGTTGGGAGAGATTATCTCGATGCCAGCTCTTGCAGGGATCGGGCTGACGCTTACAGGAGTCTTCGTCACAGTCTTTGAGCGAGATGAACTCTCGATGGAAAAACCCATTCCAGCTAGAGTAAAAGTATGGGGTGTCATCCTCGCCCTGGTCGGGGCAATCGGTCAGGGATTGGGCCTGGTTCTCGCCAAGAAGGGGATCTTGCTAGATCCGAGTCTAACACTGAACCCGTTATCTACGACTCTAATACGCATGATATGTGGGACAGTGTTCGTGTGGATGACAGTTGTAATCGCGGGAAGACTGCCTGAGCTGCGGAAAGCTTCAAAGAATCACGAAGGAATAATGTTTTCAGCTGCAGGTGCATTCACAGGACCGTTCTTGGGAGTAACCCTGTCAATGGTTGCGGTCACATTCACGCAAGCGGGCATTGCGCAAACGCTCATCTCTCTAATGCCAATATTGATCATTCCCGTGGTCTGGATTCTCTATAAGCAGAAGACAAGTTTGCGAGGTGTACTGGGAGCTTTCGTGGCAACTATTGGAGTTGCGATCCTGCTTCTTGTTTAGAAGCTCAGCATGTGCCTGCTGTCCTGGCAGACCCGCCGATATCGAAGCATGTGTCGCTCCTTGAAATATGAATCAGGAAGAAACACCCCTTTTAGCAGTCACAACCATTAGACTACTGCAACGATCGAATATGGTGAAGCTCTTGACTTGTCCCTCCTGCAAATCAGATAACACCCAGCTTGTATATGGTCCTGTCTACTGTACGGTGTGGCTCAAGTGCAAAGAGTGCGGGATTCGCTGGAGTGAGACTGCATAATGTTCAGAAACCTCAAGCGTAGAGTCTGGCATTGGAAACTCATGCGGAAGATAGAGAAACAAATCGTCAGCGACAAGGGCAGGTAGCAAGTGGGTCCTCGTTATGTCGTGTCAGTGATACGTTCACTCCTCACGTACGGAGCTCACGGCTGAAACTGCCAAGCTAGCTGGTGGTTTCCTGATTGGGTCCTTGCAAGAATGGGCGAATTTCTCTCCAAGCTGCCATTCTTTTGATAGTTGGTTCACCGTTGATTGATATCCCTCTGGCTAGCCCGAACTTCTGAATGATCTTTCTGCTGTCAGTGCATATCCTTTTGACACGCATGCCAGGCATTGCATTGTTGCGTATCATGTCTGCCATCCATCCACACCATGGGCATTGACTACTGCAAAAGACGTCAACGATGATCTGGCGGTTCGTCTCAAGTTCTCGTTTCCTTGCAGGAATGAGCTGTGGTGGATTTTGCGCTCCCAGATCACGATGAAGCAGAACACGAGTTCCATCTCTTGAAACCTCCTTGAGTCCAAATCGTTTGAAAAAACTTGTCGGCATGTACTCAAAATAGCCGAACCATGCATCGTTCTCATAGGAGAGTACGGTGGCTCCGCCCACTTTCGAGGCATCATCTAGAAAACGCGCCATGAGCCCTGTTCCTATACCTGCTTTCAAGAAGCGTGGGAGAACCCAAATGCAGTTCATAAACAGAGAGTTCTGTCCTTCCACAGGTTCAGGAGCGATCTCTATTGGCAGGTATTCTATGAGGCCCCTCTTGCTTTTTCTCGGACCGAGGGCCACTACTATTTCCAGTCCCCTTGGCATCATTTCTTTGATCCAGTGCAGTCTCTTTTCCATGTGAGGGAGCATGGCTTCCTTCTGTTCCCGACCAACTCCCCAAAGGCACAGGTAAGAAACGAATGAGAGCTCATCTGCAGATATCTTGTGGAAATCCAGTTCTTGACACACCTTTCGGATGCGACTGTTTTCTGATCGGTTGTGAGATGTGCTACTGTACGAGAGCTGCCTTGGTGATTGTCACTGGCTGTCTCGGGCGATCCTTCTCGTCTGTGTCAGCCTTTCCAATTCTGTCGACAACATCCATTCCATCTACGACCTTGCCGAATACTGGGTGTTTGGAATCCAGGCGATTGTTGTCAACCAGATTGATGAAGAACTGGCTACTTCCAGTGTTGGGTCCTGCGTTTGCCATAGCTATCGTACCTCGATCATTCCTGTTGTGATCTGTGAATTCGTCAGGTATGCATGGTATTGAGGGATCTCCATACCCTGTTCCCGCTGGATCGCCACCCTGTATCATGAACCCATCAATCACTCTGTGAAAAATCGTGCCATCATAGATCTTTCGCTCAACCAGACTCCTGAAATTCCCGGCGGTAATCGGCATGTCATCAGACAGAGCGATCATAATGTCTCCTGCGGTCGTTCTCAGCAGCACTTTGGCCGAATCAGTTGGACTCAGTTCAGTCATCTTCCATCACATCAGTATCTCTGTGTGTGCCCCTATAAAGGGTGCATCTTGACCTAGATTGTCAGGACTCACAGAGCATGGATCTTCTGATAGGAGTTTTCGCAAGGAGAGCCATCAGAAACTAAGACGGTTGACTGACCGATTGTATGGATCCAAGACCAGAGCGTTCCTCCATCGACTCCGACAAATCGATCACAGATTCCCCCTTCATCTACTCGGGTCTGTGCCAGTCGGCACGCGTAGTCAGTGGTTATTGGTTCTGTTCGGCTCCGGAACCACTTCAAGCTGTTGACGTGTCTCTTCTCTGTGCTGCCTTCTGAGCGCCAGTTCTTGTCCTCGAATTCCTGCATTCGTTCGGATAGGTAATGATTTGTTGAGACTCCAAGCCCTTCGTCACAGTCGACCGTTTCAACTCTTTCCGGGCAGGTTTCTACTCGCACAATATTGTCCTCCATGTCACACAGCAAGAAGTTCCAGCCATGGAAATGCGGAACCCTCATGAGAAACTCCACTGCCTTTCGTGTAGTTGGACATTGATCTAGGATCCAACGTGTCACAAGACTGAACACTAAACCTGGTTGGGTTGATCCCGAATAGCCACTGATACTTGTCGCTACGGCTAATCCCTTCTCGTTGAATCCACAATATCTGCTGCTCATCGCATCTGAGAACCCTAAGTTGGCATAGCCGTTCTGCGGTTTCGTCCAGAAAGCGGTGAAGTCCTTTTGGTCCGAATCCAAATAGTCATAGTTCCGGATGAACAGAGGTTTCCCTTCTGCAGTGTATCTCCCTGAAATCGCAATTGCCGTGCATGATTGGTGAAGTCTTGCATATGAACATAATGGCCAGACTCTGACCTTCTGATAATCTGCCTGGACAGCATCTGATACTCCCTGAAGCTCATCCAAGAATCCAGGCATGTATCGGCGAACTACTTCCTCGCATTCATCTGCGAATTCCGCTCGTTCAGCAGGCACTGCTTCCCGGATGGACTCTAACCAGATGGAAGGCAGGATCCTTCCATTCATCAATTGCCCTTGCTGAACACCCATCTCATAGTAGGTGCCTTTCAACCTCACTTGATACATGGTTCATGCCCTCATCAAATCAGTTCACCCAGACTTAAGAGTTTACTCGGAGAACAGGGTTCAAGACAGCAGCTTCAACGGGTTAGAATCTGATTTGCGACGATTTTCGTCTTCAACGCCGTTTCTGTCGAAAACATGTACGACTTTGCAAGGCTTCATACACGACTGAATGAAGAGATGTCCTGCAGAGCACCCTTTTTCTGCCCACTCATACGAGAAGCTAGAAAGGGCAGTAGTACTGAAAGAATGTTCGTGAAGAGTATCACGTTCAAAGCAATGCTTGTAAACATTGTAGTATTGGGGAGCCCGTATGCTAACGGCAGAATACTCACAGCTGCAGATGCTGCCCCTTTTCCCACAATGAGCCCTACTGCTGGGAGATCAGCTGCTAAGTCACTTCTCCAAGCTCCCAAGCGAACAGTGACATAGCGTATCCCATGAAGTAGAAGGCTTATGACTAGTCCGATGATCAGATCAAAGATTCCAGTGAAAACATAGATCAGTCCGATGAACGTGAAGAAGAACGCAACCAGAATGAACGTCAACTCTGAATGAAACTTGACTATCGACTCCTTCAAGCGTGACAACTGACCGATATCTACTCGCATCTTCAGCGACTCGCACAGTGCCCTAGAATTGCCAAGAATCAAACCGAATAGAAAGACCGCTATTGCCCCAGTTCCGCCTAGCAGTTCAGTTGTAGAATACAGCAGGAAGATCGCAGCCAATGTGAACGTAAACGTATACTCCCCTCTTCCCGACAGATGTAATATATTCAGCCAAGCAATTCCCACGATCACGCCGACGAACACTGAGACACTGATGTTTCGAATCAACGCTAGTGAAATGTCGTCGAAGCCCGTGGCTCCTACAGTCATGTAGCTCAGGATAGTCAGTGCAGTCACTAGCACAAGAACATCATCAATCAAAGAGGATATCGTCAAGGTTGCAAGCGTCTTCCCGGCGATACGGAGATGCCTGCTCACCGCAACTAGCGTTGCTGTGTTCACACCGCCCCAGGCGGATGACAGCAAAAGGGAGTATGCCCATCTGAGAGAAAATGCGAAGTGAAGGAAGATTCCAATGATGATTGTGCTGAGAATGAATCCGAGGACTGACAGGACGAATGCTCTGGAGCTTTGCAGCATGACGTCGCGGATATTCATGTGGGCACCAGCGTCGAATGCCACAAAAATCAGGGTTAAAGAAGCTAGAAGCGGAAGCACCTCCACTAGCGAAGCGCGATCCAAACCTAGTAGAGGCCCAAATAAGGGTCCACAGAGTAACCCGAGAATGATCAGCAGGATCACGCTGGGGAGCATGACTTTTCGGGACAGCATATCTCCTAAGAAACTCAAAGCCAAAATGATGGCAGCAGTGAAGAGCACTACGACAACGTCTATATTGCCAACTCCTAGCTAAGACTCCGCCAGTTGGTTTAAAAATCTTCCATGATTCACCTAACCGCTGTGATTCTCTCCTAGGTGAACCATTGTGTGCGCGAAAAGCTGAAGTAATGTTGCTATCAATTTACTAGCGGAGGTGACTTGAGTGACAGTAGTGAAGATTATTGAGTTAATTGGAAGCTCACCAAATGGCTGGAGCGAAGCTGCCCAAAATGCTGTGACAGAGGCTGCCAAGACGGTCAAGAACATCAAGGGAGTCCACGTTAAGAGATGCACTGCCAAAGTGAAGAACAACAGCATCGTGGAATATAATGCGGATGTGAAAATTGCGTTCATTGTAGAAAGATGAAGCAAATGCTTGTGCGTCAGAATTCGAACTTCCTCACGATCTTTCGCTCTTTTTCACCCGTAATCTCAGCCACTACATGGATGTAGTCTTCCAGTCCCGAGTTCTGGATTCTCGCTTTCAACAGCTCATCAATCTGAAATATCCCGGCTGAATTCGCCATCCCAATCTTTATCATGATCGGTTTTGCTGTCCCTTCAAGAATCTCCACTTTCTCTATTGAAAGGGCTGACACCGAGTGAATATCGACTTTTCCAGCCTCAAATGGAATTCGAGCTCGCCCCTGCTCCATGTCCAAGGCATCTGCGACTCGAACCACGCCAGCTTCCAGGGTCAGCACGCGTTGATCAGGGTGATGAGCCAGCACTGCGTGTAGTGTTTCAGAGGAGATGATTGTAAGTTCCTCCTGAGTGTAAATGGATGACAAGTGAGTCTGGAGAAAGTCGAGGGCGAGGAACACACTGTACGTTTCATGGTTCTCTCGGGTTACAACCATTCCTAGATCATGGAGAATGGAACCGAGTACAACTACGGTTTCAGCATCTTTGATGCTTAGATTGTAGTCCTTGACTGTGTTGGGCACAGCTCCTTTCGCGACCAGCATTCGAAGGAGTTTCAACGCTGAGTTTGCGACGATTTTCACATGTGTAGGACCATGGTCGGTATATCCCATGCGGTTGATTGCCATGATATTAGAGCTTTTCCAGAAAGTCTGTAGTCGAACATCCTTGTTCACTGAGTCTACGATCTTGCTTAACTTCTGATTATCTTTGCAGGGCACGCTGAACGTATAGGACAAGCCTACCACCGAGACTATATTTCTAGCTGGAGCATAAAACAGTGACGAGTGGATCATGTGCATTCATGCCTAGAGAATGGCTGCGCGCGCTACTAGACCTTCTAGAAGTAATTGTGATGTGGACGATTGTTTCCTGCAAGGACAGCAAGAACAGCATGAGATACGCGCAACCGAGCCTTCAGGAACCCTGAAATGACGTTGCACGCGCAGCAGTTTAGGACATGGCAGTCTTGTCGAGTGCCTGCGTTGTGGAGTGTAACTATAGCCTTTTGTCCCTCCATTCTGCTTCGACCCTTGGAGAGATCCGAGGCTTCAGGGTTTCAGTTCGGGGCGTCCAGAATCCCTTGTACCAGCAAATTGCCACGACTATCAATAGGGCAAGACCAGCGATGAACCCAATGGAAGAGTTTTCAGCTGAAAACAGCCCGTAACATAGGATGGTGCCGAGGAAGATGGCGAATCCAGCTGCAAAAATTGTCATATTATGGCTCCATTCTCTTCGTCTGTTCTCGAAAAGCCAAGTCCAGTATTCTGGAGTAGTCCACTCCATTCGCTCAACATCTGCTACCCAATCGTTCACGGCTGCACCGAAAGCATGAAGAATATAGAGTACTCCGAAAGTTGCCAAAGAAGAGTGATACAAACAGCAATGAGTAGAGGATTATCGAACTCCCAAAGCTATCTAGAAAGCCGCAAGCACCAACTTCTACGGCCGCAACCAGCACAAACATTGCTGAAAGCCATCTGTTCACCACCAAATCCTCCCCTTTATGATATCACTCAGAACCATTTAGCACTTGTGTGCAAACTAGATCTATTTGGGAAAACAAGGCAGACGAGACCAAAGAATCAGAGTGTTGCTAAAACTCTTAGCTCTCAATCCCGTCGGGATAATCACGAATCATCTGATATCCTAGCACCCTAGATGGTACCTCAGTTTTTGGACAGCATGGATTCTCTTCAGATTAGAGGCTGACGAGTGCCAGATCAAACGTGGCTCTTCTTAGCGGATAGGATGATGATACGGAATTTTGAACCTGACTCCCGAAATCTCTATACGCATGATAACACCCTTGTCGCTGATCTATTCCTTTCAGCTGGATCAGCGCGCGCACTTTTACTCCATGGCTGTCGGGTCTCCTCTAATTTCTCGTTGAAGAACGAGGAACACAAGAGTTGTGATAATCGCCATTGCTATCAGCGCGGAGAAGACCTCCTGAGTGATCAACCCATGTCTCAATGCCAATAGAGCAATGACGAGCTCAACCGCTCCCCTTGAATTCATCCCCCACCCAACAGGTAGAGCTGTTTAACTGTCAGTCGTGACACAGGTTTCACGATAATGGTGCCAAGGATTTCGCCCCATCTAGACCATCAATGCTAGCGTACACCTATAAAATCATCGGGAGGCCAAAGTTCACTAGAGGGGAGAGCTTCACAGTTGAACCTCCAACACGCACACGCCTATTCCTGATCACGATCTGACGATGCGCTAGTATGCCCGTGGGTGCACTGGTCAGAACCTATCGTACCTCAACTCTCGGGCAACGCCAGTTGTGAGCAGCTTGTTCCTTCGCAGCGGCAATTCGTTTTCAATGTAGTCTTGTTCATACATTCTCTTGATCCGCAGGAGTCGCTGATTCGCGCTTTCGTAGACTTCGATCTCACCGTCAAAGAGGTCAAGGACTGCTTGGACATCCTCTGCAGGATGCATGTACGGGTTCAATAGCGCCAAGATCGTGAATCCAGTCGATCTGAGTTCGGTGATTAGTCCAGTGAGCCACCTTCTTGTTTGAGCAGCACGGTGCTGCAGCAGTATATCAGAGAGGATTTCTATGCAGATCCTTCTAGGTTTGCCCTTGGACGCCCTGAGTTTCCGCAACGCGGAGAAAAGAGGAATGTTGATGTCAGTCAAGCTTTCCACTCCTCTTATTTTGACCACGTTTGAGCGTGTTTCCATTGTGGGCTCTGCCTGTGGATTGCACACGAAAAGGTTGAGGTTGGGATATTCCTTGGCGAGCTTCTCCCATCGCCTTGTCTCCACGGTTAGGAGGAACGTGATCTCCCCGTCTCGAGCACCCTTTTCGACGAACCGATTGATAAGAAGCTTCGTTTCATCGCAGGAGATTGAGGTCAACGCCACCGAGTATTTTGCGGGCAATCCACCGAGAAGCAGGTTGTCAAGTTCCATGTAGCCAGTGTTTATTCGGTCTGGTAGAACAATTTTTTTCACTTCCACGGTGGCTGGGTTGAGACCCAGGATCTTCTGAACGCTTTCTCCAACCATGTATACGACGCGTGGAGAGATTGCGTATCGGCCCTTCCGAAGAGCTCTCACCGTGAACCGTAGTTTCTCCGTTGTTGATGGCTCCAATAGTTTCCCGTTCAGGTCAAGATAGGCGCCTTCAAGGAGATGCTTGTCTGACGTACTCATCAACTCCATTCCACAACAAGGGATGATCTCTTCAATCCCGTGTAGTTTTATAGATGTCTTTCCGAAATTGACTACCTCAATCTCTAGACTGAAAATCTCTCCAGCCAAAACCTCGGGTTTGCTCAGTGTCACCTTTCCCTGCAGAAGCACGCTTGGCGTCTTTTCTGTCGGCTTTTTGGTTTGAACCTTGGTTCCCATGAAAACCATGTCTTCTAGCCAAGCAATTCTTTTGAGCAGCAGATCCAGCTTTTCACCTGAATCTGTGCGATTATAGGGTTCTGCAGTCATGATCCAACACCATCTTGGGAGCAGAAGCTTCAGATGCTTCAGGAGATTCTTCGCTCACAACCTCTAGACCGTCAATCGACCTTGGTTGATGATGGTTCTTCCATCAAGCTGCAATGTAGGCTTCGCCAGGGTCACGGAAAAGTTCCAGTTACTTTCATTGCTTCCTCCAAGCTCCTTGTTCTCACCTATCCCCACCGAGGCTGTTCCGAGCACGATCGAGTTGTCAATGTACCCAAGCTCTGCCCTTGGATTCAGACCTAGAGCAAGCCATCCTATCTTGTCCTTGTCACCTGTTGCCTTTTCCCATTGACTCTGGGCGACTTCAATGTTCTTGCCTCCGCCAAGTGATTCGACTTGGCCGTTCTTGAAATCCAGTGATATGCGTTCAATTACTCTTCCAACACTTGGGAAGGGAATATTCGATGTGAGAACGCCGTTTGCACTTGCTTCATCGACGGCTACAGCAACCTTGCCACCAGGCAACTCTGCAAAGATTGCTCCCATCTCGATGTCTTCGTCGTCGATTACTCCATCGTAGACGTAGGCTGTCTTGTCACTCAGGCTGAAGCTTAAATCAGTTCCATCAGGGTCTATAATCTTAACCTCTCGCGATTTCCCGACGATACTCGCCAGCTTTCTTCCGAGCTTCTGCATCTCCTGATATTCCACATCAGTCGATTCCACAACGTTCCTTTTCCATGCTTGATAGTTGAAACCGTAGGTCTTAGCACGTTGAGGTGTAACGTATCCTAGCATTATTTTGGCCATGCGCACTTTCCTTTCAAGAATGCGTTCGTAGTGGGGTCTTTCTGATCTTGACAAGGCCACCCATCGTTCAGCTTGCACTCGTCTCTGTGCTTCGGGATTCTCTGGGCCGCTGATGATAATGATGGCTGTTGCAATTCCTGCCAGCGTAAGGTCAAATGGATCAGGAGTTTCCAGATAGTCTAGTGGGAGGGCTGTGATAGATTCATACCACATGTCATCAGAGGAAAACTCCACAAGAGTGTGTGCACCAGCTCTCTTGCACTCCATTGAGAATGCTTCCGCCAAGTCAAGCATATGACGCCAAGCGTAGATCACAACTCTATCGTCGCGTCCGATTCTGAGGCACGTTTTGACTACTCTCTTTACAAACGCGGGAACAGCCATCCAGTATCACATCACATTGCGAAGAATACATGTCGGATGGTTGCTTATTTTAGTTTTCTAGAAGCTCAACGATCTCGTGTTTCAGGGGAAGCGAGATCAAATCCCGTCAATCATGAGATGTGCTGATACAGGGTTCTCATGAGCTTGCCACTTCCACGTATTCATTCTTGCATGGACGCCCGGCACACACACGAGCTGTCTCTGCACCAATCGTCAAGAGGTATGACCAACAGATCTCTGGTCCTGCGGGCTCGTGAACGCACATTTTGTGTTCATGATTGCCTAATGCATTGAGAATCAGGTCAGCTGTAATGTTCCCTTTGTTGTGTGGAAACCACTGGTTCAGAAACGATCTTCTTGCAGAGGCGTATGCAATCAAACCGTCAGTGTCCTTTTGATTCAAGTACTGTTGCATTTCGGAGGAGTCGTAGAGTAGGGTGTTGAAATCAAATCCCGTATTGGTGAAAGTCACCTTGGTCCTTTTCCGATGGGCCTCCGCTTTTTCGATCGTGTTTTCTTTGTCGATCACGATGTAGGTTTCCCCCCAAACTTTGGGCATCTTCTCGAGATACGCGACAGCTTCCGTCGTGGTTTCACAGGTGTCAAGCACCCATCTTGTGGCCAAGTTCAACATTATTCCAGGTCCGGTGTTTTCGAAGGTTGCTGACGCAGAGGACAATGCCAATCCAGCTTCATTTATCCCGCCATATCTCGAGACAAGTGGCCAGCTATAGGTGAATCCCAGGCTTCTCAGTTTTCCATCAGGTTTGGTGTAACAGAGAAGTAGATTCTCACTTTCCTTTTCCGCCCATTCATGATTGCGGGCAAGAACAGGCCTCCCATCTTGCGTGTGTGCACCGGAAATAGCCATAACCAAGCAAGAAGTTGTTTCGAAGCGATAGGGAGATGCTTCTAGGGTCACTGGGATGTAGTAGTCGATCCCTAAGCTGTCAGCGATCCCTCGAAACTCATCTATCAAGTCAGGCGCGAAGATCTTGACTTGTTCCTCGTAAGGGTGTGATTTCTCCAGTGCTTGGTCTGGATACGTCGGTGGATATCCTTGCGTAGATCTCAAGATTTCCCCCATCTTGAGGCCAATCTCGTAGTGGGACCCGCTTAGCTCGATGCTCTTTATCATTCAGACTCAGCCCAGATCAGATTAGATGACTGATTGATCAACTACAAAAGAATTTCTCAGTGCTCATGAGTGATATACACGTACGCTGCATACCAAAACTAAAGTACTCTCAGGGCGGAAAACTAGATTATGCGTGTGAAACATTTTCTGACTATTGTCTTGTTGCTAATCTGGGCAAATATGTTGTACTGTGGGTCTGCTCTTGCAGAGAGTTCAGGCACTGATATGGGTCCTCCTAACGCCGATTTTTTCATGCATGAGTCGCGTGCGCGAGATACCAGCCGGGATAAGACCTGGGAATCAGAATCGACTCCAGATCTGCTTGCCTATGTGCCGATAATTGCTGTTCTCGCAATAGTGGCATTCTTGGCGTATCTCGCGCGACGAGAATCCAAGATGTAGTGGACCTCGCGAACTCGTAGAAGCAGGATTCGAGTATTGCACTGCACCGGAAGTGTGCAAGTGTTCCGAAAACGCAGGTAATTCTTGTAACCTGTGCGTTTAGGTGCCTTTATAAGGTTTTATATATATTCGTATGCAATTAGATACGGTTCAGGGTGTTTTGGATGCCAAAGGTTGAGGCAACCATCAAAATTGAGAATGTGGTAGCTTCTGCGACCCTCAAGCAACGGGTGGATTTGAACGCGGTTGTGAAGGGGTACCCGGGTGTTGAATATCGTCCAGAGCAGTTTCCAGGGTTAGTTTTCCGGTTGAAGAGACCTAAGACGGCAACCCTGATCTTCAACTCGGGGAAGATGGTGTGTACGGGTGCCAAATCTGAGAAGGAAGCTCGCAGAGCAGTGATGCGAGTGGTCAGAGAGCTGAAGAAAAGTGGCATCATCATCGCCAGCAAACCTGAGTTGAAAATCCAAAACATTGTCGCCTCAGCGAATCTTGGAGGAATGATTGATCTCGAGAAATCAGCCTACGATCTGGAGAAGACAATGTATGAGCCAGAGCAGTTTCCAGGACTCATATATCGTATGGCTGTTCCCAAAGTGGTGATATTGCTGTTCGCCAGTGGTAAGTTGGTGTGTACAGGAGCCAAGCAGGAAGAAGACGTGTATGAAGCTGTGAGCAAGCTTCATGTCGAGTTGGAAAACAAGAAACTCATTTTCTACGAGTAACTGCCCACGGACCACACTCTTTTCTCCAATCATCGTGCCTACACTCATGCCATCGCACGCTCTTGTGAGTGTTTGAAGTGGCAGCCGATCAGCTGTCCAAGGGCTTGGTGCACGCGACTATTTTTCTCGTTTCTGCTTCAGGATGGTTTTCATTTCAACATCAGTTATGGCGCCAATCTGATGGAGGGTTGCCGCAGCTTCACTTGCCTTCAGGAGGTAATGTAGAGCGATTTTTCTTTCCGCAAGGTTGGCTTTTCCACCTTCTTCTCTGCTGATCAGAACGATCGCATCCTGGATTATTCCACCTTCGGCTTCAATTCTGTCTGCCGCTTCAAGCAACGACTTTCCAGAAGTGATCAAGTCATCGATTAGCAGCACTTTGTCGCCAGGCATCAGTATACCCTCAACACGACGCTCTCTTCCATGCTTCCGTTCGGCCTTCCGAGTGTAGAGGAAGGGTTTATGAAGTGCATGTGCCAAGACAGCGGCAAATGGGATGCCTCCGGTGGGAATGCCGGCGATTCTGTCAAAGTTGTCTGCTCTCACATTCTCTCGGATCAGTTGAGTATAGATATCACAGATTTCATGAAAGGCATCGGGGAAGCTGGGCACGATTCGAAGATCGATGTAATAGGGACTGATCTTCCCGCCGGCAAGCTTGAAGGTGCCGAACTCGAGGGCTCCAATTTTGTAGAGGATGAGACAGAGTTGCTCTTTCGACGATTTTGTCGTGGGACTCATTTTCTCCGCTCCTTCCCCACAATGTAGACGTTTCCTTTCTCAGGTAGCAAGCAGGTGACTTTGGACTGAGTCTTTTTCACGAGACTGCAGAATGCGACTAGTTCACTCCTGGAAGCAGCGTGATAGGGTGCGGCCACTTTGGGCTTGATCAGATTTACAATCTCGACTCCAGCTTCGGGAGATGCACCTGGCGCAATCCCGACTGTGCAAAACACAATGTCTGGCTTGTACTCCTTCCCTATCGCTGCCATCTCTGGAAATGGCATGCTGTCTCCTGTGTGGAACAGCCGGACATCGTCTTCACTGGTTATCAGATAGGTGACTGGAGTCGCAGCCAGTTCATGATTACATGCTTCTGCTCTGATAGTCACGTCATCAATCTTGATTTCTGTTCCAGCCTGCATCTCCTGCAGCTTCTCAGTCGGGAGAGAATTCGTGAGCCTTGCCTTGGATGTGGGATCCGCCAATACTTGGCACTGGGTTTCGGCCTGGATCTTGCATACGAGAGGAGCTTCCAAGTGATCGTAATGTTCATGAGTGATGAGGATTGCATCGATTTCCGAGAACCCCTTGGCTTTTACATCCACAGGATCTATGACCAGCGTCTTCGAAGGTGTTCGCACCATGATTCCTGCGTAGCTGTTAAACCACTTGAAGGCGATTTCATTGTTCTTCAGCGTCGTCTTCTCTATTGACATTGACATGGGGCATTCCCTTTACCTGCTATGTATTTTTCCGTTTAATAGAACTTGTGCTGGCAGCGATGGGAAAACCCTACAGGCAACTAGCAGAGGCCAGCAACCATCTCATAGGTACTGCACACAGCGATTTCCTCATCCGTAGAAACCGTCCTCTCCTTCACTGCAATCTCTTCCCGTGAGCATTCACCATCTACCCAATGCTTACAATCTCTTCGGTCACACACGACTTTCGTCATCTCACGTATCAACCTCTCTACTAGGTGTGTCAATCGGACTCAAATGTCTATCTCGACGCTACCTTTTGCCACAGTGTTCTCCTTCCGAGAGACCGACAACTCCACACCCGTACAGTAGTTCGATAGGCTTAAAAGCCAACGATCTCAAGAGTCTTCACAACCTTGGAGTGCCTCTTCGGATGGTAGATGTCTGGCTCCCCTATGATAAGACTGAAGTCTGCGCACGGATTCCCACTCGCAATCTACTGGGCATCATTGAGCCCAAAGACCAACCTGGCGTCTCCGATCCTGAAGCAGAGATCTTGAGAGCACTGAACGATCCAATCGGCTCCAAATCGCTAGAGCACCTAGTTAAAGCTGATGACAAAGTCGCGATAGTGGTCGATGATGCCACACGTCCTGCCCCTAGCCATCTCCTTCTGTCACCTCTCCTCAAAGAGCTCAACCAGCTAGGCGTAGAAAACAGCAATATCACTGTGATTTTTGGATGTGGAACCCATCGCGCAGTCACCGATCGCGAGGCGACAGAACTTCTCGGCAGAGAAATTGTGGATCACGTCAAAACCCTGAGCCACAACTGCCTGGCCAAAGATCAAGTCTACATTGGAACAACTAAGAAACATGGCACGAAAGTCTTTGTCAACAAAGTCTTCGCTGACGCAGATGTGAGAATCCTAACAGGAGACATTGAAATGCATTACTACGCGGGGTACGGCGGTGGGAGGAAAAGCGTCCTGCCAGGCGTAGCCAGTGCTGAAACAATTCAGCATAACCACGCAATGATCTTGGATTCAAGAGCTCGAACAGCGATTCTGGATGGAAATCCAATCCATGAAGACATGATGGAAGCCGCTAGGTTGGCGAACGTAGACTTCATCTTGAATGTCGTGCTTAATGGCAGAAGAGAGATTGCCCAGGCTTTCGCTGGAGACATGGAAGACGCCTTCTACAGCGGTGTGAAGTTGGCTGAGGAGATGTACAAAGTATCTATCCCTCGCAGGGCAGACATTGTCGTAGTCAGCGCGGGAGGACATCCCACAGACATCGATCTATATCAAGCCTACAAAGCAGTCGACAACAGCCTTGATGGCGTCAAGCGTGGTGGAGTAATTGTGCTGGTCGCTGAATGCAGGGAAGGATATGGAAACGAGACATTCTATGAATGGACGACACAATTCCAAAGCCCTGAATCCATTGAGAAACAGGTCAAGAAGCATTTTGCCGTTGGAGGACACAAGGCCTATTACTTGTCAAAAGCGTTGCAGAAGGCCCACATAAT
Source organism: uncultured Candidatus Bathyarchaeia archaeon (assembly GCA_964346975.1). Classification (GTDB taxonomy): domain Archaea; phylum Thermoproteota; class Bathyarchaeia; order Bathyarchaeales; family SOJC01; genus JAUWDF01. The sequence goes on from CAYFWV010000067.1 coordinate 33,258, forward strand.
CCTCGTGTCGACTTTGCCTGATTACTATGCAGTGAATGTTTTCAAGCTACGAACCGCGAGAAATGTCACTGATGCTCTCGAAGACGCCTTTGAAATCGCTGGCAGAAACGCCAAGATCTTCGCAGTTCCCCACGGGCACACGACTTTTCCAATCCTGACAACCTAGCCTCAGCATTATGAGGCCGATACACTGCGCACATCGATGAGGCTTCTTGGTGCACACGGCAGATTCAGCAGATTTCATGCATTTGAGAAACGGGTTTTTATGTGACAAAGCGAGATACTCTTCACAGTGATCAAATTGGTGAGCGAAGGACAATTGGCGCCAGATTTCACCTTGCTGGCAGATAATGGAAGAGAAGTCTCGCTGAGTGACCACCGAGGAAAGAAGGTGGTTTTGTACTTCTATCCGAAAGATGGGACTCCGGGATGCACACGTGAAGCCATCGAGTTCAGAGACATGATTGCGGAGTTCACAAAGGAAAACACTGTGGTGCTCGGCGTGAGCAAGGACAGTGTAGAATCTCATCAGAAGTTTAAGAGAAATCATAGTTTACCATTCACTTTGCTGAGCGATCCTGAAGGAAAGGTTCTGGATCTCTATGGAGTGTGGAAGAAAAGAAGCTTATATGGAAGAACCTTCATGGGCACTGAGCGCACCACTTTCCTCATCGATGAGAAGGGGATCATAAGGAAAATCTACAGGAAGGTTAAGGCAAAGGGACACGCTGAAGTCTGCCTTTTGAATCTGCCCCAGTGATCGCCACACGCGCACCGAAGACCAAGCCACTCAAGCGATCGAACTTCTCCAAAACATTTAACTCTACTTGCCAGCGCCTAAACACTAGCAGGTCCAGGAATTGCAGGAGACATTCACACTTCGACCATTCACACGTCAAGACCTGGAAAAGGTCATGAACATAAATCAGATTTGTCTCCCGGAGAACTACTCCCCCTACTTCTTCATTGATCTGTATGAAAGATACCCATCTACGTTTATCGTCGCTGAGGCAGATCAGAAAGTCATTGGATACATAATGTGTCGCATTGAAAGAGATTTCACAAGCTTCAGCGGCTTTGGCATATCCAAAAAAGCACACGTCGTCTCCATCGCAGTACTGCCTGCATATCAGAAAAAAGGAGTTGGCAGCACTCTCATGAAAGAGGCAATGAACAACATGCCCCTGTACAAAGCCAGAGAATGCTACTTGGAAGTCAGAGTGAGCAACACTCCAGCCGTGAACATGTACAAGAGACTAGGCTTTCAAATTACCCGCAAGAATACTGCCTACTACGCTGACGGAGAAGATGCCTATGTCATGGCGAAGAAACTCGAACCTCAGACTCTACCAGATTCCCACAATGGCAAGGATGAACATGCCTGATACAAATCGATCATTTCACACTGAGATTCTTGAATTCAAAGCCAGGGTCCCCAATGCACAAGCCATAGCTGCAGTGCGAGACAAGCTTGTGCAATCACAAGCTTGCAGAGAAGGTGTTTTTCACCAGATTGACACGTACTTTGAGGTCCCGAGCGGACGACTGAAACTCCGCGAAGTCGATGATCAATCAGACGCGCAACTCATCTTCTACGAAAGAGAGAATAGAGCGGAACCCAGAGTCAGCTCCGTTGCAGTAGTGGAGATTCCCAAATCTGTGCGTCCGATCCTCAAGCAAGTCCTCAAGCGAATCCTGAAAACAAAGACTGTAATAGACAAGACAAGAGAGATTTACCGTTACGAAGCGATTGAGATTCACTTGGACAACGTTGAAGACTTGGGGTTGTTTGTCGAGTTTGAACTTAGACTGGGTGGAGACTCAAGTCAGCTGGGGATCTACAAGCACAACTTTGAGAAGCTTCGAGAGCAACTAGGAATCAGCTCTCAAAGTCTTGAGAAGTTCTCTTATAGTGACTTGAGCTGATAGCTTAACCAGATTTCTTCGCGCTTGTTGATCCACATGAGGAAATCTAGCATGCTCCTGGCAAACCCTACCATGCTTCCGAGAACAAATATTCCCAAGAAGAATCGAAGATCAACCATAATCATGACTTGCTCAACTGCGATGTGGAAAACGCTGCTGCTCAAGACGTGAGTGAAGTAGAACAAGAAGACGAGAGAGTTTGCTATCGCAAAGACGTGGTGAAACACTGTTCCACGAGTCAACTCTGTTGCGAAGATGAAGAAGATCCACACTGCCACAAACAGAACTGAAACAGCCTGATAGGTTTGGAAGACCTCAAAAGGAACAAGAAAGGCTGAAAGTGTTTCGAAGAGAAAATAGATGATCACTGTCTTGAGCAGAGCTTTGAGAATGCGAACCACGAGTTTCCGCCCAGTGAACCCGCTTTCCCCGTTAATCCCTTTCTCACCCATAGTTCATCACCACTGGACCATGGTTGAATACAGAAGTCTCAAAAGTCAATCGCACGTGACCTGTTGACGCTATTCCATCACGCATAACAAGTAGTTCAACCTCGCCGCTGTAGGCTTCATTGGACTGAACGTCCAGATAGACGTCACTCGTTCCCAATGTCCGATTCACACTATTCAGGATCTCCACGTTGAGATTTCCGACGACAGGAAAATAGGGGGAGTGGTTCTCAAAACATATGAAAGTGATCAATCTCACGTGTGTGATGTTGTACGTGGCATAACTGAAGTCACTTATGGACAAGTTGTGAAGTGGAGCGCCCCACGGCATTGATGTGTTGGCTTGGAAGCCAAATGGAATCAACCCAGCGTACTTCAGTTGACCGGAAACACAGAGCGAGAAGACAGAGTCATTAAACAGGTAGTCGGTGTGACCTAGGATTCTGCCTTGATCGAGACTCGCGTTGTGCAAGAAAGTCAGGGTTTCATGAGGGGGAATCTGATCAAGGTAGCTGGCGGACTCTCCGATCTGCAAGTTTCGACTGTCCACAAGGATCGTGGTTACGTTCAAGTCGGTGAGGGTGTAGTAGCCTCCGTTGTCAAACTGGATTGGCAAAGTCACGTGTGCAGCGTTCTGACCATACGTCACAGTCGGCTGGCCGAAGTTCACTCGCATCAACGTCACAGAGTAGGCGCAAGTTATGGCAAACGCTAGGGCTATTATCCAGAAAAAACGTGTGGCCCAAGCGAGTGCCCGAAGTGACACATGCATTCTGGGCTACTCTTCCCGTTGGTTCTCTGGAGTGATGAGTATTGCCTCTGGTTCGTCTCGTTTGGGTTCAGGAATCAGTTGGGTCTTTGGTGGTGGGAGAGTTTCGGGGTGAGGCTGTAGGCTTCTTTGTGGTGAGGCAACAGGTTCAGGGTTTGGTCTTGGACTCACCTTCTCCTGTTGTGGGGTCTTCGGCTGCGGCTTCGGTTGAGTTGTTCTTGTTTCGGTTGTGATTGGAGCAGTTTTCTGGGTGACGAGCGGTATTCCTCGGACAGTTAGAAGTGAGCCAATCCACCCCATTATTCCCAGATACATGAGACGTATGCAGGCCTGAATCAGTGGTGCTAGGGCTTCGCCGAATACTTGAGCCAGATCCGCGGAAGCGAGTATGCCCACGGGTTCCTGAAGGAAGAGAAATGCGTTGATAAAGGTGAAAGCCAAGAGGGCTACGCCCACGAAGAGAACTATGATTCCAGTCAGTTGCGGCTTATTTCTTATGTTGAGTGGCATGTCTTCTGGTTCCTCTCTGGTTTGTCTTGCTATTGCTGCAAAAGCGTATTAAATCTTCTGTATTAATAAACTATATACCTTTGCACTCTTCCACATGTATATTCAAACTCAATACACGACCACTCGACATCTCCACGCTGCTCCAGGTCTATCAATGACACATGCATACACTATTCACATCGCACCCTGATTTCATCAAGGAATAGCAGCAAAAAGAGCTGACAACGACTCGCATATCGACAAACAGTGATTTGAACTACGCAAGTATTATAAAACCTGAGCGGAACAATAGATTACACATCACGAACCGATCCATAGAAAGATCAATGTAGAGAAGTAAGGAGCTTCAAAAGCAATTTTGGGAGTATTCTTTTGTCGAGCTTGGGGAAAACCTTCGGAAAGATCGTTCGCAATCAGAGGGATGTGGAAACGTCCGAGAAGAACAAAACCTCGGAAGAGCAAACCTCAAGAATCTACCTCAAGGCGCTCCCTCTCCGAAAATTGTCTGATTTGGAGACCATAAAACAGGAAGTTGAATCTGGCAACGTCCTCATAGTCAAAATCAGCCCCCTAGCCAACAAGAGCGTCGACGACGTGAAGACTGCTGTCAACGAACTGTGTGAGTTCGTCAAGTTGGTGAACGGTGACATTGCACGCTTGGGAGAAGAAAGGATCGTCATCACACCGACAGATGTTCGCGTGTGGCGAGAAAAACCTGTTCAACCCGAGGAAGAGGTTCCTACCGCAGCCTGATAGTTTCTAATGGAAAAGGGGCAACCGCGTCGATTCTAAATCTCCGCCTCAGGAAATTTGTGACACTTAGGCATTTCGCCCGCTCACCGTGGCACACGATTAGCTTTTCTGGCCGTGACGCGACACGACGAATGTAGTTCACAATCTGCCGCCTGTCAGAATGCCCTGAAAAGCCTTCGATGGAGTCGACTCTGACTCTCACCTTGACAACCTCCATCTTGCCGTTGCTGTTCATGACAGGAGTCTCTGTCAGGCCTTTCTGCACTCGACGACCCAGAGTGCCCTGAATCTGATAACTCACGAACAAGACGGTGTTCAGCTCATCAGATGCTAACCGCTTGAAATAATCAATGATAGGCCCACCTTCAAGCATACCTGCGGTCGCCATGATGATTGAGGGTTCTCCATCGACGATTTCATCCCTGGCGCTCGGATGTTCCACCATCGTGAAGTAGTCTGATTGGAATGGATTGATACCTTCATGCAAGATGCTGTTGCGAACTTCTCTAGCCAAGTACTCTGGATAGGCAGTGTGTATCGCAGTCGCTTCCGAAATCATTCCTTCGATGAAGACCGGTGCTTCTCTGATCAGCCCTCTCTTCATGTAACCGTCGATTATGAGCATGATTTCCTGTGCTCGACCCACTGCTGGAACAGGAATCATCACTTTTCCCCCGCGTTCCAGGGTGTCATTGATTGTTGACGAGAGTTTCTCTTCGGCAGCGATCCGTGATGGCATCAAGTCATTTGGGGCACCGTACGTGCTTTCTGTTATTATTGTTTCCACTCGAGGGAACTCTGCAACGGCAGCTTCCAGCAATGTTGTCTTCGCATACTTGTAATCCCCTGTATACACTAGGTTGTGCAAGCCTTCACCGATATGCAAATGAACTATCGCGGATCCCAAGATGTGCCCTGCGTTGTGGAGTGTCAAACGAATATCTGGTGAAATGTCAGTCACCGCTCCATACCGTAGGGGCAACGTGTGGAGAACACAATCTCTGACATCTTTCTGATCATATGGAGCCATGAAACCCTGTTTGTTTGCCACATCCAGATAATCTAGTTGAAGAAGAGTCATTAGATTAGAGGTCGGCGCGGAACAGTAGACTGGGCCATCATAGCCGTACTTGAAGAGGAAAGGGAGAAACCCGCAGTGGTCAAGATGAGCGTGACTTATCACGACAGCGTCAAGGGAGTCAACATCAAAGTGGCTCACATCCAATCTTGGAAACGCGTCTAGAGGACGCGTCGATCCAGGGTTGATGCCACAGTCCAACAGCACATTGCTTTCTCGTGTTTGTAGGAGAATCGCAGATCGCCCAACTTCCCGAAACCCTCCCAAGGCAGAAACTCGAACATCTCCGCTTTCGACGCTACTGGGTCTGAATATTCGTTCCCCCACATTCCGTAATATCCTCTCTCTTTCCCGGCTTTCAGAGTGCATGTAATGACGCATATGAGCGATTATCTTTGATGGAATGGCGGCACTCCTCAAGATTCTCGGACGCCACTTGGTTTTTTTCACAATCTCCTGTAGAACTTCACCGCTCTTACCGATTACTAGACCAGGCTTCTTGGCATCGATGATTACTTCACCCAGACTTGGATCGAAGTTGATGTTTGTGATTCCAGCTTCAGCAGGAACTATTTCTTGTACGATCCTTTCTGTGTCTTTTTCAGGGATTCTGGTTGAAGGATCTGATCTTATCACGATTCGCTTGCGAATTGAACCGACGATGTCTGCAATGATTGAGCTCTGCTCCATGATAACTTCGGGTCTCTTGGTGTAGACCGCCAGAGCTGGTCCTTCAAATTCTATCCTCGTGACTTCCGCCTTTTTGGGGATCCGCTGCAGGACAACCTGACTTATGTCTAGCTTGCTCCTATCTGCTGCCGTCACAATTTTTTCCTCGTCTCTAACGACGCCTACGCCACACTCTTCTTCTCGTCATCAGCCAATTCGTGATAACCATCTTTATCTATGATTGCCACATCAAAGCTGTCCCCACTTGCCGTGTTTCTTTTCATCGCTGCAACAACCGAGTGAGTGGCAATTGGCAACATGTCTTTCACTGGGATGCCTTCATGATACCTGTCTTCAAGGACCCCATACGCTACGGGGGAGCCGGAACCAGTCGCAACACACTTCTCCTCAGTTAGGCTGCCCAAGGGATCGAGAGCGAAAACATGCGGTCCAGTATCATCGATTCCTCCGACAACGACTTGAGCAATGAGAGGTGCGTAACGAGCCGAAAAGAGAAGGTTGGAAACCAGTCGAGATGCCGCTTTAATCGGGATAGGCCTCCCGAAGTCTATCTTGTACAGACGTGCGTTGGCTGCGAGGATTTCGACAACTCGCTGCGCGTCAGCTACACTTCCTGATATCGTCATCGCTATGTGATCGTCAATCCTGTGAATCTTCTTTCCTTTCTTATGAGCTATGAAAGCTCCCATCGTTACACGAGTGTCTGAGCAAAGAATCACTCCATCACTACAGACAACACCTACCGTAGTCGTACCTTTAAGTACTAGTTGATTTGATGTTTTGCGCATTCCTATGTCACCATCAAAACTCAAAACGCCTTACGACCATTTTGCAATGGAAGTCCACGTGCGTCGTCACTTATACATACCGTGTGATTTAAAAAGATTTCGTGAACACTAATATTCATTACTCGCTCAGAACCCTGCGATCTAGTGATGTCTTTGGCTAATCAGCTTCATCAGATGCAGCTTCCCAGAGAAGTCGTCGTTGGAAGTGGAACCTTGAGGCTTGTAGTAGAGATCTGCAAGAAGCTCGGATTCTTTGAGTCAGGGTTTGTGGTCACGGGCCCCACAACCTTTGACATTGCTGCAAGCAGCATCATTGATGACCTAGAAGACTCCGGAATCAGCGCTGACCATTTGCTTGTTTCTTCCTCAACAATGCAGGATGTAAAATCTGTTGAGGCGCAAATCTCTGAGCTGAGCCCTCAGGTGGTTCTCGGGGTTGGCGGGGGAACCAAGATCGATGTGGCCAAGCTTGGTGCAGCCCGCAAGGGTGTACCGTTTATTGCCATACCAACAGTAGCCTCCCATGACGGCATTGCAAGCCCTCTCACATCCATAAAGGGCACGGACAAACCCTATTCAGTAGTAGCTGAAGCTCCAATGGCCGTCATAGCTGACACGGACATCATCGTCAAAGCATCATACCGTTACACAGCCAGTGGCTGTGGTGATGTTGTGGCTAAGCTAACTGCTGTTCGAGATTGGTACTTGGCCTACAAGGCCAAGAATGAATATTACGGGGAATACGCTGCTAGTCTAGCCTTGATGAGCGCAAAGCTCGTGGCGAGAAACGCTGATCACATGAAACCAGGAAATGAAAAGGGACTCCGGGTTCTGCTGGAAGCGCTGATCAGCTGTGGTGTTGCAATGAGCATCGCGGGCAGCAGCAGACCTTGCAGTGGTTCAGAGCACTTGTTCAGTCACGCGTTGGACTTGACTACGGCTAGTCACGCGATGCACGGGGAGCAAACAGGTGTCGGAACAATCATGATGGCTTGCCTGCAAGGGTTGAACTGGCGACGTATCAAGACGAAGCTGGAAAAGATTGGTTCCCCAACCAATGCGGAAGATCTGGGAGTCGAACCTGATGATGTTCTGACATCTCTGGTGAAAGCTCAACTCATAAGACCGGAGCGCTATACCATCCTGAACGAGAAGAACTTGACCCTTGATACTGCGAGAAAGCTTGCGAAGAAAACCAAAGTAGTCTAGGCTAGATTAGGACTAGCAGAGAGATCTCGTCATAGAGAATGGTTCATTTTCCAGCGGTCTGCTTGACTCGAGATTTCCTTTTTTTCGTTTTCCGCTCTTCTTTCTTTTCAGGAGTTGCCTTGGGTTTCTTGGGAGCTGTGGGGTTTTTGAAGGTTTCAACGAACTTGACGGTTTCGATCGTGGGAAAGAAGCGATGTATGTCACTGGCAAGTCCTCTCTTGGCTATTTGAACGCCTTCCAAATAGAAGGCTTCTTCAGGGATACTGATTGCGGTTGTAGCATTATCGAATTCGAGTGTGAACTTGTTCGTCTCAATCAAAGGGATTCTTCGTCTGATGAGGGCGAGAGCCTTCTCTTCTCGTGTCCGGAGTTTCTTCTTGACTGTGACCTCGTAGACGAGGGTTTTGCCTGCCAAGGGCGGATTGAAGTCCAGTTGAACTCTTCCTGCCCCCACTGTTCGGATGGTTGCCATTTTCTTATCGTATTCAATCCGCATTCCCAGTGTAGGGGTTATGCCTTTGTCCCTCAGTCGTCTCAGGGGGACCATTCTCACTTTTTCTGGATCACGGGGACCAAACGCTTTGTCAGGAGGGATCTCCACGGTTCCCAGCTTGTTGAGAGCCAGCGTCAGTAAGCTTTCATCTAATTGTGCGAGAACCCATCCTTCACCCACGACGATCAATTTTGGCTCGTAGATCTCTCCTTCTTTGTAGAGACGTTTTTCTTTCGCCAACTCTTCCTGAGTTGTGTCGAAAACTTCTCCTGTCTCTTTCACTTTGGCTGTGTATTCGTAGAGGAGGAAATCTCCTTTCTTGAATGGCATCTTCAGATCATTCCTTTGTCATCAAGTCCCTGCCGTACGTTGGACGAATGTAGTATTGGCAGCTGCAATGCTTTTAAAGATTGCTTGAGGTTGCGAAACACCTTTTTCGACTGCATTTGACCCTGCAGGCCCAAATGCGCAGAAGCACGCATCAAGATGAGAATGGAAAAACTCACTCTTCAACCAGTCAACAACCCAGAACATGCGTCTTCGCAGTCACAAGTGGACGACTGGATTCCTGTCTTCTGAGATACTCGGTCTTGTGACCTGTGCAAGATCATTGGATTGATTCAATTGTTTGTCTGAGACCCTCAGCTGCTCTTTCAGGAGCCATGATATTAATGTATGTTCCATTGCTCTTTTCGAAGCCGGCCCATATAGTCAACCTGGGATAGACTTCAAGGTGCCAATGATAGTGTTCTGCATCTTGACAAGGAGCTATGTGGAAACCGTAGTTATATGGAGGATCCTTGAGAAGTGACTTGAGACTGCCCAAACAAACCTTGAGAGCTTCAGCAAGTCTCGCGACTACTGGTGGTTGCATACCCAGTAGAGAGGGCGCGTGGATCTTGGGAAAGATCCAAAACTCAAAAGGATGAACACTCGCCCAAGGTGTGAACGCGAGAAAGCTTTCGTTTTCCCACAGGAATCGAGGCCCGCTTCTTTCTTCCTTCAGGATATCACAGAATATGCATGTTCCCTGACTTTCATAATGCTTCTGGCTTGCATCCAGTTCCTGAGCGGGAATTGCCGGGAGCATGGGTGTCGCGATGATCTGACTGTGGGCGTGGGATAGAGAGGCTCCTGCAGCTTCGCCATGGTTCCGAAAAACCGAAACGTATCGGGTGTACGATTTGTCCGAGAGGGCTTGCACACGATCTATACAGCCATTAATCATGTGAATGAGCTGTGATTTTCTAGCCACTGCTGGATGCTCATTGTGACGGGGTGATTCAATCAGCACCTCGTGGTGGCCCACTGCTTGACCTCGTTGAAAACTCTCGCCACCTTCAGGAGGAGAAAATGCAGAAAACAGATTGGGCACGCTTCGGATCAACCAGTTTCTGTGTCGAAACCCGTTCTTGTCGCTATCCTTGACTACACCCTTCTTTCCCTTTAAGTAAATGAGGGTTGCAGGGGGTGTCTTCCCCTCATTTCCAGGGCAGAAAGGACAGGACCTGCTGCTAGCCTCCCTGGTGGCGGCTTCAGCTCTGGCGAAGTCTGTTGGTCGGTCACCTCTGTGGGTCGCAATCACCACCCATCTGTCAAGAAGATAGTCCTTCCTAATGTCGTTCAGCAATGAGGTGGACCACCTGATATCTCAAGCGAGTAATGGACTTCAGTCTTCCCGCTTGTGACTGGTGAGTAGACTCCGAATTTCTTCGTATGTGGCGAGAGTTTTCTTGGCGACAGCGTTCCATGTGAATTCGGACAAGACTCGCTTTCGACCATTCCTGCCGAGCTCTTGCTTCCTGTTACTGTCTTGCAGGCTACTCACGATTCCCCACGCAATATCCACTGGCTCACTAGGGTTGACGTGAAACCCGCACTGCTCAGGACCATTTGACAGGACAATCTCTCGCATTCCGCTGACTCCTGCAGCTCCAACCACTACAGGTTTCTCCATGCTCATGGCTTCTAGGGCCACTATGCCAAAAGGCTCATAGAGACTTGGAAAAACTGCCAAATCACATGCTGCGTAGTGAGCAATGCGTTCCTCTTCGGACACAAACTCAAAACGAAACTTGACCGCGTCTTCAAGCTTGAGCCCTTTCACCATATTCCTTAAGTGTCCTTCCATGTCGCCCAAGCCAACGATCACGAACTTCGCGTTAGGAATCTTCTGGAGGACATGTGGTATTGCCATGATCAGTTTGTCCACCCCCTTGACCATCACAAGTCGTCCAATGAAGAGGATCATTTCGTCTTTGTCTGTGAGTCCATACCGCTCACGGATTTCTCTTCTTTTTGAGTCATCAACCTGCTCAGGGGAGTACTTGTCAGGATCCACTCCATTGTAGCAGACTCTGATCTTTTCCTTGGGGAAACCTAGTTCAATCAGCTCGCTTTTCATGGCGTTGGAAACAGTGATCACCATGTCAGCCATCTGGCCACCGCGAGACTCAATGCTTCTAACGACTTCTGACCCATTGCCCAGAGTTCTTCCTTTCTCTGTTGAGTGAACGTGGAAAACCAGAGGAAGCCCAAGTTCCCTCTTTGCAGTGACACCAGTGATCACTGAAAGCCAATCATGAGCGATGAGAATGTCGTACTTGAAGCCTTCTTTCCGAACGAGTTCGTTGACTATTTTGGACGCGCTGAGGTAGTTGTAGACGAGGATCTTTGAAAAGAACTGAATGCCTCGTCCCCACCGTCTCACGTCTTCTGCCACGACGTCTGGCAGAGAGTCTGAGACATCTATGTGTAGAGGGCGGTGAATTTCGATTCCACGCCAGAGCTGACGTGTTGGAAGATCTCCCTTGTCATCGTTCATTGTGAAGACTGAAACATCATTCTCCAAAAGCACAAACTTTCTCGTGATCTCAGCTGCATACGTGCCCAAGCCCCCCACGATTTTAGGGGGGTATTCATAGACCAAGACTGCTAGTCTCATCAGTTTCTGCCTCTTCTAGTGCTTTCCTTTGCGTCCCTTAGCGTATTGTTCGATTACTTATTTAGCTTTCTCAACGGAGGATCACGCAGGAGGGTGAATACTGTACTAAAAACTGGACTTATAAGCGGCATTTTCAGATTCTATCTGGGAAGACGTGATCTTTGGATAGCGAGGAGACTAGACTTGAATATGCGCTCCGCGGAAAGGCTTGGCAAGTCTATTGGATTCTTCTCAAGACTGGGCGTCCACTGAGTGTTCGGGAAGTGCAAAGACTGCTGCATTTCAGTAGTCCAAGTGTGGCGCAGCATCATCTTGAACAGCTACGCCAGTTGAACCTTGTGGAGAAACGTGAGTCGGGTGGTGACTACGCGTTGGTTGGAGAGGTGAAGATCGGAGTCCTCAGGCATTTTGTCAAGCTGGGGAAACTTCTGCTGCCAAGATACTTCTTCTATGCTGTTTTCTCAACCAGTTTCTACCTGTTGTATTCTGTCTTCCTCATGAGAGGTTTCACGAGAGAGAACCTCTTCATCACAGTGTTTGGTTTGATCGTCTCCATTGTCTTCTGGTATGAGGCGTACCGAGCGTGGCGTCTCAGACCATTCTAGAGTCTTATGCCACAGGTGTGCACCCCTTTAAAGCTTAATTAGCCAGTAGCCATTCGTTTGTCTCAAGGGTACATGATGCAAGTTTGGGAATCCGCTAGGAATGCGTTGAAGTGTGTTTTAGAGGCAGTCAGCGGAGAAAGAATAGTCATTGTCTGCGATGACGAGAAGACTGAAGTGGGGAAGGCTTTCAGTGACGGAGCTTTGGCACTAGGGCTTTGGACAAGATTGGTGCTCTTGGAAACTGGGAAGGAGATGAGAAAGGAGGTGCCAGCGTATCTGCTGGAGATCTTGAGTGCACAGAAGCCTGATGTGCATGTCAATCTCCTTCGTGGAGTCGGGGCTGAAACACCTTTTCGGATTAAACTAATCCACTTGGAGACAAGAGGCAGGAAGTCACGTCTCGGCCACTGTCCAGGAGTCAATCTTGACATGCTCTCCAATGGCGCGCTATCGCTGACTATGGAGGATCACGCACACATGCAGAGTTTTGCGCGCAACCTAATGAGAACGCTTCAGGGAACAATCGGCGTCGAGGTGACGTCACCGTCAGGCACCGATCTCTGCTTCAAGACTGAGAACCGGGATTTCTTCACTGACACAGCACTCGATTGGAAGGAATTGAAGTGGATGAATCTGCCAACTGGAGAGGTTATTGTTGCCCCTGTAGAAGATTCTCTAGAAGGCACGTTAGCGTGCGATGTGGCGATTGGTGGCATTGGACCGGTGAGCACACCAGTCAAACTTCAGGTGCAACACGGTGCTGTAGCCAAAGTCAGTTCAGATGATGAAGCAACTGTGTCCCGGGTCAGACGCATGCTGGGGATAGATGATTGGGCCAAGGTTGTCGGCGAGTTTGCCTTTGGCATAAACCCGAAAGCACGATTCGTCGATGAGTTCCTCGAGTCTGAGAAGATTGTTGGCACCACTCATTTTGCTTTTGGCAGCAACACTGACATGCCGGGCGGAAAAAACGTATCAAGCAGTCACATGGATCTGCTAATTTCAGAGCCTACAGTCAAAGTGATTAGGAAAGGGAAAGAAGCGCTCACAGTTCTTGCAGATGGCAAGTTCACGATTTAGAATGCTTCAATAGCTGCACAGGCGTCAGCGACCGCTGAGAACCCGCAGATTCTAGGGTTTGATCTTGTATGCTTGACCTATCACTGTCTTTAATATCTCATGATGTTTGACTTCATCGCGGGCGATGTGATCAAGCAAGAGTTTGACACCTTCGTCCTTGGTCTCCTTTATCTCTTTTTGAACATGCGCAAGCATTGCTTCTTCAGTCTTGATGTGTTCCTCAAGATTTCTCTTCACAACTAGCTTGTCCACATAGCTGTCCAAGAGAGTGTCCCAGAGCGGCTTGGCGTTTTCCATGCTGATGACCTGCAGTATCCCTTCAAGTATCAGCGCATGCTTCTCAGAGTCTTTCTGGGTTTCCAAAAGCAGAAGCTTCGCTGCAACATTGTGCACATTCTTTATCTGCTCTTTCACCGTGGCTACGAAGCTCTTCTCGATCTTTATCTGATCCTTAATCAGCTTGACTAGTCCCTCTTCAGACATAACATCATCTTCCTAAGAGTCGTCAGTTGAACTGTTTCTTCAGACTATTAAAGCTTTAACACTTTTGTGCTTGTCTTCACGGTTGTACTTGTCGTCACGGACCGCTGCACAAGACAGCCCTGAGCCTATGGGAAACGAGGACTGCGAAGCATTCAATCCTTCCCTGGCCTGTCTCGCGAGGAGCACCTACGAAGCAAAGCGTTTTCATGCAGCTGTCATGCTGCTTCTCGAGATTGCTCATGCTGGCTTGAAACGGTGCTTTAGCTTTTCCAGTATCTGTGGTAGCGTGGTGTATTCCATGGCTTCTGCACTCAAGCGTGCAGGTTCGAACTCACCCATTCTTCGGAGAGCACTTGCCATTTCAAGAGCTTCTCTCCGAGCCATTTCAAAGGCTGGGTTGTCAAACACATCTCTTATCAGGGGAGTGCCATCCTTTTCCCCTGAAATTCCCCCTTCGCACACTTGGAAGCCGATTGCCACGATTCTTGGTGGGCCATCAAAGACCGTGCACTTGCTGTCCTTCAAGCCCACAGGCATCATAGGCCCCCAGTGACTGCCCCTCATCCACCCTTCAACAAAGTAGGTGTGGAGAAAAGGTACGAGGATCTCCCCCACGGCAGGCAGTCCATGCTGGCCTCTAACGATCGCCACGGGATCATCCTTTCCCACATATTTGCCTGCAATCAGTGAAAGCTTTGTTGTGCTGGTGGAAGCACATATGATGTCGTCCTTGGCTCTCCAGATCCGTGAAACTGTGTATCGTGTACTCGTTCCAAGAAGACCAAGCAGCTCATACATTTCTTCTGGAGACTTCAACACAGCCTTTGTGTTCTTTCTTGAATCAAGAACTTCAAACTTGAAGCCCCCAAACATGCTCTTGTCAATGACGAGCCCCGCGGTGTTCATAGGATCGGCAAAGATGCGGAACAACGGGTAGTTGAAGGATCCGGCTGACGTCTTGTCAGCGGCAAACACAACGATTGGATCTGACCCTCTCTCTTCAATCTCCATCTCAGCCACGCCTGGGCCCAGGCCCCGGATGTTTCCGCTGAAGGCGTTCTTTAGCAGGTCCTGTCCCGCGCCGTACAGCTTCAGCTCCTTGGCTTTGTCCGCAGCTTTCTGAAAAACGTCCCATGCTAACGCGTGAACATCCTTGTTTTGCTCGCCTCTCGTGTGAACCATGAGCAGTTCCAGATCATCTCCAGCATTGAACACGTAGTAACTGTTGATGAGTTCAGCCTGTTTCGCTGTTTCAAGAATCTTCTCTGCTAGAGTAATCAAGGTTTGGGGAACAACATGATGGCCAACGACGGAGCCAACGTCACATTTGATCACGGAAATTGTGGTTCTCATTCTCGCCTATCCCTCTCCAGAAATCTATCTAATCCTTGCTTGGGTCTTAAAGGCTTTTCTCAAGAGCTGAAGAATGTAGGTCAACGTTATCTATTTCGGTCCACATAAAGAGGAGAGAAGTTGTATGGGAAAGACTGAAACGGTTTCCGCAAAGATTCCTACAGAAGTGTATAGAGAATTCACGCTGCGTATACCTCGGGGGGAGAGAAGCAGTTTCATCAGAGACGCAATCTGTGAGAAACTTGAAGAGATCCCACGACCGGACAAACTCTCCGAACTAGAGTTGAGAATAACGCACCTTGAAGCTGAACTGCCGAAGATCCGGAAGTATCTAGTCAGATTGGAGGCAATGACATATGAACAAGGATCGATTAACCCCCATGTCTTCGGCATCGATGAAATCGACCGACAAATCATCGATCACCTCATCCATTACAAGGGAGCCACAACCCCTGAGCTTGCTGAACAGACACACACCAATCGATGGCTCATTCTCAACCGGTTGAGGAGAATTCAGAAAACTTCCAAAGAACAGCTTGGCAAACCGATCATTGAATACTACTCGGGCATCAGAATGGGAAAAAAGAAAGCCTGGTGGCTCAAACAAGAACTCGTGGAATCCTAACACAACACCTTTATCCTCAACAACAAGAGTGACAAGCAGAGGGCCCGTAGCCCAGTCAGGATTAAGG
>CAYFWV010000068.1:0-18471 GCA_964346975.1 uncultured Candidatus Bathyarchaeia archaeon
TCTGCATCGCCTAGTAGAAGATGAGTGTTGTCGATACTCCTCACTCTGCGTTTTGCCCTTTGAAGCATTTCTCTCGAGATATCCAGACCTACGATTTCTTTGACGCCACCAAGCTTTGATGGCAGCAGGCCGGTTCCACAACCCAAATCCAAGACTGAACTACTTGGGTCAATATTGAGATTGTCTAGTATTGCCCTGTATTTCGAACGTTGCTCATCTTGGTAGCGAAGATCATAGATGTGAGCAGTTTGATTGTACCGGTTTCTCTCTTGATGCTTCTGCTTCCAGCCTGTCAAATCCATCAGAAGTCTTATGTGAGGTGACTTTGCTAAAAGATTGTCGACGCGAACAATGTACGACCCGAGGCGCGCTTATGTTTCGCAAGATTCTGGAATAAGCGAGCAGACTGGAGAACTTGTAAGAGATGCTCTTGTGCAACACAAGACGTTGCTCGTCATAGGAAACTGCTGGGTCACATATAGAGGTCGCGCAAGTAGCAGCCTCGAGCCCGGAGAACGTATTCTAATAGTGAAAGAGGACGGTTCGCTATTGGTTCATCGTCCAACCGGCTTTGAAGCAGTCAACTGGCAGCCGCCGGGATGCATTTTTCAATCGAAACTGAAGGATGATGTTCTAACAATCAAGGCCATCCGAAGAAAACCCAGGGAGTCAATACGCGTACACTTTGATTCCATAATTCTAGTTGCTTCAACAAGATTGAAGGATACAGGGATATTCACGCTCCATGCGAGTGAGAGAGAAATGCAGAAGGCGATTCTGATGCAACCTTCAATATTGGAAGTTGGATTCAGACCAATCAGTTTTGAGAAGAAGGTTGAACCAGGATTCGTGGATATTTATGGAATTGACAAGAATGGGAGCCTTGTCGTGGTCGAGATAAAACGGGGCACAGCGAGCCAGGCAGCAGTTCTGCAGCTATCAAGGTATGTTAAGGCAGTGCAGGGAATCGTGAATCGTGAAGTGAGAGGGTTGCTTGCGGCCCCCAGATTGGCCAAGGGAACACAGAAATTGATGTTCACACTGGGGTTGAGTTTCAAATCTCTAGATCCCAAGAAATGTGCGTCAATCCTCCTCAGGGAACCTCAGGAATCAAGGCTAGTTGATTTCTTTGATCTGCAGGAATAGTCACAAAATCTAATATGCGAAGAGACAAAGATTGTTGCGGAGATATTCATGGTTAGGTGCAAAGTCAGTGAGACAGAGCACGAAAGGCGCATAAAGCGTGTCCAAGAAGCATTGTCTCTAAGGAGCATGGACGCCCTGTATGTTGCAAGTCATGTTAGTATCTTCTACTTGACGGGATTTTCATATATTGCCACGGAACGCCCTGCTGCACTGTTGATACCCGTAGAGGGTGAGATTACCTTCATGGGACCACTGTTGGAAGTTGACCACATACATTTGAAAACAAGACTCATAGAACACGTCAAAACCTACTTCGACTATCCTGGGAAGAAGCATCCCATTGACCAGTTTGCCCATTTCTTGAAAGAACTGAACCTCGAAGATAAGCGGATAGGCATTGACAACATGACTGGTGCTGAAGGAATCTGGGGTTATAGTGGACCCACAATTACCGATAAGCTGCCTAAAGCAACTTTCATACTTGCTAGTGATATCATCAGAGAGATGCGCCTCATAAAGACCCACGAAGAAATCGAATTAATCAGGGAAAGCGCGAGATGGGCAAATCTAGCGCATTCGATCTTGCAGGAGTGGACAGCTCCAGATCTGTGGGATTGGGATGTGGCAGCTGCTGCAAGTCTCGAAGCCTCAATTATCATGAAAAGAACTCTTGGACCGAGCTATGAACCACAGCGACGGGGATTAACACCTGTTACAGCTGGTTTTCGTGGACAAGTCGGAGAGATGGCGGCTATACCGCATTCTATAGCAACAGGTAGACGAATGAGACGGGGTGACGTCCTTGTCACTGGAGCTGGAGCAGATGTAGGAGGGTACAGTTGTGAGCTAGAGCGAACGCTATTCTTGGGGGAACCAACAGAGAAGCAGAAAGAGTATTTTCTCATAATGCAAAAGGCACAGGAAGAAGCCTTAGAAGCCTTTCAACCAGGTGAAAAGTGTAGCACCATAGATAAGATAGCGGCTAGCGTGTTCAAGAGAGCCGGCTATAAGACGAGAACAAGACATCATGTTGGCCATGGCCTAGGATTGGAAGGACATGAACCACCGTGGCTTGACATTGGAAACGATGACATTCTAAGAGCAGGGATGGTTGTGAGTTGCGAACCTGGGATTTACGAGCCGGGATTTGGAGGTTTTAGACATTCTGATTCTGTTCTGATCACAGAAGATGGGGCTGAAATCATAACCTACTACCCTAGAGACTTGGATTCACTAACAATTCCAGCTTAGCCTTGATATCAATGAGTAGTAGTCTTCCATCGAAACAAAGGAACCAGCAATCTTGAAAAAGAGGTACAAAGAAGAAGTACACCAGAAAATCTCACACTTGAAGCGTCTTAGAAAGAACGTTGCATTCGGTGTGGTTCTTGGCGTTGTTCTCGTCATCCTAGGTCAGTTTGGACCAAGTCTTGCTATTCTTGTCTTAGGTTACGGCATCGTTTTAGCCTGCACAGCCGTAGTCTCATTTTCAACTGCGTTGAGCTGGCTGTATTCGAAGACTTATGAAAAAATCCTCGATGAGGAAAGGGAGCCCATGTCGATCATCTTATGTTCTCGGTGTGGCACAGCAATTGAGAAGAACACAACATACTGTAGGAAATGTGGGAAGAAGATTTCCACCAAGAAGCCTTGACTTCCTATCATGCACCGCAAAAAACGCCTCGACTCAAAAGTATTGTGTCATCTTCCTTTGAGTTCTGGCTCTGCTTACAAGTTTGCTGAGGTTTATCCAGTACTCTATTGGAATCTGGAAGGTAGCTGAGATTCTCTGAAGAGCTTGATCGAGGGTATTGTACTTGAGAGGCTTCTGCCTCATTGCATTTCGCACATTCTCTCGGACCTGCCATACACCCACTGGCATTATGTAGCCTGGGCGTGCTTCACGGAGAACAACGACAGTTGCTTGGCGTCTCTCCTTCGCAAGGAGTTCGCAAACGGCTAGCCTAGCTGAATAATAGCACCCTCCAATTTTGGCATACCTTGTTCTACCTTCGAAACCCTCCCAATCTCCGTAAATCATGATTCCTCTGCCATTCTGGTTCCAGACTGTTCCTGGATACCACGCCTCGATGGCTTCATAGCTCCACGAGTCTGGCATCATCAGAATCTCGAATTGGTTGTCCAGATAGGAAGACTCATAGAGGCGATACTCATCAATCAATGGGAGAGCCTTGATGCTCTCAGCCAATTCTTTGGATATGAGGCTATCAACTGCGGTTATACTCCAGCGCGTTGGCACCAGCCGTCGTTGAGATCTCAGACCAAACGCTCCCACACTGAAAGCCTTCTGGATCTTCGTCACCATGACATTCTTGCGGTAGAGCTCGAGAACAGCAGGCTTCGCCTTCAAATCTGTGTCATAATAGACTTTCTCAATCTGGTGATCCCATCGTGGCAAATCAACCTTTAGATCACGTATTGGTGCAGATGGACCGAAAGGTTGCACTGTATCATCTATCACAAGTGAGCCACGTGGGTGGGATTTCAAAGTTAGTTCTACGTCGGTAGCAACTGAGGCTAGCGCCAGTTCCCTGGTGAATTCCATAATTTTGCCCGCTTCCTCAAAGCGTTGAACATGAACTCGATGTTTGCCTCGTATTAGAAGAGAGCGGAAACCTACGATTTCATCTATGGTCTTGCCAAACCATAGCTCAGGTAGATCATATAGTGTTGTGTCTTCATGGAGTGGAGGAACCATTGGCCCAGCATACACAAATGGATACCCAACCCTACCGACAAAGACACTCGGTGGAGAAGCACCGTCAATATTCAAGCTGTTCATCAGGGGGGCGTTGCGCATGAAAAGCTTGGCTCGTACGATAACTGGGCATCGTGTCTTGCCACAGAGCTTCCGTGAACCTTTGCAGACCACACACAAACAGGTTCGGGACTGACTGATTGGCCAAACCTCTTTGCTCCCAACGCTTCCCTTTGAGTCCTTCACATGATCAAGAACCCAGTGTCCAGAGCCCTCCTCAAGAGTCGAAAGGTCGATGAGTTCTCTTCCTATGGCGTGACCAAGTTTCTTGCCCAAATGGGTCTCTCAATCTTCATAATCGCTGCCAAGCTATAAAACCTGCGCCCATGCAAGAATACTAAAGGGCCTTAATCACGATGAAAACCACTCACATTGTGAATCAGAGAAGTCTGATGTCTGTTCAGTTCTGAAGAATCAATAGAAGCCTCTAAGGATAGCTTCTTCTCAGAGTTCTTGGAAAGGGAATAGCGTCTATTATGTTGTCTAAATCTAGCATCCACATTAGCAATCGCTCCACTCCTAGCCCGAATCCGACATGTGGAACGCTGCCGAACCTCCTCATATCAACGTACCAGTCATAATCCTTCAATCGCAAGCCTGACTCTTTGATTCTTTTGACCAGTTCCTCCTTGTTGTCTTCTCGAGCGCCGCCTGTAGTTAGCTCTCCCACTCTTGGAACAAGCATGTCAACTGACATGGCTATCTCTGGATCAGTCTCGTAGGTTTTGCAGTAGAATGCTTTAATCTTCCTTGGATAGTCAAAAATGAAGAAAGGTCTCCCGAAATCTTCAGCCAGTGCTTTCTCTTCATCAAAGCCGAGGTCTTCCCCCCATTTTAGATCAAAACCTTTGTTTTGAAGTCGCTCAATTGATTCTGTATATGTTATTCTTGGAAATGGAGGTTTGACTTCCGCTAGCTTCTTAGTGTCGACCTTCAACTCTGAAAGCATTCGCGTGCTGCTTTCCAAAACCTTTCCACAGATGAAGGTGATGAGCTCCTCTTCTACTCTGATTACGTCGTCCATATCTGCAAAAGCCCACTCTGGTTCCACGTGCCAATACTCACAAAGATGGCGAATCGTTCGGCTTTTCTCAGCTCTGAAGGAAGGTGCACAAGTGTAGACTTTCTCCAATGAGTATATCAGGACTTCTGAGTACAACTGAGCACTTTGAGTCAAGTGGAGGTCAGAGTCGAAGTATTTAGCATTGAAAAGAGTCGCACCTCCTTCGCATGCACTAGTTATGAACATGGGAGGAGAAATCTCAACGAAGCCTGATTTTCTGAAAAACTCATGTACAAAACTCAGAACACTGCTCCTTAGCCTCATTATTAGATTCATTCTCCGGCTTCTCAGCCACAGATGCCTAATATCTCGGAGAAACTCTTCACTTAGATCCTTGGAGATCGGAAACCTCTCCGCAAGACCTATGATCTCCAATTCGTTTGTGGACACTTCAAACCCGTCTGGAGCTCGTTTGTCTCTTTTCACCGTTCCTCTAAGGATTGTTGATGACTCAATGGTGATCCTCTCTGCGTCTCTCCAGCCCTTCGTTCCCTCTTTTATAGTGCATTGGATAGTTCCCGTTGAGTCTCGTAATACCAGAAAGATGGTCTTTCTACTTTCTCGTTTCCTGTAAACCCATCCTCGGATAGACACAGCCTCATCATCATGTTTTCCTTCAAGAATCTCTTGAATTGATATGAAAGACATGTTGCTCCTCTTCCGCTATTCTTTCCTATTTCTAGCCTAAATACTTGCACTTGTCTTGGAGAACCTCAGAAAACTACTCCAGCCATGAAAGCCAACAATGCGATAGAAAACCAAAGCAAGTTTTGGTTTTTCGTTTTCCGAGCAGTATCTCTTGACGGATTGGATAGGAGCATAAAGATGGCTGAAGCGAGCCCTATATCTGTTGCTACAATCGGAGGAATAAACCAGAACGAAACAATGCCTAGGAGACTTGGCAGAGGCGTCAAACTGATTGCTGCAAAGTAGAAGACTGCAGACACGACAGCAGCTTTCTTAGCTCCAAACCTCACTGCGATTGTGTTAATCTCACTACTCTCGTCTCCATGAAGATCCACGATGCCCTTCACAATCTCCCTTCCTGTGTTTGACAAGAAGACAGTTGCAATAAAAATGACTGACGTTGGGAGAAATGCCTTATTCACTGCAAGGCTTCCGTATAAAAAGGGCACTGATATGCATGCGCTCACCATCAAGTTTCCAACAAAGCCCATCCTCTTTCCTCTTGTCGTGTACAGAACAAAAAGAGCCCATGCAGCGGACGAAACGAGAAGACAGTACCAATTCGTTAGTGAAGCTGTCACCAAGCCTAGAGCTGCGAGGATGACCCCCAAGAGAGCAGCCTCATGAGATCCTACTACACCGCTTGGAATTGGGCGATTGGGCTCATTCATGACATCAATCTCCCTGTCACAGAAGTCATTTAATGCCATTGTTGAGGCGGTCAAGAAAAAACCTGTCGAGAAGCCCAGAGTCAGATTTCGGACTTGTTGAAGAATGGCTTCGCTTCCAGCCAGCACTGCACCCACAACGACTGCAACCCCCATCATTACACAGTTGACCGGTCGAATTAATTTTACTAGGCCTATTGCTTTGTCTAGATCCCTCAAGTGCATTCATCCACGGGGCTTCACTAGAAAGGGCGCAATGGACGTTATTATGTTTGTTATTACAATCACATTGGTGGCGATTGCAGGATAGAGGTAGGCACTGGCCAACGTTGGAGATAGTTCCCTGTACAGCAGAATACTAAGAGTAGCATTTGCCAGTCCTATGCCACACATGAATGTCATGAATCTACGATATTGAAACATTGCACTCTTCCAGGTTGCTATTGTCACTGCGGCGTGACGAAGTATCAAGTTGACTGAAACGAGAATTAGTGCGATCAGTATGCTTGGCAGGATGAAGTCACCAGCACCGATACCGTAGATAAGTCCAAGGAACACAAAGAAGAAGGCTCGTATCATGAATGCGAGTTCGCCTTGAATCTGTTTGACAAACCTCTTGACTTCACTCAGATATCCGAGGTCCAGCTTGATTCTGAGAGCTCTGAAGATTTCCCTATCGTTTCCCAGCATGAGACCAAAGAGAAGAGCTGTCAAAGGTCCACTCCCGCCAAGTGTCTCCGAAACTGCATATGCGCCGATGAGGACTCCTAGTGTGAGCATGTACGTATATTCTTCTCTCCTTGCAGAATAGAGAATCCTGATCCAGGCAATCCCTACAATCGATCCCAAGATTGCACCTATAGCGAATTTTCCTAAGATTGTAATCAAGGTTTGTGGAATGTCAACCAGTCCGCTCGTGTAGGTCTGCAACACAGCCAAAACCAAGACGATATTGAGTACATCTGTTATCGTAGATTCCAACGACAGTGTAACCTCCACCTCTTTGCTAATTGACAATTTCGTCACAAGCGGTATTATTACGACGGAGCTTGTCCCAGCCGTCATTGGGCCGAGCATCAGAGCCTCAAGCCACTCGAAGTTCAGGAACAAATAGGAAAAAAGCGTAACAAAAGCTGTCGCAGAGACAATGTACAGGATAGCAAGTACAGCAGCTCTGAAGCTTTGAGAAATCACCTTGAAGATATCCATATTGAGCCCACCCTCGAAAAGTATCATCATCAAAGTCAGCGTGGTCAGGAAAGGTGTCACAGGATCAACATCCGCGGTGGAGAAAACACCAAAGAGAGGACCTAGAATCAGCCCAATGAGAATCAGGAACAAGCTGTTCGGAAATCCGGCTCTCTTGAAGAGTAGATTCGCCAAGAAACCGAAGGCGATTATTGCTGCAACCGTGGAAAAGACCGTAATCGCACTTGACATGTTGTTCCCATCAAAAGATAGGGGGAGAAAGATTACGTCTTTTTGGTTTTTAACAGTTTTCCATCAGGGATCTCAGACCCAAGAGTAGGCAGGAGTCATTCTACGTGAACTCGGTACAGATCAACATCTTCTCTCATCTTGCTGGTTAATTCCAAGAACTCTCTCGCAGACCGCTTGACATCTTTTGATTGGGTTATGTATCTTCCAACTATCAAGATGTCTGCTCCTTTCTGCAACGCGTCTCCGGCAGTTTCAGGAACGATACCTCCAGCCACAGCTACAAGAAATCGCTTGTCTGCAAAGGCGCTTTTTATCTCATTGATCTTTTCCAATCCCAGGGTTCTTCCGGTCTCCATGTCGATGCCACGATGAAGGATAACTACGTCAGGTATTTCATTGAGTGCTTTCAGTTTCTTAATAGGATTGTCCACATTCATCATGTCAACGATTGCGTAGATTCCTAGTTTTCTTGCTTCGTAAATGAACTGATCGAGAGTTTCTTTGGCTTCGAGTCCTGATGCGACAACTGCGTCGGCAGTTTCTTCGAACGCGAGATCCACTTCAACTTTGCCAACGTCCAAAGTCTTCAAGTCAGCAATGATGAAAGTGTCTCTTGCGGTTTCCCGCAAGTCGCCGACCACTTTCACACCGTACTTCTTCAAGAGTGGGGTTCCAACCTCTAGAATTATTCTATCGCTGTCTGGTAGATCCTGTATTACCGTTCTGACTTGTTCGAAACTTGGATTATCTAGAGCGATTTGCAGATACGGTGGGCGCCACAGTCTTGGAACTCTGAAGCCCATAATGGGATGCTTCGCCCTATCTTTGTCATATATGATCTTCTTAAGTGGCGGATAGTTAGTCAGGGCCCGTTTTAAGGCAAGTCTAGTTGCACCATAATTGTAGTGATAGATTTTCCTGTAGTCTTTGGCTCGAGGATGGACGAAGACACTGCACACGATTACCCACTCGTCTATTTTGTCTTTTGGAACCACACCATCTTCGACTGAATCAGCCACAGCTTTCGCTACGGCTGCCTGTGCAGGTCCGAAAATTCTGCCCACTTCATCAAGATTTTTGACCGTGACTTTAGGGATTAGAAGAGTATGAGGTTTTGGAGGGAGGTTAGGCCTAATAACTGCAAGCAGAGGTGTGTGTCCGGCAGACAGAGTCGAAATGCCTGAGGCAAATGCTTCTCCAACAGGACCATCCTTGTCACCAATCAGCAAGTCAATGTGGGCAACTTCATCTCCTTCTCCGACTAGAGCCTCTCCAATCAGGTAGACAGGCTTCTCACTTGTCTTCGAAATCTTCATCGACTTCACCATTTCCCTGTGAACTTGACCAAAACTAACCTTGAATTCTTTCATCCATTCATAAAGAGTATCTCTATGGATCTCGAGTAGCCTTGCAGTCCCGGCAATCGTCGGTCGTCCTTTTTTCTCTCGTATTTGGACTGCGATGGCTTCGCCTAACTGTCGGACAAAGACATCCCTGCGTCTGGGTTTCTTTCCAATTGCCACCGACATCAAGACACTCTCAGATAGTTTTTGATCGTTCTACTATTTATATCTGTCGGATTCACTGTGAATACAGTAGTAAACCGACACTTATGCAGCAGTTAATACTAAGACACAGCTGAGTCCACCGACCAAGTCCGACACTTATCATGAGTCGCAGTTTGATCAAATGTCAGGTCGCGCGCATCAAAAGATCCTACACCTGGTAGAACTAGAACCTCTGGAACCTGGTTAGCTTGAAACATGATTGACAAACCTTTTATTGAAATTCAAGGGTATCAATGCAAGTGGGAAGCAGTTTGGAGGACATAGAGGCAGTCAAGAATCGGATTAGATCAATGCTGAGTCAAGAAGGTTTCCAGATTAAAGAAATCAAAGATGCAAATACACATTTTAACTTCATGACTGAAGTGGGTGGACTCCCTTACCATGTATTTCAGAACATCAACAAGAGAGATAACATCTTCATCTCAGGCAGCTTCAAGATTGCACCACGCCAAGTAGATTCTTTTTCGAAGTTGGAACACACCCGGAAGAGAGAGTTCTTTTGGAATCTTCGAATATCACTCCTAACTAGACAAGCCTTGGGCGATTTCAAGATAAAACCCAAGCCTCCGGAAAAGATAGAAGAAATCTTCTTGTCCTCGAAACCTGTCTTTTACGATGGGCTTACAAAGGAGAAGTTTTTTTCGACTCTTTTTGAGATTCATAAATGTGCAATCATGATCAGATGGATGTTTGAAGAAGCTGTGGGTGCCGAATCTGAAACAAGCAGCCTTCAGCTTTTCTTTGAATAATAGATCAGCTGTGGCTATGGCCAGAGTTGCAGACGTGAATGACTGCAAACATGCACGCAAGCCATTTTTTCGATTGCCTCTCTGAGTAGATGCTATTGTCAAATCGAGGAATTAGGAAGCTTTCTGGAGGCTCTACTGTTTGCTGGGTGAGAGTGGAATTTGGTGCTGAGTTTGCTGGAGGAGGTGATTTGGCTTTCTCGCTAGCAGGAGAGATCTCCAAAGAGGCTCTGCACAGCGACATGTGC
This sequence comes from uncultured Candidatus Bathyarchaeia archaeon, assembly GCA_964346975.1. Classification (GTDB taxonomy): domain Archaea; phylum Thermoproteota; class Bathyarchaeia; order Bathyarchaeales; family SOJC01; genus JAUWDF01. Next base: position 10,346 of record CAYFWV010000068.1, read on the forward strand.
TGGGATCTAATCTCCATCTGTAGAACTATCTCAGTAGTGCAAGTATCGTGATGACTCTATATGTCTGTCCAAAGAGTGATGGAAGAGATTGATGCTCAAGTTTCGGTCTGCACTAGATGTGGATTGAGCAGGAATCGTAAGAACGCAGTTCCTGGAAATGGAAATATTCACACAAGACTAGTGTTTGTGGGAGAAGCGCCAGGAAAGCAAGAGGATCTAAGAGGACTGCCTTTTGTCGGAGCTGCAGGAAAGACCCTGGATCAGCTGCTGGAGAACACAGGGCTTTCCCGAAGTGAGGTCTACATAACTAATATAGTCAAGTGCCGACCTCCGGACAATCGTGATCCAACCATGGATGAAATAACTAGGTGCACAGGTCTTTACCTCAAGAGACAAATTCAAGCGATTCAACCGCGCTTCTTGGTAATGCTAGGCCGGCACTCAGCGAAATACATTCTTTCCGAATCAGGTCTCGAATTTAGTGGTATAACCAGAATCCATGGCAAGGTATACAAGATTAGTCCTTTCAGCTTCCCAATAGTAGCCATCCCCATGTTTCATCCTGCGTCGCAGTTGTACAACCTGAAGTATAGAAGCCTTCTAGAGGAAGACTTCAAAGTCTTGAAATATCAGCTCAAAAGACCTGAGAGTGACAATCAGAGTCTGGATTCTTGGATTCAGTGAAATGTGCAGCAACCTAGGAGATTCACAGGTTAGATCTATTCTGGTCTCACACTGTTCCAGTAGAATTACTAGATTCAGGTTTGCTGGGAAGCTGGAATGCCAAATCAGATATTTGCATCGCCCCAAGCTACCTAGAGCTCATATTCCTTTGCACACTTGGTTGATACCAATTTGCTGCTCGAATTCTTGAACATCTGTGGATTTTCAGTGTGAACAGGGAAGATTTTCTTTGGCTCTATGTAGTCAATGAAAGCCAGTAGTTGCATTTTGTCCATATGCCCAGAAGCATGCAGTTGATGGAACTCAGCTTTGAAATGGTTCAGCCAATTGTGCATTACCTGATCTTCGAAGTCTTCCTCGCTGCTAGGCTCACTCATGCTATGAATGAAATGACCGCTTGGGTGAGGATTGATATCAACCAACTCTGCAAATTGATTGAAACCCAAGTCCATGACGAGGCTTTTCTGGTTCTTGTGTACAAACTCGTAGGTCACCATGCTGTTCATGAATTGGCGCTCCCAGGTGAAGTAGTCTTTTTCATCAAATCTTCCGGATTTCTTGCGCCTGTAATACACCAAAACAGTGTCATCAACGCGGGGATTAGGGAGATCAAGCCTCCTGTCGTCCATAAGTCTGTCTAGAAGGTATGCGGTCTTCGGAGAAACCACGAGCTTTCTTTCATTCTTCTTGGCCACATTGTAGAAACTTCGAAATCTGTCCATGTCCCGACTATAATGAGTGATTAGCACAAGTTTGTCAGTCGAGGAGACTACATGGTTGCTCAGCTTTTCCACTTGTTCTTCAGAGTAGTTCTTTCGTCGCTCAACCTCAACCATCCTTGTTCCCTCGCATATCATGGCTGTGGGCTCACAGTCCCGCGCCTTGTCTGAAAACTCTTCAGTCATGTCTTTCCTGGGACCATGACGTCTGAGGTCCCCCGAATATACAATGGAACCGTCAGATGTGTGAATTAAGAACCCGTAGGCGGCAGGAATTGAATGGTCAACATGGATCGGTTCAACAACCAACTCACCAACTCTTACTTGGTCACCTGTGCGGAATGTGCGATAATCGTGTTTTCCATACCTGCAGAAACCACCCGTTTTTTCCATGGCTTCCACAAAAATCTTAGTACCCACACCAAGGTAGACAGGAATCTGCGGATCTAAGAACTGAATGTGGTTTGTGTGATCGAAGTGTGCATGAGATAGGAAAACAGCGTCAAACTCAGGTTCACAGTAGGGAACATCCGTGAACTCAAGCTGGTCTCTTGCATACAAACCTTTCAATTTGGGGAGTAGTCCAAACTCGAAATAATCCCTTAGGCCGTTGACATTCCTCGGACCAAGCCAACCCGTGAAAAAGTCGCAACCCATACTAAATGATTGGCCGAAATCAAAGAAAACTCTGGTCTCTCTATCTTCGACCAAAATCTTGTTTCCACCGATCTCACCTATTCCACCATAAAACTTGAGTCTCACCATGAGTCATAAATCTCCATCAGAATCCCGCTCTGGAATCCTAGAGAGGGAAACAAAGATTTAACAGTTCTCAGCGGAGAGCAAAGCTCTTCTGCCCTCCCCAAATAGCTTCCTATGAGACCGAGTCCTCCGATTCTTGAGAGCGGACAATCCCACATTGAATGGCCGATCATTATTCGGCCTGAATTCATGTCAAGCTCCAGAAGATGGTGAGTCCTGCATTGGCTCTTGATGGATTTGGGCAGACAAGTCGATTGTCAAGGAAATGGTTTCGCAGAAGATGTCAAAAGCAAACTACACACCTATTTTGGACAGCCTAGACCCACAGTTTGATCATGCTGGGTTTGTGGACAGTGAACATGCTGAGCATTGATGGTGAACCAGTGTCTTGGCGGCATCACATTTGAATAGTACACTGAGTGTCTATGGAGAGTGTGTCTTTCTGATTTGAACCTCGGTTGTGGCAACGGTTGAAAGCCACTGCTCTTCAATTTTTGTCTTTGCTTCGTATAGAATATCCATCATGTCTTGCAGGTCAATGCTTGGTATTGAGAATCTTATATCTCTATGTCCTGAATACGCTTTCCTTTTCAGCATAATATCCACCCTCTTGTAATTGGTAAGATGAACCTCGAGTTGCCCCTGAATTGGGTCAGTCTTGCCACCAATCAAGCCACGTGCCAGCGGGATTTTTCGCGACCTTGTCAACTTGGAGTTTTCCCCTAGTGATAATTGTCCAGATTGTCTATTAAATCTTATGATTTCATAAATCTCATGCTGTAAATGGGAAACTCCTGACATAAAACCTAACCACCGGTCAGAACGGCAGCAACAGCACTAAACAGCCTGTTGCTCTTTTCTCAACTTGATCACATTCGTGAGCACAAGTCAACGGAACCTTGAGCGATGGAGAAAGGTGGAATGAGGGATGGGTACCCCATTATTCTATATTAATGTGCTCGCCCCTCGGTTTCTCTTCTTGCTTTCGCGGAATTGTTATCTCAAGAACACCGTTCTTGTAGGCAGATTTCGCCATTTTGGGATCGACCTTCGTAGGAAGCTGTATTTCCTTGTGGTATTTTCGTTGAGGTGTGTCAACAGAGACTGTTATGGATCTTTCAGTTCCATACAGCTTTATATCCTTCTTGTCAACTCCTGGCAATTCAGCCACAACTTTAACTTCTCTATTCGTCTCAAGAATGTCCACCAAAGGTTCTCGTTGTTCCTTAACTTCTATCTTGGGCCTTCCCATTTGAGTGCCAGGCTTCACATTGCCGAATTCTTTGATCTGAGGTTTTCCATCAGGACCAATAGTCACACTGTATCCATAGACAAAAGGTCCCCACTGCTTCACTTTCCTCCCGTCCGGCATCGTCTTTTCTCGTATTAGACCATCAGGAGCTTGCTTGGTCATCTCTCTGAATTCCTTCTCCATTATTTCTTCCATTTCTCCGAAGATCTCATTGAAGTCCTCTGAGAGCCACCCTCTAAAGAAAGGCCATCTTCTCCTTCTATACCATCTTGACCACCAGTCTTCTTCCGCCAAAATCACTCACCTCCCGTTATTCTCACATCTTCTCCAAAGAAATTCCATTCTCAGATAATTAAAAATTTAGGTGTATGAGCCATCAGATGGCGAAAAAAGCATTTGCTTTCTTCCGCATCAACTGCACGTACTCATCTAGTACGTCTAACTCGTCAGAAGTTAGGTTGTCGCGGAGTCTGGTTAGGAGATTCTTAGCATGTGCTTCTGGCACCTTGACGTAGAAAACATCCTCCTCATTGATGTTGCGTCCAACAACTGGTTTGTCCAAAGATATAGCTACTTGCTTGCCAGTCATCGCCTCCGTAACCGTTTCGCCTCGATCCTGGATCTGCTTGATCTCTCCGATGTCTTCGCCGTTCTTCTTTACAAGTTGGATTCTTGGTCTTATTCTACCTACCAGTACCTCTACTCCAACAATGGCTGGCCTCGCCTTCCTGAATACGTATCCGCTCATCATTCTGATCTTCGCTGGCTTTACAAGGCTGTCAAACTCCTCAACAGCTCGCAGGTTTCGTTCGCTCGTTATCCAATCCACAAATTCATCAATCAAGTGATAAATTATGTTGTGTTGAAAGATTCTGACTCGATTGTTCTTGGCTTCCTCTGCTGCATCCTGCAGAACCCTGACATTAAACGCCAAGACAGCTCCGAAAAGTGGATCATGGTCCTTCACAATTCTAGCCTCCACGATGTCCCGCTTGGAGACATCGCCTATGTCTGCTAGCCTAATTGGAATCGCCTCACGCTTCAAGATCTCAGCAATAGCCTCCAAGCTACCCAGAGCATCAGTCTTCAAGACGACCCCGTTGATATCCGTAGCAATCTTGACCTTCTCAACTTCCTCGGAAACTTGTCTCAGGAAATCCTGAGTTTGATCTTCGGAAGGTACAACATACAGAGGAGCCCCAGCCAAAGCAGTTTCTAGGTCAGGAGCTGCGATCTTGACACCCGAGGCTGCGGAAACTGAGTTGACTGAGGAAAACCTATCCCGTGGATCTCTTATTTCATCCAAAGGTTTTGGCAACAAGACAGCTCTGACTTTCGTAGCGATTGGTTTCTCTTTTCCTCCGACCACAATTGCATCACCTTTGCGCAGAATTCCATCGTAGATGATAGCATTCACAGTCGTGCCGAGCCCTGCTTCCTCTTTCACTTCCAGTACAGAGCCTTTTCCAGGTCCATCCGTGACGCTCAATTGGTCTTTGAGATATTGCTGGGTCAATCCTACGAGTACTGACAGAAGCTCTGGAATGCCTTCTCCAGTTTTTGCACTTACAGGAACCAAGGCCACTGATCGAGTGAAGTCTTTTATATTGTCGAAACGCTCAGCATTAAAACCATTTGCTGAGAAAGTACCCATGATTGTGTAGAGGTGGTTGTCGAAATCCTCCTGTATGTAACGGTCTTGAGATTCGTAGGATTCCATGAGCAGTTGTTCTGGATGGGAAACCCATCCGGGAAGACGATCGATCTTGTTCACAGCGACCAAGAAGGGCGTCTTTCGAGCTTTCAGAATGTCTAGAGACTCGAAAGTCTGTGCTTCAAAGCCCTTTAATATATCAACTAGAAGAATAGCAATATCAGCGGCACCTCCACCTCTCTTTCTAAGGTTGGCAAAAGCCTCATGGCCTGGAGTGTCGATTACCAGAAGCCCGGGGATCTTGAATCTGCTTCTTTGTTTGCCCAGCAGAGGGCCACATATGTCTATCAGAGTGTCTAGAGGAAAAAAGCTTGCCCCGATGTGTTGAGTTATGCCTCCTACTTCACGTGCTTGGACACTGCTTTTCCTAATCATGTCTAGCAAGAGTGTCTTGCCAGTGTCCACATGACCCAGCACACAAACTATAGGTTGTCTTATTGGCATGTCGTTTCCCAACACAGATTGTCTCGGGACTATGCGATGTACCTATAGAATGAATCTGTCATGGTATAAACTGTTTCGCCCAAGAATCCTGGCTGATTTGTTCAAATCAACCCAGGAAGACATTCATCTGGAAAAGAAGAATGCTGCGAGTTGTCAACATGTATTACGCGAGTCTATCATCCAGTTGAGACATCGCTGTTGTGATACATTGAATCCAGGATAGGGCAGAGCGTGAGAAGATTCGAGCTCTAGGTCTTGCCTCTCTCTTCTTTACCGTAGTATTTTGTCCATCTCAGTTTTCTAGGGTCTCTTCCCAGAGTCAGGCTGTTCTTCCTGCATTTGCTCGAACAAAACCAAAGGACTGTACCATCATTCTTCACGTACATTTGGCCTGAGCCTTGTTGGAAAGGATGCCCACAGAAGGAGCATTGTCTAGGCTTCGGCAATATTGACTCACCAGTTCTCTCTATCGCCGCATCTTCCTAGCTTCTCGCTCAGTTTCTCTGAGCATTAGTATGTCATCCGGTCGGATCGGTCCTTTTACGTTTCGAGTAATTATCCGTCCTTTGTCTTTGCCCTCGAGTACGCGTACCCTAACTTGCGTTATTTCACCTGTTGCACTTGTTCGTCCTATGACTTGAATAACCGTTGCAGGAATCTTCTCTAGGGCTGCTTCCTCTTGTTCCTTGTTCCTGGCCTTACTCATTCTGTTATTTGCCTCGTCTAAGTTCCTCGATTCGAGCGATTATCTCCTTGATCAGGTTTCCAGCTTCACCTGCATCAACTATGCACACCGATGCAGCAGGAACATCAATGCCCACCGCGGCGCCAACTTTGTTTTTGGTTGGAACAAACACATAAGGAATCTTTCTCTCCTCACATAATATTGGAAGATGGGCCACAACCTCCGGTGGTTCAACGTCTTCGGCTATCACCACAAGTTTCGCTATGCCTCTTTCTATAGCTTTCGTTGTTTCATTTGTTCCTTTTCTGACTTGACCTGTTTGAGCTGCTATTTGGAGGGCTTCACAGGCTGCATCTGCAACAGCGTCTGGAGTTTCATATTTCACGTAGAAAGGTCTTGACATTAGCCTTCACCCTTAAGAGTTGCTGTTTTTATTCCACTGCTCCCATTTATAAGGTTTCGTGATTCTGCGCCTATTAAAGCCCTGCTTCAGGCATTTAACCTTTAAATCGCTGGATGTTAGACAAAGTCATACTTTGGTCAAAAAGAACTCAGCATCAGATCGAGCAATCTCTTGAATGAACCTGTCATTTGCATGTGCTATTCGTGATCTGCGCAGTCCTTTCCACTTGTTTATATTCTCTCAGCATCTACATGAAACCACACATTCAAACCCACTGCGAATGTTCTTGGTTAACGCTCAGCAGATCGAAGCCTGAAATCTGCACTTCTCAGGTCAGAGCGGGAACGCTCCCTGTCAGGACCACTTGCAAGCCGAATCTTCACTCACGCCTCGTAGGAAGTGTAAAGCAGTTTCTTCACTCTTCTACTGATAACTGGTCCTAAACCATGTACTTCTGTTGTCCAATTATCCACATTTCCAAGAGCTCTCATGGGAGTTTGGTAGGATTTCAGAATAACTCGCGCTTTTTCACGTCCAATGTTTGGCAGACTTGCTATGAAATACATCTGAGCATCGCTTAAGGTTTCCGTCTTTTTTGCTGCATGAACCACAGGTGCCCGCCTTTCCACTAGTTGTTCCTGTCTAGAAGCTGTGTAAAGAAAGTCAACTGTTTCCTTGTAATTTGTGGTATGAACCAGAGGGATACCTTGTCTTGCTAAGGTAAACATGGCGCCCCAGATTGCTGACGGGTTGATTCTGGAGTACTTGTAGATTATTGGCAAATATCCTTCTAGTAGAATAATAGGTGTTGCGTACAGATCTTTGAGTCCAGACAGTTGGTCGAAGAGGTATCTTCGCGTGAGTGTGTAGGCGAAGTCTTGAACAGTCTTTCGCTCTATGGCACATCTGTCTGAGACGATGTAATCACCGTCGGAGAGTTTCTGTTTCTTGATTTCTGCGCCGCGATCCATGAGCCCGAACACGATCTTCGGGGCGCTGCTCGCTTCGTTGCTGTCAACGATTATCGTGGGCTGCAATCCTTTCTTGGGTCTCTCCACGTATGGCATCAAGGTTTCAGATGGACACATTCTTGCATTCTACTCCGGATTGACCTAGAAGTGGTCTTGTTGTCTATAAAGCTTGGAGTGGATTTGAGAGTGAAGAAACGGAAAAAAGGAAAGATGGATAGAAAGTTGCTTCTAGGGGCCTTTCTGTGTGATCTCTTTTATTACCCCAGCAGCTACGGTAGTGCCCATGTCGCGCACAGCGAAGCGTCCGAGTTCCGGAAAATCAGTGTATGTTTCAACGGATATTGGATGTAAAGGTTCCATCCGAACTGTGGCTCCATCTCCTGTTTTTAGGAACGCAGGTTTCTCTTCAACTGTTTGCCCGGATCGGGGATCGATTTTCTTGATCAGTTCCGTGAATCGGCATGCTACTTGTCCCGAATGATAGTGTAAAAC
>CAYFWV010000069.1:0-10643 GCA_964346975.1 uncultured Candidatus Bathyarchaeia archaeon
GCAGACGCATATCCGAATCATCGCAGCACTTGACGGCAACGGGCTTGTACGCAAAATTCCGACCCACCACAGATCCAACCTTGCCGACCTCGTCCACCAGAATTCTCCCACGCCACCCAACCCACTCACGATTTCTCTCAAGAGCTATGCGACGGACCAAGCGTGACAACCGTCCACTTCGAGCCTTCATCTCTCGGATCCCAATCTGAGGGTGGAGACGGAGCGCGGAAGTGCCAGGCCGTCCAAAGAACTTAGACACATTCACAATATCAGGCTTAATGACCTGGATCAAATCCAGAGTACGCCTAAAAGCTTCCGCCGTCTCCCCTGGAAACCCGACAATCACATCAGTGGCCACAGTTGATCTCGGAAACCTCGTTCGGAACCCTTCCACCAACCCCAGAAACTCCGCCACAGTATAGTGACGATTCATGCTTCCCAACACTTCATCATCACCACTTTGAACAGGAACATGAAGAAACTTGAAGAGCTTCTCATCATCAAAGACATCAAACACGTCATTCATAATGTCCAACAGGCGATTTGGCGTCATCATCCCAACACGGAGATGGAAATCACCCGCAATCCCGCACACACTCCTCAAGAGCTCCGACAAACTCGCCCCAACGTCCCTGCCGTAACTTGCACTATCTTGGGACGTCAACCAAAACTCCCTGATCCCCCGCGCATAATCTGCGGATACTCGCTCCACAATCTCGCTTAGGCTGTAGCTTCTGAGCTGCCCACGAGCATGACGCACACAACAGTAGGCGCACGCACCCAGACATCCGTAGCAGATGGGGACAATACTGACACAGGGATTTGCCATCGTGCGTGGTAAACCGAGATCAGGCAAGCGATCAGAGTCGTTCCACTCCTCCACACGCTCCCCATCCGAAAGCCTTCGCACAACCTCCACGATTCCTTCTCCCCACGCAGGACCGACCACCCCGTCAAACCGAACTTCTCTCTTCAATCTCTCAGGATTGACAAGAGGTAGGCACCCAGCGACAAGCAACTTGCAACCGCGTGGAACGCGCTTCAACAAGTAGATCATTCGATCTTCAGTCTGCGCTTTCACGGCACACGTATTGTAGAGAATGAGTTCAGCCCGCTCAGGCGACGCGACAAGTGTGTGACCAGCTGCCACGAGACACCCCGACAGCACCTCAGTGTCTGCGATGTTGCTTGAGCACCCGAACCCTTTCACGAAAGCTCGCATGAGAGCACCCTCAGTGAAATATGCAGGTTCAAGTCACAAACCTAGACATAAACATTCATCAGATCTGACCCTTTAACATAAAACATCTGAGTCGGTGGGCAAGTTTTAAATGCCAATGTGTTGAACATATTTGTAACATATTTCTTACATATTACATAAACCTATAACCTTCAAACACAATCCGATTCTATTACCCACCGAAGGGAGGAGGACGAAAAATGAAACTCATTACCTTACATCTCCCCGAAACCTACATTCGAGCACTAGATGATCTCGTAAACGAACAATTCTATCCCAATCGTGCAGAAGCAATACGCATAGCCATACGAGACATGTTAAACACAGAGGTTTGGGAGAGGAAGAGAAATGGATGGCAAAAAAGCAACTAACCAAGCACTTCAACCGGGATGGCAGGGAACCCAGAGACCCACGGACGCCGCGACACTCACCAACCCTCCAAAGCTAGCCTTCATCGGCGTCGGACCAATGGGCAGCTCCACAGCCGATCGACTGAGAGCACTCGGAATCACCCTTGATATGTCGATTGTCATCGACACCGAAGACCCAGACCCAGAGAACACGAACACACACCCGCACACTCTGGCTGACATCAACGTAATCAAACGGTCCTCAGGCACGCCGTCTATCACTCTTCAAGGGTCAGATGTACGGCTCCAGGACATAGTCGAACACGCTTTGACCCAGGTGGACACGGTCTTTCTCGCCACAGCCATGGATCGCAATCTTGACACCAAAATCGCCTCACTTGTGGCTCGGGTGGCGAGGAAGAGTGGAGCAATCACCGTTGGAGCCGTCACAACTTCACCTGCTGTTCCACCAAAGACAAAGGAGCAGGTGGCTCAGATCCTTTCAAAGCTACAGCAAGATTGTGAAATGGTCATAGCAATAGACAACACCAGCATTGCAGAGTTTACCCCTCACATCCCACAAGAAGCAGCGAGAGACCTTTCCAGCCAAGCCCTCGCCATCGTCTTGATCCACCTCATGGAGGCAATCTCAACACCATGTCTGAACAACCCTAATTCGCATAGCATCAAAACCATTATGGAAAACGGAGGACTAGCAGCGATGAGCATAGGAGAATCTGACTCTTCAAATAGATTGGAAGAAGCAGTTCATAACGCCCTCAAAGGCCTCAACAATCATCCTTTCATGGAGATCGATTGTACGAGGGCTCGAGGGGCAATGATCCAGGTTCTCGGTGGGAGTGGATTGACAGGTGAAGAAGCCACCCACGCAAAAGAGATCGTGCAAGAATTACTGCAGAAAGAAACTCAAGTCGTTTGGGGAGCAAGAGTCAGACCTGAACTTGAAGGCAGAATCAGAGTCATCCTCATGATGACAGGACTAACCACGCCAGCAATGAAAGGCCCCCTAAGCTCATTGACACCCGACCTCTTTAATCTCGAGCCTGCGTCAGAGCCAGAGAAGCCGCTACCTATTGAGCTGAAACTCTATCAACTAGAGAGCTCTTAACCCACGAACTACTTCACTCTTTCGCACTCGAGCCCTGTGAAGCATTCGTCTCAGCCTCATGGTCCAAGGAATTCCCCTTCCACTAGGTCTCACAGCTCCTTTTCGTAAGGCTTCAACGACGCCACAAACATCCGTTGCGCCGTCAATGCAAGTGTAAGCCGTTCCAATCTCAGGAGCATAATGAGCATCGCTTCCTCCGGTCTGCGGAAGACCCAGTCGAGTTGCGAGTCTCCGATTCTTTCTCACCGCAAAGGAGAAGGGTATTGCAGAGGCATTGATCACCTCAATCGCATCCCACTTCTGCTCAAGCTGCCTCTCTTTAATGCCTTTGAAAAACGCAGTAGGATGAGCGAGAACAGCCAGTCCATCTGCATCGTGGATTGCATCGACAGTTTCCGCGAGCGACAAGCCGCTGGCGACCAAGGTATTTGGGTTCAGAGCTAAGACATGACCTTGATCTGTCGTTATCTCCGCTCCAGGAATAATCAGCAAATCTTTGACCACTTCCGGTTCTGGGCATCGAAACAAGGAATCATGATCTGTAACCGCAACACCATCCAACCCTCGCAGCCTTGAGTAGAAGACCAGATCCCGAATCGCAATCGATGAATCGAGGGAAAACCGTGTATGAACATGCAAGTCAATCTTCAACGACAACTATTCACTCATCCTGTTCAGTTCGAAGTTCGCCCGTTTATCATACACTACGAGGCGTGTTCCACCAGTTGTATCACTAACCGAACAGCAGCTACAAAAGCATTTAGACCCGACAGGGATTGACAGTTACGCTGCCAACCGAGCAGCGGTGGCAGCTGCTGAACGTATTCTGTTTCTTGCGTGGGGACCACGCGCGCGGTCACTTTTTTGCAAAATTAAAGCAGAAAAAACCATTCTCTCTTTGAGCGTGTTTTCCATACCCTTACCAAGAGGCAATAATAAGCGACGAGCGACTTCATGCACGTCGCGGTCTGGATGTATCTCAACACTCAAATCTTTGCAAAACTGTGGTATTCCTCTGCGGCAGGCAAAGGCTAGGCGAAAGTGGTTAACCCAAAGGGACTGGACTCGCGCGCTCCTGTACCCGGAGGTTTCACACTCATCCATTTCCGTGGGCATCATGGTATCTTCAGTAATGACTGTCGCCTCTAATTCAGAGTTAACAATGTTTTTAATCCTTCTAGCCTAAGTAACGATCAGATTCGAATGGAGATCAGATTTAGCTGGAAACTGATTCTATTTCTAAACAGTGTTGGAATTGCACTCGGTGTAGCAGCAGCTGTAGCAATGATGCAAGTAGATGTGATAGTGCACAACACATTATACGACTACGGCCTGCAATTCAATCCTGAGTGGGCGATTCCATACTGGGCCTTTCAAAGGCTTGGTCTTGCGGTACTCGGAGGCATGGGTGCTTTGAACGCGGTCTCCCTCTTTTATACACTGCTAGGCCGAAGAACCATTTCTCGGAGAGAAACGCATCCGAATGCTCAATCACAAGAAGCGACCGCTGCAGGTGGCAAGAAATCGTTCAAGGAGAAAGCTGCGGCACTTAAAGATGATGGGGTGGAAGTTGTTGCCATTCCAATGGTGTGTAGAAAGTGTGGGAAAGTCTTCTCACAGCCACTATGTATGTTCGATTTCAAATCAGGGAAACCAAGGCTCGTCAACGTCTGCCCCTACTGTAATGCTGTACTCGCCGTTGCTGGCAACTCCCAAGTGAATGAGAAATAGGTATTGGAAACTTGGATTTCAAAGCCGAAGTGAAAGCAGATAACGTGCAACACAGACTCGGCGAATACTTCAGAACTTCTACGAGCAATCCAGCTTCAGGGGCAGCAGCTTCACCTGGATCCTTGGCTACACGCAGCGGGCGATGTGATGTTCGACAACCAGCATACGTCATAGACAGTCAATGTTGATCGAGGAATTCTCCTACATTCCTGATTCTACGCCTATGCGCGCACCGCTTTCTACGCGCGCACGTCCGTGTTCAAATAGTACTTTGCCACAATTTGCTTTGCTTTGTTCACTGCTTGGTCATGTGGATAACGTCCAGCTAACCTCTCCGTCAATAATTGAATAATTTCTCGAACTTGACCAACAAACAACTCGTTAGGAAAATAGTATTTGGCTATGATGACTTCGAGGTTTTTCATCTCTCTTTCTCTCACTGGAAGAGAATGATATTTTTTCTATAAATGTCGTACTGCATGAAGTGATATATTCTGGTTTTCGATGGCATGCATGCAGAAAACTCAACTACCTCTTCATGCGCACGCGCTCAATTTCGGGACGCCCCAAGATTGGGAGTATTGAGCATAATCCTCGGCTGGTCAAGCAATGTAGTGAACTTGATCAGGGACGCCCCGAACTGGGGAAGGAGTCTTCATCCTGGGTCGATCCAACGATGACCCGATCTACAGATGTCCATCGAAGAAGTTTTGACCGCAGGCTACACTATAAGCATCAAGATTTGCTTGTCGCGCGCGATTATGGCTTTGATTCAGTCGGTGATGTACAGGCATGACTTGTTTTGGGTTCCATCACGCACACTGGTATCTGGATCTCATGGATGATCAGGGTCTCTACCCTTCTTCACTCTTACAAATAGATTGACATATTGAGTCACTATTCTGTTCAAGGAGTATTTGGAACCAGCTATCTCGCGAGCCTTCTCTCGCATACAGATTGCTTTTGATTTGCTAGCTTCACACAAACGGATCTTTCGTGCCAGATCCTCTGAATCCTTCTGAAAGAATAGTGCTGAGTCTCCAGCGACTTCCCGGTTAAATTGTACGTCGAGAGCAATAGTCGCGCTTCCGCAGCCCATGGCCTCAAGTAATGAAGGGTTCGTGCCGCCGACTTCATGCCCGTGCAAGTAGGCGAAGCAGTTGAGCCTTATAGCTGTCAGCAAGTCTACATCGTAAATGCCACCCAGGAAGACTACTCTTGAATCTGCAGCCTGCATGAGATCTCTGACGTAGATCGTGTTCGCAAGAGGACCAACGATGGCCAACCTTCGTTTCGTTTCTGCTTTTTTGAAGCCATCTATAATCAGATCAATGTTGTTTTCTGGTTCCAGCCTTGCCACAGCAAGATAGTAGTGTCCCTTGACTAGCCCAAGGCTGGCTATAGCCGCCTCCTTTGAGGAATGATACTCAATAGGGGCTGGATATGCAATGAACATCGGGCTTATGCCATAGGTTTCATGAAAATATCTTTGCATCAGTTCTGAGTCTGCTACTATGCAGTGAGACACCTTTACTGCAATAGATTCCAGAGTTTTCAGAATCCTTCGAATGGGCTTTGAAAACTTTCTTCTTCTCCACTCAAGGCCGTCGACGTTAATTGCTACTCTCTTTCCCGTGAGTCGGGGGAGAATGACAAATGGGCACGCTGAATAGCCAAGAAGATATATAATATCTAAGTCTGCTACCGAACACCATGCTAACGCAACTATGTCATACAGAACTTCGGAGAATATTCTCGCTTTCTCGAAAACAGGGAAATAGATCAGCCGTGCCTTCTTGACTTTGTCTCGGTACTTTCTCAATGATGATTCACAAAAAACTGTTACCTCGAATCCCGCGTCAGGCAGCGCGGCGATCAAATGCTCTACTAACCTTTCAAAGCCTCCGTGCCTGCTGGGTACTCCGCGCGAACCTACTATTGCCACTTTGATGCGTTCTCGATTGAACCATTTCCCATCAATCTCAGCGTGACAACGACGGATTGGACGCTGTCCACTTTGGACCGATAGATACTTGAACACAAATCTCAGAATCCCTCTCATATTACCAACCCGATTTCACTCATCTCTGAAGTAAGAAACCGTATTATCGTGCCCGCTGCTTGACACAAAACATGTGATATGCGGCTTGAGGCATACGGTATACAAATAGTTGGGACACAAGCGCTAAAATTACTTGTAGAGGGAGCGCAAGGAGGCTTGGAATCCGGAATTGACCACTATCCTTCCGGAATCCCCGAAAACCATTAATTCCTTGAACTGAATATCCTCTGCTTTCCAGTTCTTTCGGATTCCACCATGAAAAATGCTGCTGAAATGGATTCTCATCTTCTAATTCTCTCTTCTTGCAGTAACCGACAGGGATGAGTAGCATGACACAGTCACTCATTCTCTCGAATTCGTTGAGAACCTTGAGAGCGTCGGTTCGCCTCAGGTGCTCCAGAAAATCGACTGCGATGATGCAATCGAACTGATATTCTCTCAGAGGAAGATACGGTGCACAACAGAGAACTACTTCATTATGTATATTCTTGCTTTCAATCAGCGACGGACGCCACGAGTCCAAGCCTACAAAAGCTGTCCTGCGTAGCCTTCGCTTGTGATCTAAGAATCGAAGTCTTGAGAGGACACGACCGTTTCCACAACCGACATCCAATACGCCTCCGCAATTACTCAATTCCCTCAGGATAAGTCCTGCTGGTGCAGGGTAGAAATCTAACCAAGGCAGGTATCTGCCGAGAAAACGTGCGAAACGCGAGATAGCGAATCTATGTAGCAAGCTTTGTCTGTTCAACAATCTATCTGCTCTACCATCCTTAGTTTCCAACTCCACTTCACCTATTGTCACGCTAGTCATGGCGGGTCAACCATCAGATACAGCTGATGTCAGCGATGGATTTGTGGCTACGAATTGGTTTCTCAAGTCTTCAGCATATATGACGAAACCAACGTCTGACTTTTTGGCAATTCTTATGGTATGATACCCAGGGCTCAGGGAAATGCCAGTGGTTATGGACTCTCCCACACCAATCTTCTCAAGATTGAATAGATTCGCTAGACCAGGGCTGTCATCAACAATGGCGCTGCCCAGTACCGTGAACTCAGCACAGTACTGTCCATCGACAGTCACAGTGAAGACCGTGCTTGGCAGAGCTGGAATAGCTACTTGCCCGTAGACCGGTATAGTGAGATTAGCACGGTCATAAGCCTGAAATGTGATTTCGATTTCCGCAAGCACAAAGGCCTTTCTTCCACTTGTCATGTTTACGTAGTATCCTTGCGCAGATGTAGTAATCCCATAGGTTGATGTCACTCTAGGTTCGAAAACTTGCAGCGATGACGCTGCATGAACGGATTCAAAGAAAGGACTTTGTGAGAAAGCCTCAACTGCGGAGCCATGTGAAATCACATATGACAAGTTGTAGGTCTTCGCGATTTCCATCACTTCAGGAGAAAACGGGTTGCCAAATAGGTAGGAGGCATTCTCATAATAGTACCTGTAAGGTACACTAGCTACGTCAATAGCATAATCTGCCTTGTATAGAAAGAGAGGAATCTGGGAATAGGCCTGAACCCATGTGGCAGTTGTGTCAGTGTCAGCATCTATTGCCACAACCTTGTCTCTCAAGAGCTGAGACGCTAGCCAAACTCCAACCTCTGAATCATCCATCAAATAGGATTCGCTTGGTCTAGTCGGATAGAATGGGATGGGGGCAAACAGTCCGATGAAAACAGGCAACGCAGCTACGATCACGATGGACTTGGCAACCAATCGAGATCTTTCACTTGAATGAGAGATGTGGAAGTTGATTTGCCAGAACCTGATGTTTCGCTCCCTATCACTGGTCAACCTGTCTATGACCAGAAACACAAAGATCCCAGATGTAACTGACAAAGGTTCTATCAAGTGCCAAAGAAATCTAATCGGCTCAAGTCCAATCCCAAGCATAGGAGCATGCGTTGCAGCAAGGAGAGCTACTAGCCACGAAAGAACTAGTACTCCTGATCTGCTTTTGTTGGCTATCAAAACACCTAGGCCTAAAAGGCCCGCAACTAGGTAGACTTGGCCAAGAATTGCAGGATAACTACTGATGGATGGAACATGGGCTGACCAATTTGTTGAACCGAGTATGTCCAGACTTGTTGAGTTCATGTAGGTCGTATGGTATGAGAAGACCAAGGATGTTGCAGCAAGAAGGAAGGCACCAATCTGAACAGTCTTTTCCCGTATCATGACTAAAAGAGAGTGGAAGGTGTTCTTGTGGAGGATTAGAACCAGCACAAGAGCTGCGGAAAGAGTCAAGGCGATACTTACTGTTGCGTATTGATAGAATGAAATGACGCTTGGAACCACTAGACCAAAAACAACACTGAGCCTTTTGAAAGTGAGAATCTTGGATGTTATCAAGAGAGTCAGAATCATCAGGAAATAGCCGATTATGTCAGGAAGATTTCCAAGAAGGATGCGACCAGCAGGAATCTGCGAGATGGAGTAGAAGCCTGAGGCAAGAAGCCCTCCCCAGCAGGAACCTGTCAAAGTTTTCGCAAACTCAAAGACTGCGAGGAAAATCAGGAAATAGAAGAGCAATAATGGGAACCAATACATGTTTTCCACTTGGATACCTGTGAACAAGGAAAACGAAGCCAAGAGAAAGTGTGAACCATAGGTGAACACCTCTGGCGGATTAAATGGTTGCACAATACTATAATCTGGGAGCCTCTGTGAATTGACAATGTTTCTAGCCCAAAATACATGCCAACCTGCGTCAGCTGAATGGAAATTGTAATAGGGAGACCACCGGATGAGTGAGAAAACCAATATGCCAATCACTGAGAGAGTGGCAATTAGTGTTGACCAATTTACATATATGAGAGTCCTTATTGACCTAATTTTTTCAAGAATTTCAGAAAGACAGTGTACTTGCACTAGTATCCAGACAATCATGGATGAACCATAGACTAGCTGCAATGACAAAGAGGAAATGCCTACTGTGTAATTCAGAAGTAAGGCTACCACGGACAAGAGAGCCAAAGATATGCCGAATGATACAAGAGTTCTCAAGCACCTTGTAAGTCTTCGCAGTCTCAAGAAATGTAGTACAAGAGATCCGGGGATTACTAGTATAATGAGAACCGCAACCACGAATGAAAAGAAATCGAAGAATTGAATCATAATCTACCTGCTGGACCGTTGCCAAAAAACGCAATTGCTTGTGATGAGGTGCATTTTCTCAGCCCAATGAATATTTGAAAGCAGCCATTCTTGAGCTGCTGAAAATGACTACGAAATCAGGAGAAGCATTCACTCCGTACCATCCTATATCCTCATTCCACCAGACGAAATATACATTTCTGAAACCTGCATCCATTGCGCTCTCCAGAGCCATGTTGAGATCAATCTGAAAATGGAACATAGTACATGGTTCTCTCAGATAGAGGCGAGCCCATGAGATTAACGCATGGTGAACTAACAAGCAAGATTCTTCACCCCTATTCTCACTCAGCCAATTAAGAACTGCTGCAACATCATCCACATCTTCCAAGGGAACTGTGTTCACCTGCATTGTTGGAGGAAAATAGTTGGATATGGTAGGGATGGAGAACAGACTGAAACGTCCGAAGAACATGGGCGCGGCCATGAAAGATATCCCTAAGAGTACTATCAGAGGCAGTGTAGCTTTCGCGATGTGAATGGTCTTTCTTGTCTTGCCCTTCGAGGCATTGTCACTGGATTCTGCCCCAAGAACTTTCCATGAACCATTAGCCGCGTAGAATGTAAAAGGATATACTAGCATTAGCATCCACCGACTCCACATATCCAAAGCACAAAACGGTATTACTAAGCAGCTAAAACTGCCAATGATTAGAATGGAACTCCATGAATCAAGTATTCTATCTCTGTAAACTCCGAATAAGATCAATGGCATTAAAGCTAGAAACAGAAGCGCGAATAGCGACATAACATCCAAGGCCAGATCGATGTACGATGAATAGTTCTGAACACTGTTCGAAACTCGGAAGTAGTCAACTAAGAAAGTCAAGCCAAAAGGCCGTGGATTAACAACGTCTCCTACTTCGACTACATAAGGCTCTGTTCTGCTGGCTATTGGGAATGTTAGGAAAAACAGATTGGCTAGGAAAATGCACAATGATGGTATAACAGCAATCAGCATT
>CAYFWV010000070.1:0-19954 GCA_964346975.1 uncultured Candidatus Bathyarchaeia archaeon
ACTCGGCAGACTCCCAGGAATCCTGTCTGGAGCTTCGTGGCCGGAGGACTTGAGAGTACCGCTACTCGAGTATTCCGATCAAAATCATGTTGAAGGAGTGACGGCTCGGGAAGTGGAGGTTCTCGGCATCAGTTTTGCTGCGGCTTCAGTGATGTATCTGTTGTTCAGGAGAAGAGTGCCCAGACGCAGTTATCCTTGGCTTCCAACTCACTCATAAGCGTGGCATGTCCTTCAGGTGTCACTGATTCCCTTGGGTGAGCTGTTGCTCAACGCTGGGCTCATTCTCTCACAGCCTTTCGGGCGTACGTTATGTACCCTGTGTGGCCGGTCATCAACGTCTCGGGCCGAGTCTTTCCTGGCGCGATCTGCATTCGACGCATTATGCATTCATACGTGTCTACGTCAACAAACCCCTCTGCCCGAAGAGCTTCGGAAGTCTTGACCACTTGGTCAATAGTTGGGCTAAAGGAGACAAAGTTTCCACTGCCTTTCAAAGCCAAGCAAGCGTGAGCTACCACAAGCCAAGGTGTAGCCAAATCCAGAATGACAGCGTCAACGTTTTTTTCCTCAATGCCTAGTGTTATGTCTGTGTTCTTGAGCACAATGTACCTTTCGACACCTGCTTTTCTGAAGTTTTTCAAGGCAACTTGCTGAAATTCCGGTCTAATCTCATAGCTGAAGACATGTCCCCGAGGTTTCACATAGAAAGCCAGAGCTGTAGTCAGTGCACCGGCGCCTGTGCCGGCTTCAACCACGCGATCACCCGGACCTATTCCACCAAACATCACAAGCAACGCTAT
Organism: uncultured Candidatus Bathyarchaeia archaeon; assembly: GCA_964346975.1. Lineage (GTDB taxonomy): Archaea > Thermoproteota > Bathyarchaeia > Bathyarchaeales > SOJC01 > JAUWDF01. The sequence goes on from CAYFWV010000070.1 coordinate 801, forward strand.
ATCTTTCGGATACATTATCTGAGTTCTCCGCTGAGCTTTGAAGATGAAATCTCGCAGAGCAGGCTTCAAAGCCACGAAGTTCACGCCCAAATTGCTTGTCACCTGAACACCATAATGCTTTCCAATCACATCATCGAAAAGGACATAGCCTTTATGGGTGTGAAAGCTTCTGCCTTTCTCCGCTTTCACCAAGTAGCTGCGTTTCTGGTTGAGGAAAAGAAGGAGGTTGTCGCCTTCTCCAATGATTTGATGCCGTGACATGGAGATTCAATTCTGTTACCAACCTTTTAAAGAATATGAGTGAAAAAACCGTCTTGATTAAAGGATTCCGACGTTCTGAATGTCCATCTGCATTATCGAGAAAAGACATATAAACTACGTTGATGCTGTTGAATTGCGCAGTTGGAAAAGCATGCCGAAGTTCGGATACTCCATCGCGGAACTTGATACTGAAAAGACCGTCAAAGCTAGCGGACGCGAGCTCAAAATCTCTCCCAAACATGCACGAGAAGTCTGCAATACGATAAAGGGCATGAATTTGGACAAAGCAAAGAGGTATTTGAGACAAGTGATCATCAAGAAGCGGTCAGTTCCCTTTCGCAGATTCACCAAAAAACTGGGTCATCGACATGAAACGGAGAAAACGATGGTGGGAAAGTATCCTGTCAAGGCAGCCGCGGAGGTTTTGAAAGTTCTTGAAAGCGCTGAAGGTAATGCTGAGTTCAAGGGCCTGGATGTTGAGCGTCTTCGTGTGACATGGGCCCTAGCATATCCAGGGATCAAGATCAAGAGAGCCATACCGCGAGCATTTGGCAGATCCTCTCCCAAAACGAAGACACTGACTCACGTGGAGATTGTGTTGAAGGAGATGGAGGAAATCGTGGAGGGAGCTGCATAGTGTCTGTTGTGAAGCACTTCATTGAAGAATCGATTAAGAAGACGGAAATCGACGAATTCCTGCAGAACCAACTGGAAAGAGCAGGCTATGGCGGTGTGGACTTAACTAAAACGCCTCTCGGAACGCATATCGTGGTCTACGCAATGCGTCCTGGAGTTGTGATTGGACGAGGAGGAGAAACGATAAGGGATCTCGCAAGCATTCTGGAAGAGAAATTCGGGCTTCCGACCCCACAAATCTCGGTGGCGGAAATCGAGATCCCTGAGCTTAACGCTTATGTGGTGGCATCACGCATTGCATCCGCTCTGAGGAGGGGTGTACACTATCGAAGAGCAGGATATTGGGCTCTCAACCAGGTTTCAGATGCTGGAGCCCTAGGAGTTGAGATCATTGTCAGTGGCAAGCTGCGGGGCCGAAGGGCAAAGTACGAGAAGTTTCGTGCGGGATACTTGCCAAAGAGTGGAGAGCCTCCACTAGAACATGTCAGATCTACTGAGCTACATGTTCAGCTGAAACAAGGCATTTTTGGAGTGAAAGTTCGCATCATGCCTCCAGGCGTGAAGTTTCCAGACAAAGTAACTATCCATGAGCCTGAAGCCGAGGATGATGCTGAAGCCGCATCAGAGGTCGAAGAAGCTGAAGCTGGCACTTCAGTGAGCGAAGAGGACGAGGAGGCTGCAGTAGAATAGCATGCCAATCATAAGGCTAAAGGATATTCGCGAAATGTCTCTGGAAGATCAGAGAAAGAGAGTTCTCGAGCTCCAAACTGAATTGGTGAGACTCAGAACCATGACAAAAGCAGGTGGCACGATCGAAAACACGGCGCGCATCAAAGAACTTCGCAAGGCGATTGCCCGTATCCTCACAATAGAACGTGAAGCGGAACTCAGTGAGGCAGAGGCGAGGACACGTTGAAAGTCAACCCTACGATCACACAGCAAGAATTCATGGGATTAGCAGCCCGTGTCACCAGGTCAACTAACCAAGATGACCTGCACGTAGCAGGCATTGTCGTTGATGAAACACGAAAAACATTCGTGATACTCCAGGATCGCAAGAAGAAGAGAGTGATGAAGAACCAGATTTCTTTCCAGTTCACTTTTCCAGACGACACTACTGTAGAGATTGATGGGAGAGTCCTATTGGGAAGACCTGAAGAGCGCTTGAAGAAGAGAATCAGGAGGTTGTGGTAAGATTGGCCTCTCTGTCTCTAAAGAAGCCCAGAAAATCGTGCACTGACCCTCATTGCCCCTTCCACGGAAGCCTATCTGTTCGAGGGCGTGTTCTTGATGGCATTGTAATCAGCTTGAAAATGGACAAGACAGCAATCATTCGACGAGACTACCTTCAATACGTGCCGAAATTCAAACGATACGAAAGAAGACACAGCCACATACCCGCTCACAATCCCTCCTGTCTCACCATCAAAGAAAACGACAAAGTCAAGGTTGCAGAATGTCGCCCTATCAGCAAAACCGTTTCCTTTGTGATTGTGGAAAAACTGGAGGCGCAGTAATTGGCTGCAAGAGCCAGACCACGGGCACTGTTTGCCCGAGCCATAGGAGGACAAAGACCAAAAGTTGCCAAAGGTGTACAAGCGGGCACAATGTTGAGATGCTCAGACAACACAGGAGGCAGGGAGCTCAGACTAGTTCAGGTCATTGGCTACAAAGGACGGCTGAGACGTGTTCCAACAGCAGGCGTAGGAGATCTCATTATGGCCTCCGTGAGAAAGGGAACACCAGATATGAGGAAGAAGCTCTTTCGAGCAGTTGTCGTCCGACAGAAAATGCCATTTCGTCGCCCAGAAGGCATCTGGGTCAGGTTCGAAGACAATGCTGCAGTAATCATCACAGCTGAAGGAGAAATGAAGGGCTCCGAAATCAGAGGACCTGTTGCAAGAGAAGCTGCAGAAAGATGGCCTAGAATCGCGAGCGCCGCAAGTATTATAGTGTAAGGTGAGAGCAATACAAATTACCAAGCCAAGAACAAACCGAAAGAAACTGTTTCAAGCACCAGGCCATCAGAGACACAGACAATTTTCTGCACCATTATCTCCTGATCTTAAGAAAGAGCATGGCACAAACTCATTCCCCACAAAGACCGGAGACACAGTTCGTGTGACGAGAGGCGATCGCGCAGGATTCGAAGGAAAGATCACCAAGGTTGACCGAAAGAAATACAGAATACTAGTCGAAGGCGTCACGAGGGAGAAAGTCGATGGAACAGCAATCCCAATCCCAATTCACCCATCTAAGGTCATGATAATAAATCTCAATCTTGACGACAAATGGCGCCGAGAAACATTGAAGCGAAGAGGCATACCAGTTCCGAAAGAGCCCGCCAGAAAGAGGACTGCTCGGAAACCCAAGGCGAAGAAGACACAAGAGGCAGAAGAACCTCCACAGAAAAAGACCCGTCCCAAGAAGCCACGGAAGAAGAGAGAGCCCGTTGAGTCAGCAGTGAAGAAAACCAAGAAGAAGGAAGAGCCCGTTGAGTCAGCAGTGAAGAAAACCAAGAAGAAGGCCAGTCCAAAGAGAAGTGGCACGAAAGGCCGGTCAAGAGCCAAAGCTGATGGAGCTGAATAGTATGGGCAAAAAAGGTGGAAGCAAACATCTGAAACGAGAACCCGCGCCAAACTTCTGGCCCATTCCAAGAAAGAGATACACCTGGGTCGTGAAGCCAAGAGCCGGAGCTCACGCAATCCAGAAGAGTCTCCCCCTAGCTATTGTTGTGAGGGACATTCTGGGCTTCGGGAAAACGAAGAAGGAAGCAGGAACCATCCTGTCACAAGGAAAGGTGCATGTTGACGGAAAGATCCGAAGAGAAGAAGCCTTTCCAATCGGTTTGATGGATGTACTGACTCTCCCAGAGGCGAAGGCTAACTACAGAGTCTTATCATATCGAAAGGGATTGACTCTACACCCAATCAAGAAAGACGAAGCTCAATTCAAGCTTTGCAGAATAGAAAACAAGACGCATGTCAAGAAAGGCAACATCCAGCTCAATCTACACGATGGAACCAACAAACTCATCTCAGTTGTTGATCCAAAAGATCCTGCTGAAGACATTTACGAAACCTTGGATGTTGTCAAAGTAGCCATCCCAAGCGGCGAGATAGTCGGGCAGATCAAACTCACGAAAGGCAACAGCGCTCTAATCACAGGGGGAAAGAACAGAGGAATGCATGGAAAAATCCTAGATATTGAACAAAAACCTGGTGAAAGGCTCCAGCTGCTGGCCACAATCGAAGGAAAATCTGGAAAGAGCTTCCAGACTATTCTTGACTACGTTTTTCTAGTGGGAGACTCCGAGCAGGCCATATCACTACCTGAGGAGGAGTAGAATTATGGATGAAGAAGAGATCCGTAGGAAATGGAAAGAAACTCCAATGCTTGAACCGAGAATTCGGAAGGTAGCTGTCAACATGGCAGTGGGAAAATCAGGCGAACCCTTGGAAAAAGCAGGAAAAGTTCTCCAGGAACTGACCAATCAAGCAACTGTCCGACGAAGCGCCAAACAAACAGTGAGGGATTTCGGGATTCGGAAAGGGGAGCCAATCGCCTGTGTCGTTACTCTGCGAAAGGAAAAGGCGTCAACTTTCCTCGCAAAAGCGCTGCAGGCAGTTGATAACCGGATCTCAAAGAGCGCCTTCGACGTCAACGGTAATTTTTCATTCGGGATAAAAGAGCACATAGAGATCCCGGGAACCAAGTATGTACCTCAGCTTGGAATATTCGGGATGGACGTCGCGGTTGTCTTAGGACGAGCAGGTTTCCGTGTCAAAGAGCGACGGCGAGCCCGTTCAAAGATCGGGACCAAGCATCTCCTGACACCTGAAGAAGCCATGGTGTTCATCAAGGATAGTGTGGGAGCCGAAATAGTCTGAGGTGCAAATAGTTGGGGAAAGAGAGACCGAAAAAAGAGCGAAAGTTCGGCAAAGGCAGCAGACCATGTCGACGCTGTGGTTCCTACGGGCCTGTCATCAGGCGTTACAACTTATATATATGCCGCCATTGTTTTAGGGAGATAGCCAAAGAGCTTGGATTCAAAAAACATGAATGAACGGAAGCGAACGATCTGTGACTGACACAATTGCCAATGGCATGACCACGCTCGTCAACAACGAGATGCGCCTAAAGCGAGAGTGCGTAATCACTCCTGCCTCCAGACTTCTCGGAAGAGTTTTGAGAGTCATGCAGCTGAATGGATACATTGGAGAATTCGAATTCATAGATGATGGCAGAACTGGCAAGTTCAAGGTGCAGCTTCTCGGTCGAATAAACAGGTGTGGGGCAGTGAGACCTCGATTTTCAGTTCAAGCAGATGGATTTGAGGATTGGGAAAGAACCTTTCTTCCATCAAAAGATATGGGGATGCTTATAATTTCCACTTCTAAAGGAGTCACTTCCCACAAAGTGGCGAAGGAGGAGAAGATAGGAGGACGACTGCTAGCCTTCATCTACTAGGAGAAGAGTAGAATGCGTCTTTTGGAAATGGTGAAGACAGTTCAGGTTCCCGAAAGCGTGACCATCACGATCGATGGTCGCGTGGTAACAGTGGACGGTGACAAAGGAAGACTGGTCAGAGATTTCTCTCACGCGCCGATCACTTTCCAAAAGATGGAGAAAACCGTGGAAATTCGAACAGAATGGCCTCGAAAGAAGGAAGCAGCAATAGTGGGAACTGTGAGCTCCCACATCAAAAACATGATCATAGGAGTGACGAAAGGATTCACATACAAACTCAAAATTGTGTTTTCTCATTTCCCAATCTCAGTCAAGATCGAAGGCAAAAATGTCGTCGTGGAGAACTTCACTGGCGAGCGCAGTCGTCGCTTGGCAAAAATCTTGGGTGAGACTCAAGTCGCAGTCAGATCTGATGACGTAATCGTTCAAGGAAAGAACTTGGAAGATGTGAGTCAGACAGCAGCGAATATTGAACGAGCGACGAAAGTGAAAGTGAAAGATCCTCGAGTGTTTCTCGACGGCATATACATCTACGAACGCCTTGAAGGAATGGAAACATGACAGCGTCATCAACGTCAGACAAAAGCCTAAAGATACGAGGAGCGGTGAAGTCAAGAAAGCCTAAGTTCAGACGTCATGAGAGTTGGCGCTACAAGCGCCTTAAGAAATCTTGGAGGAGACCACGTGGTTTGGACAACAAAGTGCGGCGACAAGTTAAAGGTTGGCCAAAATCCGTGAACGTTGGTTATGGGGGTCCACGAAGTGCCCGAGGATTACATCCGTCGGGATATCAAGAAGTACTCGTTCACACTCCAGATCAAGTAACGAGACTGAATCCAGAGGTCCAAGCAATACGGATAGGTCATCAAGTAGGAATGAGGAAACGAATACAAATTTCATCCTTGGCAAAGGAAAGAAAAATACATGTTCTGAACCCGCTTGTCAGAAAAGAAGTTGAAGAAGAAGAGAGAAGCGAAGAAGAAGCACACGAAGAAGCGATTCTGGAGGCGGAAACGACAGAGAAAGAGCCCAGCAAGAAGACAAGGCGAAAGAAGAGGGGCAAACAGGTTGCAGGGGGAAGAGCGAAGTGAGTCTGAAAAGCCAACGCCGCCTCGCAGCCGAGATTCTCAAAGTAGGCCAAAACCGCCTCTGGGTCGACCCTGAAAGAATCGAAGACGTTGAAACAGCAATCACCCGAGACGAAATAAGAAAGCTCATCCACGAGAAAGCTATCCAACCAAGACCTACGAGCGGAGTCAGTAGATCACGTGCTCGCATCCTTCACCTGAAGAAAAGAAAAGGCCTGAGAAGGGGACCTGGAAAAAAGAGCAAATCACGAACCTCCAAGAAAGACATCTGGATGAAGAAGATTCGAGCACTACGAAGAAGACTGAGAGAGCTGAAAGAGAAGCGGATAATCACAGAGAACACTTATCGACAATTCTATCGAATGGCAAGCAGCGGCGTATTCGAATCAATAGCTGAGCTGGAACGACGCATCAAGTCCAGCAACTTATGGAGGACACGCTGATGGCAAAGGGACCCTCATACCATCTGCCGTTTCGACGACGTCGAGAAGGAAAGACAGACTACAAGGCAAGGAGAGCGATGATTATATCGAGAAAGCCACGTGTGGTGACGAGAGGATCACTCAAACACATGAACGTGCAAATCATCCAAGCCACATCAAAGGGGGACGAAGTGCTTGCTGCAGCCAACTCGCAAGAACTACATACTTACGGGTGGAAGGCTGCGTGTGGAAACATACCTTCAGCATATTTGACTGGCCTCCTGTGTGGCAGACGGGCCGTGGAGAAGAAAGTGAAAGGTGCAGTGGCAGATATAGGACTCGGCCAGCCGTCTAAAGGAGCCCGGGTTTTCGCCTCGATAAAAGGCGTTCTAGATGCTGGCGTAGATGTTCCTCACAAAGCAGACAAATTACCTTCAGACGAAAGATTAACGGGACAGCATATAGCGGAATATGCTGCCGCAGTTTTGACATCTTCAGCGAGCGATCTTCAAGCGAAGTCTTTCTCCAAATATCTGAAGGCAAAACTCTCACCAGAGAAACTTAAAGAGCATTTCACAGACACCAAGAAAAAGATTCAAACTTCCACGAAAACGGAGAAGAGCAAAGAAAGAAGAGAGAAACCAACCAAGAAGAGCGCACCAAAAAAGAAGAGAAGGAAAGGTGGGAAAAAGTGAGAAGGCGAAGGCGTCGACAAGTGCGCCGGAGAAGACCGGATAGAACCCCAAGTGAAAACTGGGTGCCGAGGACAAGCGTAGGCAGGCTGATCCAGCAGGGTCAGATTTCTTCGATGGAAGAAGTGTTCATGGAAGGGCTGAAGATCAGAGAGCAAGAAGTCGTAGATCTCTTGCTTCCAGACCTGCAAGAAGAAGTGATCAACATAAATCTGGTGCAGAAGCAAACTGACGCAGGAGAAAAATCTCGATTCAAGGCAATAGTGGCAGTTGGAAACCGCGCTGGATACATAGGATTAGGGAATGGAAAAGCCAAACAAGTACGCACAGCAATCGAGAAAGCCGCTACTGACGCGAGGCTGAACATAAGTTTCATGCGGCGAGGATGCGGAAGCTGGGAGTGTGGATGTGGCAGAGAACACTCACTCCCATTCAAGACACGAGGCAAGAGCAGCGGAGTAGAAATTGTGCTGATACCTGGACCCCGAGGATTGGGATTGGTTGCAAGCGAAACCGCGAAAGTAATACTTGAACTGGCCGGAGTGAAGGACTGCTGGACTCGAAGCTTTGGAGCGACAAGAACGATCCCCTCCTTTGCGTATGCCGTTTTCGACGCATTGAAGAGAACCTACAGTCTCGTCACCTCAGAAGACTGGGTGAGATAAGATGACAGAACAGCGGAAATGCTTGACAGTTGTTCGCGTTAGAGGAGTAGGCGATGCATCACCTGAAATCGAAAAGACTCTCAATATCCTTCACCTGAGTCGAAACTGCCACATCACACTACTTGACGATAGACCAAGTTACATCGGCATGCTGCGAAAAGTAAGTCACTTCGTGACTTGGGGTGAAACATCAGCAGACTGTATCCTCCATTTGCTAGAACGAAAGGGAAGGCTGGTCGGCAACAAGAAGCTTGATGATACCTATGCTCAGAAGGTGGGTTACAAGAATCTGGCAGATCTAGCTGAAGCCACATATTCTCTGCAAACCGAATTCAAGCAACTACCTGACATAAAACCCGTCTTCCGTGGACATCCGCCAAAGAAAGGGTACAAGGGACGAATCAAAAAGAGCTACACTTCCCACGGAGTCACAGGATATAGAGGGGAAGCAATCAATACTCTAGTAGAGAGAATGATTTAACCAGCGACAGACACACGCACAAAGATTTAATTCGTGATATCCATCTAATCTCAGACCGAAACGTGAAAAAACATGCCGCACACACTTCGGAAAACCCGAAAGAAGCGAGGCTCTCGGACAGTAGGATGGGGCAGAGTTGGCCAGCATCGCAAGACTGGTCAGAGAGGCAGAAGAAATCCAGGGCGCCACAAACACCTGTGGAGCTATGTGCAGACGTACGAACCAGACTACTTCACGAAGAAAGGATTCTACTCCCCAGGACAAAGACGAGTGAATGTTGTGAACGTAGGTGATCTAGAAGACATGGCAGCCGAACTCTCCCGAAAGAACCGCCTAGAAGAAAAAGATGAACTACCCTTCTTGGATCTCAGCAGCATGGGTTACGACAAGCTCCTGGGACTCGGCAGACTGACCACACCCTTCTCAATCAAGGTCGCATCTTACTCAGAATCAGCTAGCAAGAAAATACAAGAAATTGGTGGAAAAATCTTAGAGAGCGTCAGCTAGGACAGGTGCGCATGTCGTCAACGGCAGTATAGAAGGAGACCAAGAATGGGCGGTAGGTTCCTCAATCTCTTCAAACCCATGGCAAGATTCCTGCCTGAAGCAAAGCCTCCAGGAAGAAGAGTTGGCTTTAACCAGAAACTGCTCTGGACCGCGCTCGCCCTCATCGTCTACCTGATTATGGCTGAAATTCCATTGTATGGATTGCAGGCAGGTGAGTCAGGCTTTGAAATGAGCTATCTCAGGGTTATATTCGCCTCTAATAGAGGAACCCTGCTGGAACTCGGAATAGGGCCCATAGTCACTGCTGGATTGATACTCCAGCTTCTTGCAGGTTCGGGAATGATCGGTGTCGACATGTCCAACCCTGAAGACAGGGGACTCTTCACGACCGCCAGTAAATTCTTCTCCATACTGTTGACTGGCGTTCAAGCATTCGCATACATCATTGGAGGAGTATACGGGCAGCTTCCCACGCCCGTCTCTATCGTGATATTCCTTCAACTACTCTTCGCAGGCATCATAATCATGCTATTGGATGAAATGGTGCAGAAGGGATGGGGAATAGGAAGCGGAATCAGTCTCTTCATCATGGCAGGTGTCGCTCAAAGAATAATGTGGGACAGTTTTGCTCTAACACCTGGGCTAGCTGATCAGAAAAGCTACGGAGCCTTCCCAGCGCTCGCCCAAACTATCGGCTTTGGTCAACCCGTCTTCTCCACTGCCCTCGAATATGTGCCCTTCAATGCAACTTCCGGCGAAGCAGCTCACTTCATCCCAGCAATTGACAACGCCTTCATACGACCCCAGAACCTGCCATCAATCCTGGGATTCATAACAACAATCGCCGTGTTCCTGGTGGTCATATACGTTGAAGGCGTGAGAGTTGAGCTACCCGTGTCACACGCTGACTATCGGGGTTATCGCGGCAGATACCCAATAAAACTACTGTACGTTTCAAATCTGCCAGTGATTTTCGCCTCTGCACTCTTTGCCAACGTATACTTCTTCTCCCAGATAATATGGAGCAACTTCAACCAAAGCAACACGAACTTCTTCCTCAATATCTTGGGTCAATACAACTGGGTTGGAAACCAACCACAGCCAATCGGAGGCTTGGTGTATTACGTGATAGCACCACGGAGCATACTAGACGTTGTACTAAACCCTGCCAGAGCAGTGGTTTTTGCAGTGCTGCTAGTTGCATTCTGCATCATCTTCTCAATCACGTGGCTTGAAGTAGGGGGTCTAGGGCCTTCGACTGTAGCCAAGCAGTTGGTGGATTCTGGCATGCACATCCCAGGATATCGAAGATCAGCCCGGCCAATTGAGACGGTTCTGAAAAGGTATATCCCTGCAGTTACAATCCTTGGAGGAGTAACTGTTGGACTCATCGCGGCTCTCGCAGACTTCTTCGGTGTGTTTGGAACAGGTATGGGAGTGCTGCTCTCAGTCGGAATAATCTACCAATATTATCAACAGCTAATGCAGGAACGCGTTGCGGAAATGTACCCCGCATTCCGCCGCCTCTTCGGAGGCTGATCGCAAATCCGCCAAGTCACGGTGAAGACGAGTACCTACATTTGGCTGAGAAGAGCCACTTCTGAAACAAGAACGCTGTCTTCAGCAACACTGCTTCAACCAAAGCGGGCGGCGAATACACCCACAGCCTGCTGCAAATGGCTTCTCAAGTCAGAACCCGACGATTGAAGAATCTTTTTATCGCAGGTCTATAAGATATACTGTGCTCGCGCAACAGGTGTGTTTGCAGTATTGTTAGCAAGTTTGAGCGTGACGTTCCTCTTCCTTAATGGGCTTTCTGACATTTTAAGATCGCAGGTGTCTCATGTTGAAGTTGCTAGAGCATTATTCATAGACTGGCTTCTGGCACCGCAAGCTCCGGGAGCGACAGTGTTTATACTCCTGATCTGTGTCCTGATGACTTCTCTAACTTCCTCAGTCAACCGGATATTCTCCAAGCCTGAACAACTGAAGGTTTGGAGAAAAGAGATAAAGGAGTGGACGGATGAGTTCAGAGATGCCACACGAAGCAAGGACAAGAAGCGGCTCGACAAGCTATCTAAGCAAAAGTCTCGAATAATGAAGCTGCAGCAGAAGATGTCTTGGCAATCGATGAAAGTGTCTCTCCTTTTCTTCATTCCTTTCATCATCCTCTGGCAGGTGCTGTGGGGCATTTACAGTGAACCCGTTGCATTCCTTCCAGGGTTCGGTCCGCTTTCCATTATCCTATGGTACCTGGTGTGCTCATTATTCTTCAATTCCTTGTTCTCACGTGCGCTCGGTGTTGGTGTAGGAGCCATGGAATAGGATGCCCAGACCATCACTCAGAACTCGAAGCACTAGACGCCACCTCCGTCCTCTGCCAGGAGGGAAGAGTAAAGTCAAGTACAAACGCGGGAAGACTGCAGCCCAAAAATGCTCAACATGTGGGAGAGACCTCCCTTCACTCCCTCACTCAGTTGCAAGACTGCGCCAGGTTCCGCGGACACAGAAGAAGATTAGTCGCATCTATGGTGGGCATTTATGCCACATTTGTCTCCGTGAATCCCTAAAGGAAGCATCACGAACACTCTAAGATGTAGGCGCCATCCACCATGATTTCCAATTCATCTGAGAAGATCGTCATCTGCATATCTGGACTGGCTGGATCCGGCAAGAGCACGGTTGCAAGAAAGGTCGCTAGGAAATACAATCTACGGTACTTCTCAGGAGGTGATGCGCTAAAAGACCTCGCCTTGGAGACTGGTTTCGCCGCTAAAACGCGAGGATGGTGGGAGAGCGCTGAAGGAATGAAATTCCTTGCAAAACGAATGGAAGATCCTTCCTTTGATCGGAAGATCGACGAGAAACTGCTGACATGGGCAACGGAAGGGAACGTTGTGCTCGACAGCTGGACGATGCCTTGGCTCTTTGATGGAGGTTTCAAGATCTGGCTGGAAGCCTCAAAGGAGGAAAGAGCTCGAAGAATCTCAAAACGAGACCACACAAGTTTTGAGCAAGCACTCTCTGCCCTTCAGAAGAAAGAGGCCATAACCCAAATCATCTACAAGAAACTATACGGATTCAATCTGGGAGAGGATATGTCTCCCTTTGATCTCATCCTAGATGTAAACCATTTGACGTCCGATGGTGTATTCAACACACTTTGTCTCGTGTTGGACAATGCCTTCAAGATCAGCGTACACGCTGCGCATCAATGACACTTCGTGCCAACTGTGCACAGAATCCGTCATGTCATGACGCCGAATATCTCATGAAGAGACTGACCTATTGGGAGCTTTTTGGAACACGTCTTCGGCATCGCTCTTGGCAGCTCCGCGTGCTCAATTCCTACTGGTCAATCATCTCTAGGAGCAATAGAAAGCGAGCACCGCTCTTCGGCTACTTGGTCTAACTCCGTATTTCCTCAACAGGAACAACAGGCTGACTCTGAGAAATGAGTTTTCAAGGCATTTGGTAATGCCTGAGAGTGCAGCTCTCATGTACCCCAATCCAAGTTTCATGTCTCTGCTGCGAATATATTTGTAATTCCGAAACCTGACACATCATCAGACTCGATTGATCACGGACCCCCATCAGCTCCTATTGCACAGGTGCTAGCCGCTTGAAGTCTACTGATACGTGAAGAGGATCTGTAGCGAACCGTTGGACATCCAGTTACCTATAAATACAAGATGTCCATTCTCTTTCAAAGTCAATGGAGAGACTTGAGTGCCTGCAGTTGAAGTTGGAAGAATCTGCGTCAAGATAACTGGAAGGGAAGCTGCACATAAATGTGTGATTGTCGACTTGATTGACAAGAACTTCGTTCTCATCACTGGTCCGAAAGAAGTCACCGGCATTAGGAGAAGAAGGGCTAACGTCAGTCATCTTGAACCTACAGATGATAAGATCAAGATCGATCGCGGAGCAAGCGACCAGGACGTGATGCAAGCCCTGGAAGCCGCAGGCAAGAGTGACCAAATGCGAGAGCTCGTTAAACCAGCTGGACTTGTCTAGCACACGGCTTGGACCGATGGTTGAACAACGGGTTGGAACTGCTAGCTAGAAGTTGACTCTACTGCATTCGCAGGAAAGTCATGGCTTTTTGTGTAGGTCCAGGAGAACACGACATTTCGCTGCACACGAACACGATTTTCAAAGTCCAGACCACTTCTCAATGTTCTGATCTTCTCTCTCCCCTCTGAGGCGGTTCTCTTCGGAAATGTAACCAGGTGCTGGATTTCATTGTAGGTTTCCGCTGAAGGTCTTGCTTCCATCAGATCCTCTGCAATCCTTTCCAGCTTTGCATACACTTGTCCACCTGGATTCTGATCATCTTCGGGTTTCAGTTTCCTCAGTTGGGATGGTTCCTTTTCAATGGTGTCTATCTTCAGCTGCAAGACTTCTTCCATGTGACTCAATGAGTTCAGTGTAGCGTTGAGTTTTCTCCTCTTCTCTCGGAGTCTCTCCAGTTGCTGAGTCATAGGTTGCATGCTCACGATTCTACATGAGTACCTGAAATCAATAAAGCGATTATGAAACAGGAATCCATATTGAATGCTGATGCAACCGTTTCAGTTCCCCAAATTAGGGACAAGGGGCGAAGCCCGCAAAAATTGTTGCCCATCTGACAGTGGTCACGAAAGTCTTCGTGTTCTTCGCTGTTGCGAGCAAAAGGAAGATGTAGAGGTTCGCCAGTCTCATGATAGGAGCTCTTCCATTGTTGTTTCCGCGGCAATTTCCGCGGCCGTGATCAGTGTTTGAAGGTTCATGCTAGGTATTGTGATCTGCCTATTATTTTGGAGGTGAACTGCCTGCGATTGCAGGCTTGGAACATGTATGAAACCTGCCGCTATTTTCAGTTTGTCTCTCGCAATTTTGTTCATCATATGAAAGAATATCTGGTTACATCCAAACGTGCCTGCTGAATATGATATTTCCGTCGGGATTTGGTTTTGCCAGAGTCTGTGCTGGATTTTTCTGATTGGAAGCTTCGTGAAATACGCGATTGGAGCTGACGAGTCGAGGATTTCTTCTTCCGGGCGTGTTCCGCAGTTGTAAGATACACTAGAGTCGGAAAGATCGGCGAAGTTCAAAGCTACTTTCTCGAGAGAAATAGTAGATCTGTATGATTGTCCAAACCCGATTAGAACGGTGGGCAATTTCCTATCTATTATGCTCTCTATCGAATATTTGATTTCTCTGTATGTCAGGGGTATCTGAAATGCTTCGATTTTATAGTCGGTCGTCTCTCGTTGATCAAGTGCCTTCACGGTTTCCCACGAAGGATTTACTGTGAAGTCTGCGAATGGTTCAAACCCGGTCAACACAACTAGTTTGCGTGCATGCATCGTCGCCCACATCGTTCAACTGCTGACAGCTAGTCTGATCTCAGTCAGTCTGCTTTTCCAACATAGCTGCAACTTCTAGTGCATGCTCGATGTTTCCTTCAAGTTCCTTCATGTCTGGGGAAACATTCCTGTAGTACTCGAATGCACCTCGATCTCCAGTTTTCAGCAGGATGAGATTGGTCGGGTAGAAATAGTGCCCTAGGATTTCTTTGCTTCGCAGGGATTCACCCTGTGAATCGCTGGCAAACCTAACGTGTATTCTCGTGAAGACTGCTCTATCTCCATGCTTGGCTGCAATCCGCTCGGCTAGTTCGTCAAGTTTCGGCTTCTGTTTTTCACAAGCAGGGCATCCATCTCTAGTAATCGCTACGACATAGGCTTTGCCAATGACCCCTGCGAGTAGATTCCATGGTGTTCCAGGGGTTCTCGCGATGTCGCTTTCAAGTTCGCTGAATTCAACCACTTTGATAGTCATGCTTCCTTATCAAGGGGAAGCGATATTTAAACGCACACACCTTTCCTGCTGGCTCCCATTGACCTTGCATGATCACAGTGCAGCCTCTCGAGATAGGTTCGTGGGTTCGAAGCAAGATCGCCTGAGAATTGTGAACGCTTAAATCATGTTATATCCCAGACTCTGTGAAGTGTGCAGCTGAACCATGAGAATGAGGATTGCGGAGGCTTGTTGATGATTCTGCGAATTCAGAGGAAGCATGTGAACTTGTTGAAGCAGGAGGCCCGGAAGGTGGATCCTATTGAGGCTTGTGCATTGCTCTTCGGGAAGATTCATGACGATGAGGTTCTTGTTCGAAAAGTTGTGGTGACAGACAATAAACTACACTCTACAAGAAGATTTGAAATCAGTGCTGAAACCGCAGTTGATTCTATGGCAGCAGCCGAGAGAGAAGGATTGGAGTTCATTGGGTTTTTTCACTCCCACCCAGCACCAGCGACTCCTTCACGAATCGACATGAGGTTTATGAGACTGTGGGGAGACGCCGTTTGGCTGATTCTGTCATTGACAGACAGTGAGCTTAAGGCTTATCAACTGAAGGATGGAGAGATTAGAAAGGTCGCAATGAATGTGATTCCGTAGTCTTGAGGATGGAAAGACGGTGCCGAAGACTAACTTCTCGCAGAAAGAACACGTCATCAATTCATCCAAGTGCTATGCCTCTCAAGGATTTTTGTGTTCCGAATCAGTGTTGCTCGCAGTCAGTGAGTGGCTAGACATTGAAAGTGAGCTGATCCCCCGAATTGCAACAGGTTTTGGTGCCGGTGTAGGAGGCCGTGGACTTATTTGTGGAGCCCTGAGCGGGGGAATTATCAGTCTGGGTCTGAAACTTGGTAGGGACTTTCCTGAAAGGGGAAAGCAACGGGCGTATTGGTTTGCTCGAGAGCTCATAGAGCAGTTTGAAGCTCAGTTCGGGTGCGTAACCTGTAGGGAACTGACGGAGTGTGACCTCACCACAGAGGCAGGTCACAGGAAATACTCTCGACTCGGACTCTGGGATGAAAAGTGTGTCCATTATATCGAAAGCGTTACCGCGATGGTCTATGACATGTTGAGCAAGCATCAAGGATAATCACATCGCATCCTCACCAGGCTAGATTCCAGCCTGGTTCACCATCTGTGAGTGATCGGCTCTAACTTTTTATGTAACATGCTGTGAAAATTGTGCAAGACTGAGGTTTGAATATGATCTACGAACTCATTGCGAGTCGAAGAACAATCCGGAGATATAGGCAAAAGAGTGTTCCGAGAGAAGTCTTGGAGAAATGTGTGGATGCGGCCAGACTTTCACCTTCCGGAGCCAACCGTCAGCCCTTGAAGTACTGTATTATTGATGATCCGGAACTGTTGAAGACAGTATTCGGTGCAGTGCATTGGGCTGGATACCTTCCAGCCTACGGTCCAGATGAAACAGAAATGCCGCGCGCGTACATTCTTATTCTCTTGGACACAGAGATTCACCACGACTGTGGCCACGATGCAGGAATCGCTGCCATGAGCATTTCCATGGTTGCCTACTCGAGAGGAATAGGTTCATGCATCATGGGCGCCATAGATCGAAAGAGCCTCAAAGAGTCTTTGCATGTTCCTGCTACTCTTGAGCTTGTTCTTGCAGTTGCCCTCGGATATCCCGCTGAAACTCCAATCGTAGATCAAGTTAAGGACGGGGACATAAAGTACTGGCTCGATGGCAATGGTATATTGCATGTTCCCAAGAGGTCTTCGGATGATGTATTGTGCTGGAATGGATGCAGCTAGCGCGTGAGCTTCGATCGTCAGTCTCTCGTGCTAGTGGAGCGAGCGAGATTCCAGCAAGGAATACGTGAGTACCCTTCAAAGCTCAATCCGGTCAGGGAATGTATAGACGTTCATTCGACTTCCCCTGACGAAGCCTACTAGCGTAATTCCAGCTTTTTCTGCTACCACGACCCCCGAGTCAACAGCTGCTGCTCGAGATGATACAATGGGTATTCCTACGCGAGCCGTTTTTAAGATGATATCTCCTGTCATGCGTCCACTCAAGGTCAAGAAACACTCATCCAATTGATGCTTGGACATAGCTGCTCCTCCAATCACCTTGTCAACAGCATTATGTCGACCAACATCCTCAGCTACCGTGACTAGTTCTCCCGTCTGCTTCCACAAGGCGGCCACGTGGACTCCCCCCGTTTCTTTGAAGACGCTTGCCAAAGTGCTCAGTTTCCGGACACAGTCGGATATGATTCGCGCCTTGATCTTCCAATCTGCTGGAGGCCTGAATGTGATCGTGTTCAGAATATCTGGGAGAGATCTGTAACTTGCGGAGCCACAAGCAGAGACGATCAAGCGGGCGTAGGGCCGAGCAGTGACCACTACCCGATCAGGGTCAGCTCTCAGGAGTTCAACATGGCACACATCCTGTCCGTCAAAATCAACGCTGGCAATGTCAGTCACAGAACCGACGACTCCTTCCCCCAGCAGATGCCCAACTATCAACTCCTTCACCAACACCGGCGAACAGAGAATTGAAACAAAGTGAATGTTCCCTATGAAGAGATGAAGCGGCGACTCAACAGCTACAAATTCATCAGTCTTCTGAGCGCTTCCATCTGCAAGATTAAGAGAAGTAATCACAATCTTGGTTTTCGGGCTCACCATCTTTGCCACTTACCATCACTTGGAAGATGCAAAGCCTAGGAATCAGCTTCGGTCTCCCTTTTCCTTTCAACGAAAGCTACCGCTTTGGTTGCAGCCATCGCTCCTTCCCCTGCCGCAGTTACAATTTGCATCCCGCCACAGGTACAATCTCCCGTCGCAAAAACACCCTCAAAATTTGTTCTCTGCCATCGATCCACGACTATGCATCCCCTGTCATCGGTTTCCACCCCTGCTTTCCTGACTGTGTCACTGGCTGGGACCCAGCCAAGTACAATGAAGATTCCATCTATCTTCTCTTGGGTGATTCTGTTCGAGTTGAGCTGAGCAATTTCCACAGCTTCAACTCTATTCTCTCCCAGGATGGCAGCTATTGAACCTTGCACTCTCCTTATGTTTTTTCTCCGTGCAACCTGTTGTGTCAGGTCGTCATCGGCTTCAACCTGTTCTCTACCAGATATCCACAACACTTCCTTTGCAATACCTGCCAAGAACAAGGAGTCTCTCATGGCTTCTGTGGTTGAACCCACGACCGCGACTTTCAGATCTTTGAAGAATGGACCATCACATGCTCGGCAGTAACTGACACCTCTTCCTAGCAGTTCAGCTTCTCCAGGAACGTTGAGCTTCTTCCTTTGAGTACCGGTCGCGATTATCAATGCATGAGAAGTATAGGTGGACTTTTTCGTCACCACGGTCTTCAGCGACCCATCCAGTTTCACAGTGATTACTTCTTCGAAATCCCGTAGATCCGCACCGAATTTGGACACTTGTTGGAGCATCCTGGCCACTAGCTCGGTACCAGTGATGCCGTCTGGAAAACCTGGGAAGTTCTCATACATGGATGCCTCAGCTGCTCTTCCACCAGGCCTTTCAGTCTCCAAAATCAATGTTCTCAATCCCAGTCTCGAGGTTTGTATTGCCGCAGTCAAACCCGATGGTCCTGCACCAATAACTATCACATCATAAGTTGTGTTCACCTTGATACTCTCCATGTGTACTAGATTCAGTCAAGTGCTATCCATGAGACTAGCACGAGTCCTTTACTCAGTGGGAAGAGGTAGGATTTATGTCATCGGTTTTTCCAGTTCCAACCTCATCAGAGGTAGAGCGCTGGAAGGGTCTCTACGCGAGCGGGTGTTTGATCACTGAGACAAACCGAAACACTTAACATGGCATACACGATTCTCGACGGGATGTCAGACTGCGGAAGTAGTTGATCCTGGAGAAACCAAGGATGACAGGAAGACTGAAGTGCCCGAAGTGTGGAAACAGACAGCTGAGAGTCGAGGCTGGAAAGAGAGTTAAGCTTGCAGAGATCAGAATCGCCTGTGAGAGGTGCCAATGGGACTCTGTCTATCTGAGCCGCCGAACGGAGGTTCTCGGCGTTGCGGTGGTCGGATGTGGCGCGATAGGCACAATCTTGGCTCAAG
>CAYFWV010000071.1:0-7134 GCA_964346975.1 uncultured Candidatus Bathyarchaeia archaeon
ACTATTCTGGCGAAAATCTTCTTGTCTCTGTCCGAGCAGCGATCACTTGCTTGATCAAGTCTCTGAACCTGGAGTTCGATTCGTCGAATGGCGATGTCAAGCCTCGGCTTCAGAGGACCTGGTGGTCTAAATGACTCCTTAACTTTGGTTGTGAACGGCTGTTTGTTTGACCCTTCTTCCCATCTTTTCGCAAATCTCTCTGACATAATTTAGTTTACCTCCTAAGCCAAATGAGGGGGGAAAAAGCGTATTATTACGTTGTTATTATGCGCTAATTACCTACATGTATATCTGGCAGTACTGAGGGCATTGCTAATCTTTTTGGGCGTTAAATTCCGCGTTACAACAGGAACAAGGCTTGTTTGCAGCAATAAACAGTTTTGTGTCAGTTAGCCTAAAAAGAACCTCCCTAGTAGTATGTTACACAATGTGATTTGCATGGGCGACAGGATTAGAATATTCCTCATGTTTGGATTACTGGGCTTTGTTGCAGGGATCGTAGCCAACTTCACGGCCAAGTACGTCATTCCGTGGTTATTGACTCTGGTCTTTCCAGCGTTTGGACTCGAGTGGGTTCTCTCTGGTTTCGCAGGTGCGTTCCTCACGGTGTTGCTGGTGACAGTCTGGGCGTATGTGACTGGGCCTGGCGAACCTTAAGTAGCTGTACTTCAAGACCACTCTGAATTCCCCCTTTTGCTTTACCGTATACTCTGGATCTTTCAGAGATGTGTTCTTTCTAACTCACATTTTGAGAAAGATTAATTGTGAGCCGACAGGTTTACTCCTAGGTTTCCTCTCTTGACCCAGACTGTCTTCCATCTTCTGGCCAAGCCCGTTCAAGATCTGCTGGATGACCTCGGACTTTCGGAGCCCACGGAACCACAGCAGAGAGCCCTTCCGCTGGTGCTACAGGGTGAGAATCTCCTTCTCGTTGCTCCCACAGGCAGTGGCAAGACCGAGGCAGTTGTACTCCCAACGTTCTCAAGACTATTGTCGGATTCAGAGAAACAAGGGATTTCAGTTCTTTACATCACCCCTCTCCGGGCTCTGAATCGGGACATGATCAGACGAATTTCTTCTCTGGCATCCAAACTTAGCCTCACGGTGGACGTTCGGCATGGAGACACTGAAGCTAAGATACGACGAAAACAAGCAGTACATGCGCCTGATCTGCTTGTCACTACCCCTGAGACCTTGCAGGCCATCCTACCTGGCTCAAGGATGAAGGAGCATCTGCGTCACGTTCAGTGTGTAATCATCGATGAAGTTCATGAACTGGCAACTGAAAAACGGGGATCACAACTGTCTGTGGCTCTCGAAAGATTGCAAGAACTAACCGGAAAAGAGTTTCAAAGAATCTGCTTGTCCGCCACTGTCGAAGATCCTGATGAAGTTGCCAAATTCGTTGCTGGGAACAACAGATCAATCAGAATTGTGGAGGTTTCACGTCCCAAGGGCTACTCCTATAGGATTGAGAATCCGACCCCTTCACCTTCTGACTATGACTTGGCTGAAAAACTGAAGACCACTCCGGAGGCTGCTGCGAGAATCAGACGCATGCTCAACCTAGTCAGAGAACATACCTCCACGCTGATCTTTGTTAACAGTCGAACGAACGCAGAGCTGCTAGGGCATCGATTCAGTTTGCTCACAGATGACATCGCCGTTCATCATGGTTCTCTCTCCAAGGACGAGAGAAAGAAGATCGAAAATGAGTTCAAAGCAAAACTTCTGAAAGCCATCGTGTGCACCAGCACTATGGAGTTGGGTATAGACATTGGACAGGTAGATTTGGTGATTCAATATTTGTCACCTCGGCAAGTTGGCAGTTTGATTCAACGAGTTGGACGAAGCGGTCACCGCCTTGATCTCATCTCCAAGGGAGTGATAATCACAGGTTTCTCTGAAGATGCGCTGGAGTCGTTGAGTGCAACCAAGAGAGCACTCAAAGGACAACTGGAACCGCTCATGATCCACAAGGGCCCTCTTGATGTGCTGGCACACCAAATAGTAGGTATTCTCCTCGACAAGGAAGCTGTTTCCGTGGACGATCTTCTCAGAGTTCTCTGTCGTGCATATCCCTTTGCAAGCTTGACCAGAGCTAAGCTTTTAGAAGTTGTGAATTACCTACATTTCTTGAGAGAGGTCCGGTTGGATGATGAAGGATTGAGGAAGACTCGGCGAACTCGAGACTATTACTATCGAAACTTGTCCATGATACCAGACGAAAGACGGTACCCGATAATTGATGTTCTCTCCGACCGCAAGATCGGTAGTCTTGGAGATGAGTTCATGGCTTTCAGAGCCCGCCTAGGCCTCAACTTCATCTGCAAAGGAAGAGTGTGGCGTATTGTACAGATAGAAGATGAAACTGGCAGAGTCTTTGTCATCCCGTCCGAGGACAAATTCGCTGCGGTACCTGGGTGGGATGGTGAAATGCTTCCAGTACCCTTGGCTCTGGCCAAAGAAGTTGGAAACCTCCGCGGAACAATTGCAAGAGAACTTAGAAGTCACAATGTACAGACCGTGACAAAGAAGCTCGCAGAAAAACTGCACACAGACACCAACACGCTTCTTCAAGCTGTCGAAGAGACGAGTGAATATCTGAAAGAGGGACTAGCTCTCCCGAGCCCTACATACATCCTCCTGGAAGGTTTTGACAAGTACCTTGTCGTTCACGCATGCTTCGGAGAAGTTGTGAATCGCACATTGGGCAGCGTTCTCGACACAATACTCTCAGATTACGAATTGATCGTTGGTTGGTGGAATGATGCCTACCGAATACTCATCGAAATACCTCGAAAGGTAACCGTTGAAACCATTGACAAACTGGCACACGCATCCTTCAAACTCTCGTCCAAAGAAGTGGAGAGAGCATTCAGAGAATACGTGGAGACACGTTTTCCCTTCTCCTACAAAATGAAATTCGTTGCCGAACGTTTTGGTGCTTTGCCGAGAGGAAAAACCATGAACATGGAGAAGCTGTCTGACCTGTCGTCACGGTTCAGGAACACCCCGATATATCAAGAGACCATTCGAGAAGCGATGCTCGAGAAAGTTGACCTGCCATCAGTCAAGCGGATTTACAGGGACCTAAGAAATCGAAGAATCAGGATCGGGAAAATTCTTCGAGACGAGAAACCTACTGCCCTGGCCTATATCATTCTCGCCAAATACTCTGAAGTGACTGAACTCATGGCTCCAGAGCATGTTGTACTAAGTAATATTGAAAGAATGAAGAGATCAGCCATGGCTAGAGGAGTAAGACTGCTCTGCCTGTCATGCGGTCACTCACTCCAACACAGAAGAATCAGAGACTTGGAGGACAAACCTTCCTGCCCTAAATGTCGCTCGGGGCTACTCGCAAAACTCATGCGAGACCAAGATCCTGAGAACTTATGGACCACGCTCAAGAATCGCACGAAAGGACAGGGCATGACCCAGCCGGACTTGGAGGCACTCTCGTACGCACGGCGCACTGCTGATTTAATACTAAGTCACGGCAAAGCAGCGATCATTGCATTACAGACCAAAGGAGTAGGCCCAGAAACTGCCTTCCGAATACTCGGAAAAATGCATCCAAACGATGACGACTTCTATCTAGATCTGCTGAAAGCAAAGATCCAGTACATCAAGTCTTCTCCATATTGGAAAGGAAGAAAGGACTCAGCTTTCCAGCTGTTAAGAGGAGAAAAACGGAAGGCTCATTAGAACCCCGGCAGCAGGGAGCCAAGCGACCTCCGAGACATAGCGATCTTCGCGATACGCATAAGGCTTTGGTCTAACAACCTTTGATTTGAATAGAAACTGCGTGGATGTGAGCATAACAACCCTTCATCTCAGCGTGTATTGTGCATCAATGATGCTGCTTTAGATTCTGCAACTCCTTTCACCACAAACAGAATCTCCCATACGTGACACCAAGACTTATTACATGCAGCGAGAATCGTCTGAATGATAACATGATTTGTACTAGACATGGGAGGGTGCCCTCATAGTACAGCAGGTACAGGAAGAGAATGCAAAGCTGACACCTGAAGAAGGAGTAGAGACTAAACTCGATGAGACAATGCAGAGACGGGATCGCCACGACATAATTGCGGAAATCTTGAAGACGGCGAGGAGCGGACAGAAGAAAACTTACATAATGTATAAAGCACGTCTGAGTCATTCACAGCTAAAACTGTACTTGAAGCTTCTTGACCGCAAGAACATGATCATGTGCGAAGATGGAGTGTATAGAACAACTCCGAAAGGCTTGGCGTTTATAAAGGAATTTGAATCTATGAACTTCCTGTTTCGTCAATGAGGTTCGTAACGCAAGAACAGGAGGTCTCCGAACAATTCTCATTTTGCCATGAGAAGATCGATTAGTGTTTTCTCTTCGATCTCGGCTCTGGTGCGCCAGTCTAGGTATAGGTCTCCTTTCTCATCCTCATCGATGTAGCCAGCACGTATGTACCGTTCGACATTTGAACTGACTCGCCAGTTTGGCAATTTGTCCCGTAGAAGGGTTTCCACCTCCTCCCTCGGAACCTTTCCTTTCTTCGCTATGACAGTTGAAATGGTCATGGCCAAACCAGCAATATCATCTATACGCCACCCCATCATCTTCGTCTCCTTCGGTGTAAGACTGCCACGAAGAGTCACGTAGAAACGAGCCCGATCCAACTGCTCCTTGGTCGGTTTCATTGAAGGCGCATCTTCCTCAAACACCGTCTTCACCTGCAAGTCAAGTTTTTCCATGTTCGTGTTCATTAACGCGAGGATTCGCGGGTAGTCCGAACCAAGTTTCTTCTTCAACTCCCAGCCTTTCACGCCAGGCTTCCGATGGCTTTTGAAGAAAAGCAAATGAGCTGCCCGTTTGATCTTTGTTGCGAAGTAAGTCTTTTTCCTCAATCCTTGATCCCTTCTTTCCAATGCTTCCATTCATCGAAACTCACGGAAATAGGATGAGAAACGGCTTGTTTCGTTCCCGTTGTCTTGCGAGGTTTCTTGTATGGTTTGATGAAGACGATTTCTTCCAAGCGATCTACGATGAGAGTAGCAAACCCATAGGTCACAAGGAAACTTGTTAAATATGCTCGTCTAACGGTTGCTTCATAGGTCGGTGCCCCGACAAAGCTCCAATATTCCACTTTCTCTTCCCCTCTTGCTTGAAGTTCATGCCAAAACGTTTCTAGTCCTCTGGAGAATTCCTCCTCAGCTACGATCTGGTTCTCCAGCAGTTCATCAAAGGTGGTGGTTCCTGGGTCCGTTTGAGACATGCTGTTCCTTTGCCATCGCTGGTGCATGGGAGCTAGATTCTGCCAGTAGGCGACTGCATCCGTCAGGCTTTGGGGGGACAGCTGTTCAAGCTCAACAATTGGACGCCAAGATTGCAGGAAGATGGCCACAATCTCTTCTGAGGGTAGCTTCCGCAGTTTCTCTTCGATGAGGAATGGATCCGTGTACAACGATGTTGATCGATGCTTGACCCATTCGCTTTGGAGTTTAATGGCTGAGGCGATGTGATGTACTGCTTCAGCGTCCAGGCATAATTCTTCAGGATCATCCCATTCAGGGAAGTATGTGTCGATGATGTCAACTATGTCATCCACTTCCACGAGGAAAGGATCGATTCCTCTCTCCTCAACAGATTTGCATAGATCAATGATGCGTTGAAGATGTTCCTTTCCCAATCGTTTCTTCTGCTTTGTCGTTGACATCTCGCATGTTCCGTCCTAGCTGAGTAAGCATCCCTTTCATGTGGCTTCCGGCATATATGCTAACCGCTCTCCCTCAGCGACTTCTCGGAGATACGTTTTAATGACTTGGCTACGGTAGTAGCTACTATGTCAGCTCGTCGGCGTCAACGGCCTTCTCGGAAGCGCAAGACCCGCTCAAGCAAGCTACCTTGGATCCTTGGGATTCTCGCTGCAATTGTCATCATTGTGATATTAGCGTCCAGTGTTCTCAGCGGAACCAACCCTGCGAAGAACAAGGTCCTGTTGAAAACCACTGAAGGGGACATAAAAATAGAGTTGTATGATGACATGCCGACCACTACAGGGAACTTCAAACGGTTGGTGCAGCAAGGACTCTACGATGGCACGATCTTCCACCGGGTGATTGCGGGGTTCATGATTCAGGGAGGAAACATCACTGGAATCCCTGCGATTCTGGATGAGTTCACAGAGCACAACTGGAATACTCGAGGAACAATCGCTATGGCAAACGCAGGACCTAACACCGGAAGTAGCCAGTTCTTCATCAATCTGGTTGACAACAATCACCTGGATCCCGACCACCCAGTATTCGGCAAGGTCATAGACGGAATGGATGTTGTTGACAGCATCGGGGATGTCCCGACTGATTCGGAGGACAGACCACTGCAGGATGTTCGAATAATCAGAGCTGAACTCATTGAATAGCTCTGCAGGTACACGCGAACGTGTCTGCTGTCAATCGTCTTCTTCCAGAAGTTACCGTATGATCAGTACTGGACAAGCCACGTGATGCATTACTCCGTCAGTTGTGCTTCCAAGCAGCATCTCCCTCACGTGGCTAACGCCTCTTGCTCCCATGACAATCAGATCGAAATTCCCTTCCTTTGAAGCTTTGACTATTTGCTGAACCGCATGTCCTTCCTCGAGTTTCGTGTGCACTTCAACTTTTTCAGCCTCACCCTTCTTCTTGCCTTCCTCCAGCAGCTTTTTGCCTGCTTCTCGGCTAGCTTCAGCGAGTTTGGCAACATATGCAGGCGGCACGACTGGCACACTTGATGTGAAGGCGTATGGTTCGGGGACTGAAACCGGAACGACTGAGACTGAATACACATGCATCAATGTGATACTTCCACCGAACTTTTTGCAGATCTGGATCGCGACATCAAGTGCTCGGCTTGAATGCCCTGAATTGTCGAGGGGGACTAGAATCTTCTCGAACAAGATGTTACACCTTCAAGTATTCTCTTTGGGGTTTCAGCATATATGAGTTGTCAATACCTTACTGCACGTGATGCTGTTCCACGATGGATGCAGACGAGGTTGATGGTCTAGATTGCTTCCTGCACTCTTGATGATCCTTCAACGTTCTGCACTGTTATTAGATGAATCTCTTTCTTTGCAAATGTGATCTGACTGGGTGTGATTA
>CAYFWV010000072.1:0-38970 GCA_964346975.1 uncultured Candidatus Bathyarchaeia archaeon
AAGGAGCCTTTTATGTATTTCCAAGTATCCATGACTTACAGATCAAGTCATCAAACCTGGCTCAATTCCTATTCAAAGAGGCGAAAGTAGTCACAACTCCAGGCTCTGCATTTGGATCACAGGGCGAAGGCTACCTCCGAATGTCCTACGCCACCAATTATGAGTTAATCAATGAGGCTTTAGATCGGATAGAGACAAAGACTCGTAGACTCAAGAAGTAGATAGCATTTCAAGTATGAGCTGCTCTGAAATTTCTCATTTTCATCCGAATTGAAATCACATGCGCATCACAAGTGAGTGAATCACGTGACTTAGTTGTGACATCACATGTTCCTAGACAGATCCTGTAGAGAAGCATATAGTTCAGGTCTAATATCACGAATCGTGGGTGCGAAAGTTTCCACTGACACGAGATCCTCAAAGTTTATGTTTCCAAACACCAAGTCTTCAACGTCGTACTTTGCTCTAGCGATTAGCGAACCACTTGGACTAATGACGTGACTTCCTCCCCAGAATTGAAGACCATTCTCAAATCCAACAAGATTCGCACATGCCATGAAACATGTGTTCTCGATTGCTCTTGCTTTGGTCAGAGTTTCAAACGAAGTTCTCTTCACAGTTGGGGAAGCTGAGATGCAAACCAGCAGCTTCGCTCCCTTCAAACGAAGTATTCGCCCAACTTCAGGAAAGAATAGGTCGTAACAGATCATCATACCCAGCTTTCCAAAGTCGGTTTCAAAGATTGGAGTTTGATATCCGACTCTATAATATCTCTTCTCCTCGAAAACGCCATGGGTTGGCAAATAGAGCTTTCTGTATTTGCCAATGTAACCAGCTGGTCCTGTGAGAACAGCTGTATTGTACAATATTGTGTTTCCAGTTGAGCTTCTTTCCGGCATACCGTGTACTATGTAGACTTCCGCCTTCCTGGCAATTCTCTCGATTTCTCCAGTTGAAGTTCCTGGGATTTCTTCTGCCAGTTCATAAGAGAGGTCTCTAGTCGCATATCCTGTGACTGACATTTCAGGAAAGACAATCAATTCCGCGTCCTCCTTCGTGGCTCGCTTGACAAACTCTGTTATCCTCCTTATGTTGTATTTCTTGTTCCCGACGTGGCAAGGAAACTGAGCTAGAGCAATCTTCAAGTCTTTTATCATGATTCATCTCTCATCTCAGGTGTGCTGCTGAGTCTGAAGTCTTTGCCAATGGTTCGATATTGAAGCTTAGGGCCTAGTGGCATCTGTCTTTTGTGTTCCGTCTGCAGCCATCTCTGCTTGATTCCGCGGATTGTTTTAACCGGGAGATGAAGTTGACTGGCTATCGTCTCTTCGGAAATGAAGTGACTGAAACCGTAAAGAATCTGGTCAAGCGTTTCATACTTCAAACCAATCTCATCCTCTGCAGTTTGGCCAGGCCAAAGACCTGGGGTTGAGGGCTTCTCCACAATTGGTTTAGGCACTCCCAAATGCAAAGCAAGCTGGCGGACCTGGGTTTTGTAGAGGTCTATGATAGGTGCTATGTCTGAGGCAGCGTCTCCCCATTTAGTGAAATAGCCTAACATTGCTTCGCTCTTGTCACTGCTGCCTACGACGATTCGATTCTGGTGATTGGCATAGTAGTACAAAATCATCATTCGTGTTCTTGCCTTTAGGTTTCCTTGGCTGATTCTATCTGTGGTATCATAGTCTTGTATAGTACTGTACAGTTTGTCTAGGGCCTCTGTGATGTCGATGACTTTCAGTCGAAACAGGAACTTCTCCGCGAGGAGTCTTGAGTGTTGATGATCGAGTGTACACTGTGCTTCCTTTTCAGGCATATAGACTCCCAAGACTCTTTCTCCACCAATTGCGATTGAGCAGAGACTGGCGGTAGTTGCGCTATCTACTCCTCCTGACATCCCCATGACTACACCTTCCGCTTGGGTTCGATCCAAATAGCCTCTAATGAACTGTAAAATCCTCTGTTTTATCACTGACGGTGTGATTCGAAGTCTCCTTTCTATATTCAACTGAACATCCTCTAGCGATACCTTGTTCACCGCGTCTTTTTACACTGCCGCTTGCTACGGGGTAGAGCAACGAACCACTGAAACTACATTTTGGGGACATAAGAGTTTGACAGGCAAAACCTTTTAGACAAGAGCCGGTGTTCAACGTACCTAGTGCCGGGGTGGCAGAGCGGTAATGCGCCGGCCTCGAGATCTACAGTACATTCGGTGGGCCAGTGAGCCGGTGGGTCTTTGACCCTCAGGGGTTCAAATCCTCTCCCCGGCGCTCAGAGAAGAACCCTACAGCCAAAGAATGTTTGCCACCAAAATATTGATCGACCTTCGAAGTCTATTTCAGAAGCGCGACTTATTTTGAGGAACTCTTATAAGAATGGCGAAACCTAGCCTTTGAAATGAGATGACAGCTGGTACTGAATTTGCACGATGGTTCTGACAAACGCCCGGGTCTTTCTTTGCTAACAGTTGGAGCTATTGCCATCGTTGTAGTAGCTAGCATCCTTGGAAACATCTACACATACCAGCTCTTTTCCAAAGAAGTGAGGACCTTGGAGAACAAAGTATCTACACTTGAAACCAGAATCTCTGCATTGACAGAGGCTCTGGGAGACTACAATGAGACAAGCCTAGGCAATATCTCTCTCTCAGAGCTATATGCTGAAGTCAAAGACTCAGTTGTTCTAATTCGAGTGGAAACTACACACGGTTTCGTGGCTGGGTCAGGGTTTGTATACAACTATTCTGGACAGATGATCATAAACACGAACTACCACGTGATTGAAGGTGCCATGAGCATAGCGGTAACCTTCAGAACTGGTCATGCCTATTCAGCAGACGTCCTCGGGTCTGATCCCTATGTTGATTATGCAGTTCTGCAAGTAGACGCTCCTCCAGAAGAATTTCAACCGCTACTGATTAGCAGCTCTTCCTTGCTCAACGTAGGGGATTTCGTGATTGCCGTCGGTAACCCCTATGAGCTAGTTGGTTCCATGACCACTGGCATTGTCAGCCAGCTTGGAAGAGCCGTTCCTGAAGATTTGGCTGGTGGATACACGATTGCAGACGTAGTCCAGATCAGCGCACCTATAAACCCAGGGAATTCTGGTGGTCCTCTACTCAACGCGAAAGGACAAGTTGTTGGCATCACATTCGCCATAATCGAGAACTCTTATGGAGTCGGCTTCGCCATCCCATCGGACACAATTTTACGTGAGATTGCGTGGCTGGCTAGAGGGGACTCCTATCCTCACTCTTGGATAGGAGTAACAGGAACAGATATGACCTATGAATTAGCTCATGACATAGGCACACCTACAACATATGGCTGGCATATTGTGGAGGTGCTCTTCCCAAGTCCTGCTCACACCGCTGGTCTTAAAAGCGGAGACATAATCCTGGCAATCAATGAAACACAGATGATAAACGGTGATGACATATCAAGCTACCTCGAAAGATACACGTCACCAGGGCAAGTGATAACACTGAAATTAGAGAGAGCGTTAGTTGAGATAGCACTAACGTTGCAGCTTGGAACTCGCCCACCTCTCTAACGTCGGTACGTTTAATTTGCTCTGTGAGTCAATCATCAACTACGAATGGTCTTGCTGTAGCTGAGTTCTTCTGACAGGTTTGCGCTTCAGCTGAGTCCCACATGTAACACACTGTTTGGCAGTGAAGTCCGCAGGATACTTCCTATAGCAAGCTGGGCAGTAGATGCGCCAGCGAAATCGAAATCGAATACCGAAAGTCATCAACGGTACAAACGTTATCCCCAGTTGACTAGCTACATTTTGGATGGAGTAATCATCTGTGACAACTTCGCAGTCGAATCCAGCATCTTTAAATTGTAGAGCTAATGCCAAAACTTGCTTGTCTGCGTGGGAGAGACATAGTAGATCACCCGCTTGCTTGGATTGAATCTTGACTCTTTCCACGTAATTGAGTTTCGGGGTTCCGATTCTTACTCTACCGACCTCCAAGGCTGTCTTAAGACGCGTCCAGGGAAGTGATCCTGTGATAAGTTCCTTCTCGACTTCAGGAACTGAATATTGAATGGATTGGATTGAAAGAGGATCAAACCCCCCTATGAAAGCTGAGGAATCCAGAATAATCCTTCTGCTTCTCTCTTTGTGTTGGGACATCTCTGAGCTTCCGTTTTCACATGATGAGATTCTTCGATTTGTTCTGGCATGTAAAAATCTATTTATTTGACTTGTTAAACATTGCCTTAGATTGGACGGTATAGATCATGAGCAAACCTATTGATGTGGGAGGCTTACGTGTTGGGGGGTATGTGATCGTGGACAATGAGCCCTGTCGTGTAGCCAACTTGACAAAGTCCAAACCCGGAAAGCATGGAGCTGCAAAGGCAAGGATTGTGGCTGTGGGGGTTTTTGACGGTGGAAAGAGGACTTTTGTCAAGCCTGTAGACGCTCAGATTGAAGTTCCACTAATTGAGAAGAAGAATGGGCAAGTTCTAGCTCTCCTGCCCAACGCTGTCCAGATCATGGACTTGGAGAATTACGAGGTCTTTGAGGCAGCATTCCCAGACGATGAGGATCTTAAGAACAAGCTCAATTCCGGTGTCGAAGTAGAATACTGGAGGATACTTGGAAGGACTAAGATAATGCGCACCAAGGGCTGACCTCTTCTCTTATACCGGATCTCCTGTAGAAGTTTGAGACCTTGAAGAATCTAAAGCAGATGCGCCTCAGAAGTGGCATCACAGTAGCTGAAATAGTCAGGGAGATGGATGCTTGCGGAGTGTTAGGTGCTGGCAAAATAGGGAAAGCTGCAAGACTTGCAAGAGAGTTGTTTACAGACCCTAGCTACACTGTTTTTCTTTCTTTGGCTGGAGCGCTTGTTCCTGGTGGATTGAGGACCATAATCGCCGAACTTGTCGAGATGAAACATGTGGATGTCATCGTGACAACAGGTGCAAACATGGTTCACGACATGGTAGAGGCTTTAGGTTTCAAGCACAAAATCGGTAGCTTCAAGGCTGAAGATGCGCAGCTGAGAGATAGAAACATTGGAAGAATCGGAGATATCTTCATAGAACACCAAGTCTTCAAGAGACTCGAAAGCTGGATCCATAGTATCTTGGAAGAAATCCCTGACGCCAAACGGCAAAAGATCTCTCCATCCGACTTGCTCTTTGAAATCGGAAAAAGGATAGAAGACAAGCGCTCAATACTCGCAGCTGCCACGCGAGAGAAGGTTCCAGTAATCTGCCCTGGTTTGCCCGACTCAATTGCAGGATTTCAGCTATGGATGTACTCACAAGAAAAGAAGCTGATACTGGATCCTCTCGGTGACATATCCACGCTCCTTGAAAAGGTCTATGAAGCCCGAAAGTCCGGGGTCATCATCCTCGGTGGTGGATTGCCCAAACATTTCACACTTTTCGCAAACACTTTTCGAGATGGAGTCGATATTGCCGTTCAGATTACAACTGATAGACCCGAACCAGGAGGATTGAGTGGAGCTTCTCTGGAAGAAGCCATAAGCTGGAGTAAAGTCAAATCTGAAGATAGAGCTGTAACTGTGAACTGTGATGCAACAATCGCTTTTCCCCTCATTGTTGCTGCCGCTACAAATCCTATTTAAGCACGCGTCAAATCTATGGTTAGATGAACGATAATGGTTCTGGAGCGTCTCGGGTCGTCAATTTCAGGGGCCTTGAAGAAGATCTTCAAAGCCGCTGTGGTAGATGAAGCCACAGTGAAGGAACTTGTCCGAGACATCCAACGAGCACTTCTGCAAGCAGATGTGAATGTAAACTTGGTCCTCGACATATCCAATCGGATTGAGGACCGTGCACTAAAACAGGATCTTCCTCCAGGTATTTCAAGAAAGGAACACGTAGTTAAAGTAGTATATGAGGAAATTACCCGGTTTCTAGGGGAGAAGCCCGTTGCGCTAAAGGTGGAACCCGGGAAACGCCGTGTTGTTATGCTTGTTGGGATTCAAGGATCAGGAAAGACTACAGCGTCTGCGAAACTGGCCCGGTACTTTCAGAAGAGGGGTTTAAAACCTGCACTAATATGTGTAGACACGTTCAGACCCGGAGCATTTGACCAACTACAGCAGCTTGCAAACAACATCGGTGTGCCTGTATACGGGGATGCAAAATCCAGAAATGCAATCAAACTTGGACAGCAAGGACTAAAGGAGTTTCAGAAGACAGATATTGTGATAATCGACACATCGGGACGACACAAAGAAGAGAAAAGTTTGATCGAGGAAATGAAACAGCTAGAGAGAGCTCTGAAACCTGATGAAGTCATGCTGGTCATCGACGGGACGATAGGGCAGCAAGCAGCTCTGCAGGCAAAAGCATTCCACGAAGTCACCCCCATAGGCTCAATCTTGGTATCGAAGCTAGATGGCTCGGCACGTGGCGGTGGAGCCCTGTCAGCGGTTGCTGCAATCGGGTCTCCCATAAAGTTTGTCGGTGTTGGCGAGAAAATTGGAGACATCGAAGCCTTTGTGCCTTCACGTTTTGTAGGGCGATTACTAGGTATGGGTGACTTGGAAAG
The DNA here is from genome assembly GCA_964346975.1 of uncultured Candidatus Bathyarchaeia archaeon. Lineage (GTDB taxonomy): Archaea > Thermoproteota > Bathyarchaeia > Bathyarchaeales > SOJC01 > JAUWDF01. The sequence continues at coordinate 6,547 of CAYFWV010000072.1, forward strand.
TCTCATCGAAAAAGTTCGAGAGGCTGAAGTGAAGATACCGCAGAAGAAAGCAAAGAAGATACTGAGTGGAAAGTTTACACTAACTGATATGTATGAGCAATTTGAAGCAATGAAAAGCATGGGGCCATTCAAACGTTTAATGCAAATGCTACCCGGAATGTCTTATAATGTTCCGGATGAGATGATTGACGTGGCTCAAGACCGACTGGAAAAGTGGAGAGTCATTATTCAGTCAATGACTTTGAAGGAGCGGGAGAACCCGAAAATCCTTTCCTCATCGAGAATCCGGCGAGTTGCGAGAGGGTCAGGTTCCGCAGATAAAGAGGTAAAAGAGCTTGTCCAACAATACAATATGATGAGAAGAATGATGAAACAGCTGAGAAGGAAGAAACTTCCTTTTCTCAGCGGAAAGAGACTCCCGAGGAATTTCAAGTAGGCTCTAGGAATCATGGATATTCTGAGAAAGTCTTTTCAAATGCTTATCGAACACCCGCTCTGTAATCATTGTCTAGGCAGACAATTTGCTATGCTCGGATATGACATTGAGAACAAAAGACGGGGCGAAGCTATCAAAGTGATGCTTTGCCTAATGGGCCACCAGCTTCTATTTGACAAGAATGAGGACGGACCATTGATTTTACAAGCAGTCGGATCCCACGGGGCATTCGAAATGGCTGCCAGAGTTTTGGAAAGATATAACCTATCACCAGAAGCAGGCCAATCATGCTCCCTCTGCAAAGGTTCCTTTGAAGAGATCGAGACACTTGCTCAGGAAGTCCAGAAGAACCTGCGGGATCTCGAATACGAAACTTTCCTCGTTGGAGTAGAGTTGCCACTTGACGTTGCGGAACGAGAAGATGAATTCAAAGCTCGCTTCAGTGTCACTCACGGAGAAAGCATGAAGAATCAGTTTAGCCGCGATATCGGAAAACACCTCTGTCAAACTACAGGACGGCAAGTTGATTTCACTAAACCTGAAGTAGTCGCAATAGTGAATCCTTTCTCCAAACGTGTTAGACTTCAAATAAACCCCCTTTTTGTCTGTGGCAGATACAAGAAGCTTGTACGTGGAATCCCTCAATCGCGATGGTTGTGCGGAAACTGCGCTGGAGAGGGTTGCGACAAGTGCGGTGGGAGTGGCAGAATGTACCAGGACTCGATTGAGGAGTTGATAGGAATCCCCATAATGGATGTGACAGAAGGAACCGAAATCGCTCTTCACGGAGCTGGAAGAGAAGATGTAGACGCCCTCATGCTCGGGTCAGGGCGTCCATTCGTCCTAGAAATAAAAGAACCCAAGAGACGAATCGTAGACCTAAAACAACTTGCGCAGAGAATAAATGAACAGGCAGAAGGAAAGATCGAGGTTCAGAAACTGAAGTTTGCGGACAAAGACGTTGTCAGAAGATACAAGAAAGCCGAAGCAGCTGAGAAAATCTACCGCACAATAGTCGAGTTCGGACGCAATGTTTCTGACGAGGAACTTCAGAAGGTGGAAATTGCTCTCTCCAATTCCAGGATCAGTCAGCAGACACCAACACGTGTTTTGCATCGGCGCGCCAATCTGATGCGAGAAAAGTACATATATGAGGCGAAGACAAAAAGGTTGTCACAAAACCGCGCTGAGATAAAAATCCATTGTCAGGGGGGTCTCTACATAAAAGAACTGGTTACCGGAGACAAGGGTAGAACCAAGACTAGTGTAGCGAGTATTCTAGGCGTCGAAGCTACACCTCTCCAACTGGATGTGTTGCGCGTGATTACAGGAGAGCAGAAATGAAATCCAAAGGTTATCGAAGAAAAAGCCGTTCCTTACTACGGAAAAAGGCGAGAGAAAAAGGACAATCGGGACTAAGCAGAATACTTAGAACATACCAGCCAGGTGATCGAGTTGTTGTGAAGCTAGACCCAAGCGTCCACAAAGGAATGCCTCATCGTCGCTTTCATGGAAAAATCGGGATTGTGGAAAACACTAGAGGGCAAGCATATGTGGTGAACGTCACTCAAGGTGACGCAGTCAAGGACATAATAGTTAGACCCGAGCATCTGCAACCCTTCCACGCATCGTAAATGGAGATTGAAGGATGCCCAGAAGAGCAGTAAGGGAGAAAATACTCACGATTCCGGAAGTCAAGAAGATTCTTGAAGGAGTTGGAGAAGAGAATCTTGATCAGTTTCAACGACGGGCTTTCGACTACGCATCGAAATTCTCCAAAGTAGAAGTGAAACCTGCCAGAAACATCGTAAGAGACCTGGTTAAAAGGCATGGTGTTGAAGAGGAAGAAGCCGTGCAAATCGTGAACTGCATGCCTGAAAGCATTGAGGAGATACGCGGGTTCCTCGCTGGGGGTCGAAAGATTGTGGAAACTAAGAAGTTGGAAGACATTCTAGCGTTTCTAGATGGTTTTAGAGAAAAGAAATAGAAGTACGAAACAAGGGAAAGTTATTTCAATCAAGTGGCAAGAGGAGAGAGTATGGAGAAGAGATACGAAGAGGAAGCATTGGTACTTGACTTCCTTCCTCATGGCCGCGTTGGAATCAGACCCGGTTATCGAGCGGGAGCAGTTGTCCAGTTAGTAGGTAGTGCCTTTTTCACCCTTCTCGAAGCTATCGCCAAAGAGGGAGCAGCACTCAAACCATACGACAAGGTTTACGTTGGGAAAGAGAAACGGCAGAAGATTACGTATATAACTGGACGAATAAGCTTTGAAGAGCTCACCGCAAATGCTAAGATGGAGCTCCCAAATGCTATTGAGAGGATCGTGCTAAACCGTGAACGTTGGTTCATCAACTTCTTTAATACTGCACAAGCTGTGACTCCTCGAATGCATGCTATGGAGCTAATTCCTGGAATAGGGAAAAAATACATGTGGCAAATCATAAATGAGCGTGAGCGGAAATCTTTCTCCAACTTTGGCGACCTGCAACAACGTACTAGCATACCTGATCCGGCCAAACTGGTAACCAAGCGAATAGTGGAGGAGCTGTCCGGAGAGAACAAATATCGACTCTTTACTCGAGCACCCTAGTTGACCTGAATGAGCCTTCTGCAACGGGCGAAGTATCTTCTTCGTGTTCACAGCGTTTCTCCGAAAAGGCGTTTTGGTCAAAATTTCATGATTGATGATCATTACTTGCGGCTTTTGAGTTCCTATGCCGAATTGAAGGCCTCAGATATTGTTCTGGAGATTGGGGCTGGCCTCGGCTTTCTGACTCAATTGCTTGCCCGGAAAGCAAGTAAAGTAATCGCGGTGGAATCCGATCCTCGATTAATAAGGGTCCTGCAGGATGAACTCGCCGAATTCCACAATGTAGATCTCGTGGAAGGAGACATTCTTCAAGTGACCGCACCACCCTTCAATAAGGTAGTTGCCAACCCACCGTTCTCAATTTCCTCACCAATCCTTTTCTGGCTGCTCAAGAAAACCTTTGACAGGACAGTTCTGACTCTGCAAAAAGAGTATGCTATTCGGCTGAATGCCGCAGTCGGAAGCAGGGAATACAGCCGCCTCACCGTTTCTGTGTATCGACATGCAAATGCTGAGCTTCTGGACATCGTTCCGAAGGAGGCATTCTACCCCTCGCCACAGATTGACGTTCAAATAGTTCGGCTAGTTCCACACAAAGAGCCCCCATTCGAAATCAAAGATGAGGAAATCTTCGACAATACAGTGCGGGTGCTGTTCACCCAGCGCAACAGAAAGGTTCGAACAGTGGTGAAGCGGTTCTTTCATAGGCGTATTTCAGGAGATATCGATGAAGCTGGGGGACAACTCTCTACTTCTCTTCTTGCTAGGCGGGTAAGGGAATTGACTCCTCAGGACTTTGAGATGTTGGCCAATGAACTTTCTCGATAAGCGTGTCTTCTATGGGGAACGTGTCTTCACTGTGCAGAAGGAAGTGTATGAACCTGCTGAAGATACATTTCTTCTGGCAGGAAATCTGTCAGTGAGGATTGGTGAGAGGGTGCTGGACATGGGCGCAGGCTGCGGGATCTTAGGAATATTGGCTGCTGAAAGGGCGAGTGAAGTGGTTGCTGTGGATATCAATCCTCACGCTGTGATGTCAACTAAGAAGAACGCTGAAATCAATGGGGTTGCTGCGAAGATCACTGTGATATTGGGGGATCTCTTCCTGCCGATTGCTGAAAAGGAGAGATTTGATGTGATCGTCTTCAATGCGCCCTATCTTCCCGTTGACCTTGATGATGGCGAAGGCTGGAGTGAACGAGCATGGTGTGGTGGTGAAGACGGCAGAGCTGTAATCGACAGATTCATTATTCAAGCTATGAAATATGTGAACGAAAGAGGGCGGATTCTGATGCTGCAATCTACCCTTTCCGATGTGAAAAGGACACTCGAAGCTTTTTCAGAGCAAGAGTTTCATGCAACAATCGTTGATGAAATGAAGTTGGACTTTGAAAGAATCGTTGTGATCAAAGCTGGACAGAAACCTTCAAACTCCTCTAAAGCTTAGTGCTTCAAGGGAATGTTGTAGTGTTCACTCAAAGTGCTTGCACAGCGATTCTATTCTTCATATATTTCAGCGCACTTTTCACAGCAGAATGTGTATTCTTCTCCGTTGCGGGTTCTCTTGTGAATCGCAAATTCACACTTGTCTTCGATCTTCGCGTTGCAGTGCTTGCACTTTATGAATTTCGTCACTTCTCTGCTCCCTCTTGCTTTTTCCGATAATCTTTAATGGCTTCGTGCAAAGCATCTGCTGCTAGGTTTGAACAGTGCATCTTGACAGGAGGAAGGCCCCCGAGGCTTTCGGCAACGTCTCGTCGAGTAATCTTAAGGGCATCATCCAAGCTCTTCCCTTTCGCCAATTCAGTGATCATGCTACTGGTTGCCACAGCTGCGCCGCAGCCGAAGGTTTTGAACTTCACGTCCGTGAGGTGATTATCCTTCACTTTTATGTAGATGCTCATCATGTCTCCACACACGGGATTCCCAACAGTTCCCACTCCATCCGCGTCTGGGATCTCACCCACATTCTTCGGGTTTCTGAAATGCTCCATGACCTTTTCGCTATACACTTTCCCTCAGCTCTTTGGGTGTCAAAGGTGACATAGCGCGCAGCCTTTTAACTATATCGGGCAACAGTTGGGTTACGTATTCCACATCTTCTTCAGTGTTGTTCTTTCCTAACGTGAAGAGCAAGGAACCATGCGCTTCCTCGTGTTTCAGGCCTAGGGCCCTCAACACGTGGGACGGCTCCAACGTTTTGGCAGTACAAGCAGAGCCAGAGGATGCTGCAACTCCTGCCATATCCAGGTTGAGCAGCATAGACTCGCCTTCGATGAAACTGAATCGGAGCGCGACATTGTTAGGCAGACGCCTTGAGGCGTGCCCGTTCAGAAAAGAGTAGGGAATGCTCTTCAAGACGCTGCTGATAAAACGATCTCGTAGTTTGCTCAGCCTTTTGCTTTCCATATTCATCTCTTGTTTTGCGAGTTCTGCTGCTTTCCCAAAACCCACGATGCCGGGCATGTTCTCAGTGCCTGATCTTAGGCCTCGCTCCTGTCCTCCACCAAATATGAGCGGCTCAATCCGAGTTCCTCCTTTGATGTAAAGCCCTCCCACTCCCTTTGGACCATACATATCGTTTGAGGACATTGTGAGCAGGTCAATGTTCAGGTCTTGAACATTGACGTCAAGCTGGCCCATTGCAGCTGTAGCATCTACGTGCAAATAGGCCTTGTGGCTATGCACAACCTCACTTATCTCTTGCAACGGCTCAACTGTGCCAATCTCACCACTTGCACAGGTAACTGACAGGAGTAGGGTCTCATCACTTATTTCATCCTTGAGAGTTTCAAGGTTTACTAGTCCCTTTCCATCAACCGGTAAGAAGGATACTGGAAAGCCTTGTCTAGTCAAGTACTTACACACGTTGATGATTGACATGTGTTCAATACTTGTAGTAATTATGTGCTTTGAACTGTTCTTACTTCTCGCTGCGACTCCTCGAATCGCCAAATTGTTGCTTTCGGTGGCACCAGAAGTGAAGAAGACTTCTTCCTTTTTCTCAGCCTTTATCAATTCAGCGATCTTCATTCGCGACTCCTCAAGTGCCTTCTTTGCATCTTGAGCAAAAGAATGCAGAGAAGACGGATTACCATAAACCTCATCCTGGTAGAGTTTCATGGCCTCAAGTACTCGGGAATCCACAGGTCTGCCAGCGGTGTGATCCATGTACACTTTTCTCAATTCCACACACTCACTTCTCTTTACGAATCAAGAAATACAGCTTGTCTCCGTCTTTCTTCATCTTCAAGATCTTGTGCCCCAAACGCTGGGTCAGGCTTTGTATGTCTCTCTCTGCCGCTGGATCGTCAGCCCAGATTTCGAGAGTTTCACCGATATTCATTTTATCCAGTTCCACTCGGGTTCTGAAGACAGGTTCTGGACAGAAAAGTCCCAGGCAATCTAGTGTCCTGTTTGCATTGGACTTGTTGGTCAATGTTCTTCCCAAAAGCTCTTTGCTGAGGATTCTGAAAAGGTTTACTCTGAATCTTGGTGCGATCTGGAACCTTGCATTCTTCTTTTGATCCTGTCCCAAAGCAAACCTGCTCCGATTACGATGAGTGGATATGCGACAATCCATGTCATTGAGTACAAGCCTCCATAGTAGTCATGAAAGAGCATGGCTGCTTGATGCGCGGCTTCTCTGCCTTGACTTAGGGTGTTCGCATAGGTTAGGTAGATTGAGGCTATTCTGAGGATATTTACCCCATAGGTGATCACTGCACCAGCAATGAAGTACAGCACTCTCTGGATGAGTGGGATTGTTAATCTTTTAAAAAATATCAACATGACACAAGTGTAAATCAGTAGGCTTTGCACTCCGGCACATGGCCATCCGACTCCGTATTGAGTTATGAGGTTTCCTGAGGGGTCATAGAGCGCAAGCACTGGTGTGCCCAAACTCTGACCCACAAAGGCAGTTTGATACCCCAGAACATTCAGAAACCCTGCAGCTAAAGAGGCTGTGAAGGGAACGAATGCTTGAAAGGGAGTGAAGTACCCATACGGATAAAGAGTGTCCATCATGTAAACTGTACCGACAGCTCCTATGAAAAGAAACGATATGGAGAAGTTCTTCAAGCCTGCTTTTCCATAGGCAACCACAACAATGGCGGCGAAAAACAGGGCGAAAACCAAGTACTCTAAAGAGAGATTCCAGCTCCAATAGATCCAGCTAGGTTGCTGTATTGGCGCCAGTGGGAGTGCGAAAGAATCAGCCAAACTCGCCAGGCCTACGTCCGCCCCCAGAAAGTTTATGGCGACAACGTACACGGTTGGAAGGCAGGCAGTTACACCAAGAGCCAGAGTTCTCAAGGATTTCCACCTGAGATCATCTTGCCTAGGCTTCTCAGCAAGAATTAGCTCTAGACATATCAACCAGAGGAAGAAGAGATAGAAAGTTCTGCCTTTCCACGTCGAGTTGAAGGACTGTGGATCAAGTCCGAAAAGTATGATAAAAGGAACCGCAAAGCTGAGAATCACCACAAGGATTACAAGGTAGAACTTCTGTTCTCTCAAGAGAGCTTGGAACGCCCTCGCGGTCTCTGTCATCCAATGCCAATACTCTTTCAATGCGTGTTCGCTCCGCAGCTTGTTAAACCATCAACATGGAACAAACTACAAAAAGGTTCTTCCACACGGTTCAATGCCAACACATGCTATGGTTCGAGGAGAATCGCGGACCTAGGGTGTTGTGGTGTCACTTGGTGTCTATCTCCACGGCAACACCATGCTCTACCAGAACTCTCGCGTTATCAACTGGCAGTGTTGCCACATCTTCCACTGAGAAGGGCCCATAAACCTTCAAGTCGGCTCCAGCAATTGCCGGGGTTTGCTTCAGAAACCTCAGCATAACTCGAGTTGGATGCCTATGATCATCAACCCTCGAAACCTTTCCCTGTAAAGCTTCTTTCAGGAAATGCTGGAAATTCGCCACTGAATTCATCAATCCCATAAGTGTCATCTGCTCCTCCGGAGCCAGGAGATCCTTTCCCACTGGTTTCAGAGCAACTTCTTTGACAACTTTCTCAAAACGGAGCTCAAGCAGTTCCTCCACCAACCTCTTCGCATTCGATAATTCTTTGGAGGTTAATTTCGCCTTGGATGAACTCTGATCTAGCATTCGCCCTTCTTGCCTAATGCGGCCTACATACTGAATGATCTTCGAGTAGAAATCCTTTGGAAGTCTTTGCAATTCTGCGTTCTCCTTCTCCTTCATCCAAGCTGCGTAGAGTTCATCATACACTGTCTTTCACGACCTTTGCCGCATTCTTGCATAGGAGAAACAAAGCTACTGCGGTGGGCAACTCCACTTGTGAATCATCTTTGTACGGTCCGTAAGACGTATCTCCTAAGCGAAATCTGGGGGCTTCCACAACATCAACAACCAGTGATCCCGTCTTAAAAGCTACCGCTTCTTTCAAAGGGTCAAACTCATCAAGACCGCCGAGAGGAACCTCAACTTTCATCAAAGCGGTCTTCCCGTGCAAGCTTCCGTTCAAGCGAATCAAACGATGAATATCAGTCGTAACTACAGTATCAATTCCAGATGACTGCTGAGAGACTACAAAATCGATGATCTCTTCCCAGCTCTTGCCACTGTCTGTAACATTGATCCATTTGCTTTCACCCGAAGTCTGGAGAATCTCTTTGGTCTCTCGCAGCTTCTTCAGAGCAGGCTTGCTCAAACCCAAACTGTCCAATTCGCTAGGAGTGGATGCGGTCACCAACTTATGTATGCCAAAGCCAATTCGTCTCTTCCACCCTCCTCCCTCTACATCAGATGCTAACGGAATTCTGTGGTTGTCAACTATCCTGTGTAATCTCGCCTTCAAACCTAATCCGATGATGTAATCTACGATTTCTTTCCTAGCCATGGAATCAAGCTTATGAACGCCTTTGTCATCAACATGGACATGGTAGCCTCTGTGCCCACTGAAGTAGACTCTCACTGAGTCTTGAGAGAAGCCGAAGTCCTCCAATAACATACTTGTAAGCTTGAGCGTCTCCCTTTTCGCAGACTCAATACACTTGTCACAGGCCCACGTTTTAGAGTCGAATCTCGCTCCTCCGCATTCGGGGCACATTTCAGGACTGGGCCCTCTGCCTGCAACTCCGCAGTTGCGACAGAGCCAACGGTCGTGGACTTTTTGGCAAGCTGTAGGAATGTGATCAGAGTCAATGTCGAAGACTAAATCTGCGCCCAACCAGCCTTTCTCCGCCATCGGCTGTTCAGGATCCTCGAAATATGCGCTGGAATGGTAGATGTCAGATGGAACTGTAGTGCGAATAAACTCTGCAAGAGTCCCAGAGTTTTCAAACTTCCTATGTCTCAGCATCGTTCTTTCTTTGAACAATAGAAAACCAAATTCTCGGCTCTTCAGTTCACGGGGTAAACTAGACCCCAACTGTCTTTCTTGATAGAATTCAGCGAATTTTTCGGGAATTGTGTGCACTCGGGCTATCATCTGCTGGGCAAGACTCGCTATAGTGCTTGTGGTCACTCAGTTTAGGAGAAACTGCCTATTAAATCAGGATGCGTTTGAATTATACAGGAGCTTGAGACTTCATAAGAATTGTGTCTGATGGATACAAGCTGTAATGGAGGACAGTCGCAGCAGAGGGTTTTGCAGCTGCAAAGACAGTAGAGTGTAAAAGCATCCAAAGAATCCTCTGACAAGGGAGAGTCTCCAATACTCCAGATACATTACTTCTCCGTTCGCACCATCCCGACAGCAGTGCTGACTCCCACTAAAAGTTATATGTGAGTGGCTATATTTGGACTCAAGCGATGGTGTAAGCGTTCGTGACTCGAATTCTAGTTACGGGTGCAGGAGGGTTCATCGGTAGTCATCTAGCAAGGGAGTTGCATCGTCAGGGCAATTTCATCAGGATTGCCGATCTAAAATTCGACGAATACATTCGAGGCAAGTACTATGATGAAAAGATGATTCTTGATTTGCGGGTCTTTGACAATTGTTTGGCCGCTGCTAAAGGAATGGACCTTGTCTATAATCTGGCCGCGAATATGGGGGGTATTGGATTCATTACAAGGGTTGGCGCTGAAGTCATGCATGACAATGTTCTGATAAATACACACATGTTGGAGGCCTCACGGGAGAGTGAAGTGAAGCGATATTTGTTCAGTTCGTCCGCTTGTGTCTACCCAACTTACATGCAAATGGAAACGAATGTGAAGGGTCTAGAAGAACAGGATGCTTATCCTGCTGATCCAGACAACTTCTACGGCTGGGAGAAGCTTTTCACTGAGAAAATGTGCGAAGCATACCAGAGAGACTACGGTATGGAAATTCGAATGGTGAGATATCACAACATCTATGGTCCAGAGGGAACTTATGAGGGTGGACGAGAGAAGTCTCCAGCCGCTCTCTGTCGAAAAGTGGCTCAAGCCGAGAACCATGGAACTATTTCCATATGGGGAGATGGAAAGCAAACGCGCAGCTACTGCTATGTTGATGACTGCGACCTAGGCACAATCATGGTGATGCTATCGGAATCCAAGAAGCCAATAAACATTGGATCAGAGGAATTGGTGAGCATAGATCAGCTGGCTGACATGATAATCCAGATTTCAGGAAAGGACATTACAAAGACTTATGACCTATCGGCGCCTCAAGGAGTGAGAGGACGAAATGCAGACATCTCCCTTGCCAGAAAGATTCTCGGTTGGGAACCTCACATCTCTCTTGAGGATGGATTGACCAGAACATACAATTGGATAGAAGAGGAGTGCAAGATTGCTCGGAAAACCTCCCATGCTCAAACTCTAATGCGCTAGATAGTCTGTCTTGATTGCTTCGTGTGCGCTGCTGGTTATTTCTGCGCGACAACTAGCTTGGAATTATCATTCTGGGGCGTCACTCGAAGAGATTAGATCTCACGCATCTTTCGATGTTTCATCCTTGAGCTAAGCTTGATTGTTTTCATGACTCCACTCTTGGACAAGAAGAAGAACAGATTCTCAAGGACATACAGGTAATGCTTGTTGAAGCCGAGGAATCCCATTTTCTCCATTCTTCTAGCTGAAATATAGATGTAAGCAGATGGGAAAAAAGCAACGTTGCCCATGTCGAGGAGCTTCCTGCCTATTATTCCGTCGGCATTAACGTCATTGACTTCAAAGCCTCCAATTTTGTCAAAGATTTCCTTCCTGATAACCAGAAAGTTGGTGCTCGTCGAAAACCTCTTGACAGGTCTTGGAAGCTTCGCAAAGCCAAATCTTATGACGTTGTAGATCAGGTATTCGAGTTTCCCGAGGAGAGGTGCGTCCATTGGATATCCTGGACCCGTAAGCGCTATCAACCGCGGTTTCTTGTCAAACTTTCTAACAACGTTCAGGAGCAATTCATCAGAGAGAATTGTGTCTGCACAAGTGAACAATAGCAGTTTCCCTGTGGCCAATCTAGCCCCGAAGTTCCGCGAAGAAAACTCAGAGAGTCCAGGTTCGATAGCAACTGCTGCCTTGTATTGGTGAGCAATTGCAGCAGTTCCGTCAGTACTTCCACCATCTATTACGAATGCTTCACAATTTATCTGCCGCTGCCTCTTGATGGAATCTAGAAGTAGCGCAAGGTGTTTCTCCTCATTTAGCGTTGGAATTATTATTGAAACTGTCGGATTATCTCTAGCTTGCAGTTTGCTCAACTCTCTCAACTATCTTTCTCATGAAAACTGACCTATCAAATCTTTGGGCTCTGTTCAGAGCTCTTTTGGCGATTTCTCTTCTTACTCTTTCTTCAGTAATTAGCGTATCGATAGTACTTGCTGCGGCTTCAATTGAACTATATGCGAATCCGTATCTGTCTTGTTGTGCGTCCAGGATGTCAATCCATGGTCCCCCGGAGCGGTGGACTACTGGAACACAACCGGATGCCATTGCCTCAACCACGGAGATTCCAAAGTGATCACACGGCATTACGTGGAGGTAAACCTTTGCCCTTGAGAGTGTCTGCAGGAACTCATCTCTGGGTACGTTGGTTTGTAGCTTAACTCGATCTTCAACATTTAGCTTCTTCACAAGCTCCTTCAATCTTCTTAAAGTAACTAGGGAGTAATCGTCTGCTTTGCCCATTATAATAAAGTCGGCGGACTTGCTTTGCTTCGCAATATGGGGAATTTGCTCAAGGTGTCTCTTTGGAGTATAGCTTGATATAGTCAGAACAACATTGCTTCTTTCCGTTCTTCCAGAGCAGTGCGAAGCAAGGTTCTTCACGTCAACTGGTGGATAGATAACCAAAGGTTTGCGATTCATGTGTTTCTCTATAATGTTCTGCATGAACTTGGAATTCGTCAACAACTCTCTTGAAGGTATTCTGTTCAGACAAGACAATACTGCTCCATACACAGGAGCAGCAGCATGCCATGTTGAGTTGTTTGTGAAGGCAGGAACTTGGGAGATCTGATGAGCCCATCGCAGTGGGAAATGAATATAGGTTATATCTGCAACGGAATTGACAACGTCCCCAAAGGTATTTATTGTGACATTGTGCCTTTTTCTTGACTTGCTCAACAGAAGCTGGAAGACTTGTGCAACAAAATACGGGAAGGCGATTGACAAGCTTGATAATTTTCGCGAAAGCCTCCGTGCAGTCAGATAGCTCTCAACGTCTGGTTTCGTGACACGTCCGAAATTGTGTGCAAGAAGATTCCAATCGGTTTTCTCAGTCGTTACTAAAGTGACCTTGTGCCCCCTTATCTTAAGAGCTTCAATTGTAGTTAGACAAAGTTTCTCAGCCCCACCGGGAATGTTCAGACTGTGGTGAATGACTCCGACTTTCATCCTAGTCTCTGCCACCTTTGTTTCCTCTAATGAAGATAGACGCACAGTTCCCGGAGAACAACGCAAAAAACACCTTCACTGAGAGTTGATCTGCTTCACGTCAATGAAATCCAGATATATATCAGCGTGACCAGAAATGTTGCTTGCTCTGACCTCGAAATCCACAATAGGTCTGTTCAGGCTAATGTTGATTGTCCGATTTTCCCAAATGGGACTGCTTGAGAAGTCGCTATCAAGAAACGTCTTCGAAATGAGTATATCCTGTCCCCCACTCGAGCATAATTCCAAAGTGAATATTTCGGTGAAAGAGACTTCTGTCGCATCTACTTTTAGTCTTAACGTTATACTGTAGTTCCCTGGGGGCAATAGACAACGTGGACCAAACCAAAAGAGTGGTGAGGGTCCGGATTCACCGTTAATATACATGACTGTCTCACTCTTCGAGCTGGGGTCTTCTATTCTCTCCCCGCTATATAGGTAGAGATTGTTGTGCCAATATGTGGCCATATAGGGTGAGAGAACTCTTGCTTTTTCTAGATAGTTCCTTTTGAAAAGCACTATTCCATTATCAGATACGAAAACTTGGAACTTCTGGCTTTCTTCTATCAAGGGAAATACAAGCTCGCTTGAGAAGGGATCTGATTGAAAATCAACAAGGATATACTCTACTTTCTGGATAATTTCTCTTGCGAAATCCTTGAATTCATGAGCTTTCATAGCCCATATCTGATGAATTACTGGTATTGCGTAGGCATCAATTCTACTCGATACATGAGGAAAGATGTTGCTCTGAGTCAGGATGGAAGCGTTGCTTGGTACGTATTCCAATACGGTCTGTAAATGACTTTCATGCTCAGATGGAGGTCTGAAACCGTAGCTAGGATATACGATATTCACAACGGGGCTTATCGGAGACACGAGCAAGAAAGCTGTCAGACCAATCACAAGGATAATTTTCAGATCCTTTTTCAAGACCGGCAAGTCCGTCTTTCCCTTCAAGGCGAAAACAGCCGCAACAAAAACGAAAGCTATAACATACGCTGGATACTGATTGTAAATCGTATAGTAGGCAACATAGTTTGAGAATAGAGCAAGAACAAACCATGGAAGAGTCGGTAGAAGATGCTTCATGGCTGAGAATGACTTGAACGCAAGAGGACCAAAAAGTATAAGCAGGTAGCCAGACTTCGCAAGGAAGTCGTAACTGATTGCTGCTATTGCTCTGGAAGGGAATAAGAAGATAGCAAAGGGGATTAATAGTGGACTCTGAACTCCTAGAACACTCCAGTTTGCCGCTGCGTTGAACTCGTAAACGAAATCTGGGTTAATTGGGAAAAAGCTGTCACGTACCCAGAAAGTCATAATATACCACAAAAAGCCTAATCCTGCAGTGATGACTGGGATAACTAGGCTGAAGTTCTTCAAATCTTTGTTTCTCAGAATACGCACAATTTCATCTCTTTTTCGTGCGAGGCCATAGACTCCAATAAATAGGACAATCAAGGATGCGTGTTCTTCAACCATTAGTGATAAAAAGATGAACAAGAAGTAGGTTTTCCAACTCCGTCTCTCGTAAAAGTAGATTGTTGAAAGAAAGAAGAGAGGCAGGAAGGCTTGTACGTGAAAGTCAAACCAATTTATTCCTTGGAGTGGAGGATAAATTAGATAGACAAATACAAGAACAATAGCAGCCAATCTGAACCGCAAAGCATGAACAGATAGCTTGTAAAGAGGCACGGCTCCCAAGGCTAGTACAAAGGATTGCATAACAAGAAGAGTGTGAGACGCAGGAAAGATCGCATAGAATGGCAAAACAAGAAAGAGAATCGGGCTGAAATGCACTCCAAAGAAACTTCCTGAAGGGTTGACTAGCAGTTCTGGCGTATAGTAGAAGAACTTTCCATTATTCACGGTCGTCGAAAATGCCTGATTGAAAATTCCAAGATCCCATGCATATGTTCTGAAGCTCAAGTCTTTGAGAATGGTGAAATATGAAAAGACAAGAGTGTAGAGACCAATGACGGCCCCCAAGAGAAGTATGCTGACTTCCACATCAAACACTCTTTTTCTCAAGCAGCTTTCCATAGTTTTCACGTTGAAGGTCTTCAAGAAACTTGAAACATCGATCATGTTCTTTGTCTCCTCTTGTAGAACCAATCTGCATCAATCAGTATGGGGGTCCCTTTTTAAGCGAATTTCTCTCTTATGATGTACGATAGGAAACTCTTGAACTCTGCCTTTGTCAGTTTGGATTTTCCTTTCTTTCTGCTCTTAAAAACTATAGGAATCTCTTCGACCCTAAAACGTCCAATCCATGCTTGCTTGACCGTTTCAATCTGTATCTCATATGTTTGACTATGAAGATGTCTAATTACATTCTCAATGTAGTTTCTTGAGTAGCATCTATAACCACTTGTACAGTCACGAATCTGCATTGCAACCATTGTGGAAGCTAGAAGGTTTGCCACGCGGCTGATCAATCTGCGCACACTTGGCCATCCAATAATCCTACTGTCCTTCATGTACCTACTGCCAATAACTAGATCATGACCGCGTTTTCCTGAGTCAAGTAGTCTTGGCAAGGACTGTGGATTGTGAGAGTAATCTGCATCCATTGTTATAATGTAATCAGGCGGGTTTCTTAGAGACAGAACCAGATTGAATCCATCAGTGATGGCCGTTCCCAGACCGAGTTTGCTAGGCCTCTTGAAACATAAAATGCTGTCGTACTCTGTCTGCAATGATTCGACAATGCTTGCGGTTCCGTCATCACTGGAGTCGTCGACTACTACGATCAGAGAATCCTGAATCAGACCCTTGATTTCTCTTATGAGGTTTCCGATGTTACCTGCTTCGCAGTAGGTCGGAAGTATAATCGCTACAGAAGGTTTCTCGTTGATGATCCCCTCTATTGAATCAGAAGAGCTTGAAAGCTGGTTTGATTCGCTGTGAACTGCTACTTGGCTCATCTCCATCACCCTTCTCTGTGAAACGCGCTTGAGGAATCGTGCTCCGTAACGACAAGTGCTGATATACTCGGTTGGTTTATAATAGTTGCGTAGGGAAGGCCAATCAGATCTACGTCCTGTCTTCGTCCGCTGCATCTCTGGTCCTGAGTTTTCTCTTGTAGCAAGTCAATGGGTACCAGGCTCTCTGACACGCTTCTTCTGGATTGATGCAAACGCCATGGGTGCGAAGTGTGGAGCATTTTGGGGGTCTGTACTTTGTCCTTGAGCCTCTTTCTCCTGCGATGTGCTCCACTTGGTATCTTGCTAGGCGCTCATTGAAGTCGGAGAAGGTTCGAAAGAGATCTAGGATCTTCTCTGTTGGCATTCCAATGTTGACGAGAAAGGTGGTTAGTGTGAAGCGTCCTATATGGGAGAGATGGTGTCCTGCGAATGCGGACTTGTAGAGCGCATCAATACAAGGTGGAAAAGCCTCGATATCCACGGTCGTCGGTAGTTCTTCGTGATCCATAGTTCCTCTCTGTGAGATGAACAGGTTTTTGAGTCGGTCCACCGTGGTCTTGATTGCGGGTGGCAGTGAAGTAGTTCTCTCGGCGAGTCTGTCTTCTATGTGTTTGCGCGCTTCTTCTTGGAGGAGCCGACAGGCTTCCCTTTCCGTCATGTAGACTCGACCCTTTTCTACCTGTCGGTTGACAAGTTTCCATTCAGCTTGTTGAATGCCTGCTGCGTTTTGGAGGTAGTTTGTGAAGTGGAGGGAAACCCGATAGCCTAGACCCTTGGTTTGCGGTACAGCTTCTGCGTCCCAGCTGAAGCTCTTTGCGACTTCTAGAATCTTCTGGAGTCTTTCTCGCTTTAGATACGCATATATTCTCTTGGCTTCATGCAGGGCGTATCTCTTTTTGAGATACTTGTCGCTGATAGCAGCTACAATCATCACTGCGACGGGAAATGACGCTATCACTATGTCATCTTTCACTTTCCAAGTATCATGATCTTCCTGAGGGCTGTCAAAGGAACTGGTCACTCTCTCTTCTGCGTATTCTAGGATTTCTTGTAGATCTTCTGTCAATTCATCAATTGTTAGATCAAGCTGTTTAATGTAGTCAGCTGCTTGAGGTAAGAATGGATATTTCACTATGTCACGCTTTGTGATAGGCATCTGATTTATTCGACTTCTATGCGTGGAGCCAGGTAATAGGTGAGTCTGCCTTCTTTCGGCTGTTGGAAGTCTATGTGTATTGGCATGTCATTGGCGAACTCTATTGTAGCTATCTCGCTGCTGGCTGATGCCGCTTTTATTATTTCCGCGAGGTAGCTGAGACTGAAGGTCGCTTTGGCGGGTTCTTGCACTTGGAGGTCAAGCAGGGCATCACTCCCCTTCTTGAGTTCGATGTTTGCTCCCATGAGGTCTCCTGTGGCGTTGAGGGTTAGTTTCTCACTGTCAGCCTCGAGTCTCACGTGATCGCTCACTATTTGGGCGTCTTCGATGGCTTGGCGTAATCCTTCGGTCGTCGCTTTGGCCTGAACTTTGAAGGTGATCTTGGGTGTGGGGACCTCTTCTTCCTGAGGTTCCAGAGTTGGCATGTTGAAGGTTCGGTTGTAGCGACCTGTGATTGAGATCTGTAATCGAGCCGTTTCAGGGTTGAGTGAGAGCTCTATGGTTTCGTCCTTGCTTGATCTGCGGAGAAGTTTGAGGAGTTCAGTTATGTTGAGACACATCTTTTGAGGTTCATCGCACTGGTAATCATCGAAGATGGAGCTTGGCCATTGGAAATCCACCATTGCAACACGTGAAGGGTCCATGGCTCTCAGCTGTATTCCTTCGGGATTGAGGGTGAAGGTTGCTTCATCTACGAGGATAGATATCGCTGAAAACATGTCTCGTAGAAGTTTGGCGTCGGTAATCTTGAGCTTGAACAATGTCGTTAGTCTCCTCTTGGATGCTTACGTATGTGTTGTCGACAAAAATAAAAGCATACCGCTTGGCGTCAACAAGCATTGTTCATGAAAGGCGTTCAGTTCATCTGCTCTGCTTCGGAGAGCTTCTAGACTTGAAACGTGTCATGTGTATTCTCGAAAGGTGAAACTACATTTCGTGCATCTGAAAAACTGTGTGGATGACTCATCACTGCCTCGAGTCTGCACCTGCCAAGCGAAGGCCACGTTGTTTCCACACTTGGGGCATTCCATTCTGACAGTAGGTAGAGTTCTCAACTTCTGTTCTTCCTTCCCAATCACAGCAATTGATTCTTGGAAGGGTTTGAGGTCGTTCTGAGTCAATGGAACTGTACTGTGGTCGGCTCCTTCCGTCTTCTTCTTGAAGCCGCATTTCGTGCATGCTAGAACCGCATTCTCCTCATTCGTCTTCTGGAGGACTAGTCTCTTTCCACACTTGGGACAAAACTCCATGACTCGTTCACCACATTCGTTCCTTTCCCCTCACAATCGGGTCTTAAAAATCTTTTCCACTTCGGCGTAGATTCCAGATGCGAGTGTGCACAGTCTCATGGGGTAGTCAAGCCAGATGCTATCAAATGTGCTACGCGCAGAGGTTCAGGAATGTTGCTTCGAGTTGAAGTGTTCTGCACGATGTTCCTAGCCAGATCTAGATCAAATCCAGTTGCTTGCATGAAGATTGCTCGTTCTCCCTTTCTTGTGAAAACCTTAACAACATTCTCTAGGTTTCCCATCGCTTTCAGTCTTGCTGTTCCAAACTCTAGATTCTTTAGAGCCTTCTGGATGCTTCTGAAATTCGGCATTTCGCGTGTTACAGCGATGACGGGTAACTCCGTCATTTCGAAGAGCTTGCATGTATCTACAACATTGAAACCAGCAAATGTAACTCCGTCGAGCATGATTACTCTCAATTGTCCATAGTGTGGGGACTCTTTTATCATGGTTCCGATGTTCTCAGTGGCATCCATGCCGTCAATTTCGACCCATGTGTGCATGACACCATCAAGCCAATATCCTCCTCTAAACACAACCCCTACTATCTCACACTTCCCGCTTGTGTGGGGGAGAAAAAACCCATCATCAATCCCAACAATTCTGATCTCGGGTTTGATCATGCGAAGTCCTCTCGGGTTCATCAGCCCAATCTTCCTCTCCTCTGAAGTGAACGAGAAGTTGGAACCAGGACAGTTAAAGCTATTGTCGCAGATAGGTAATGTCTCATCCTACGTCAGCAAAGGGCGAGGCTCGAACGGTGACGCACGATGCCTGTGTATGCCACAAGAAAAGCAGCTGAAGAGGATTCTCGTACCGTCAGCCTCTTTAAGTTTGAAGACGAAGTGCTATTCAAGCAGGCGGGATGGTTCTGACTCCTAAAAAGAAATGGCGTTTTGCCTTCGCACGTGAATACAAAACACTGCAAGAAATCGCTATGGATGACGACCTAGCGAGTCTCGGTGACGCCTACACGAATCTACTATACTCAATCTATATTTCTCAGAAGGAAATCAAGCCTAAGGGCGCCAAAATCAGCAGCTTTATCCTTTCCAAAGCTTTAAACGAAGTTGGTCTGAGAAAGCTCATGCCTACGAGGATGGATAGGCATAAGCAGGGTGACGCTGTGGAAGCGTTGTTAGTATATGTCTGGTTGCTAGAGCTAACAACAATCACAGAAGATGTAGGCACGTTGGCAAAGCATGATGATGTCGTTGAAGCTTTCAGTCTTCTTCTAGAAGGAGTGAAAAAGAAACTTGCTTCGCTCTGAGAAAGGGCTGCTTTCTCAATGAAATGACTTGAGAGCTTTGTCAAAAGACAGCTTGAAGTTCCTTGTGTTCTTCTTCACTTCCTTCACGGCTGCGCGCAGAACGACTTCAGGTCTACTTCTGGTTTTGGTGCGAATGTAGAAGACAGCTATCTTAGTAAGAGGATGAGGTATGTTGTAACCCGCCAAGTCAACTCTCTTGTCCTCCAATAAAGCCTTTTGAACAACATTACAGAAAGTGTGGCCTTCCTCATCAATCTGGATCCTCAACTCATTCTTGAACCTTTTAAGGACTTTTACGTGCATGATTCTTCACACTACTAGAATGTTGCTTTGTCATAATCCACACTAATGTGGCGCTTTTCGATTTTTCCGCATTGCGGACAAAGCATTCGATGACGATCTTGTCCCAGCACATGTCCACATTGTGAGCAGAATGCATAGACGACTCCAAGATTGCTGTCTGCGGTTGAGAGATGATAGATTCGATTCTTGTCACTTATTACTCTAGCTCTGACTATGTCGCCAGATTTGCACGCCTCATGAATCGAGTCTATGAATGATCTGCTGACGTCAGAGATGTAGAGCAAACCAGTGAAGACACCGGACAACAATTCTGTTCCTATCTTGAAAATCCGCACAACTGCAGTCTTGCTTTGCAGCTTCGTCACCTGACCGGTGACAATACTCCCGACCCTTGGGACTCGCACTCCACGCACGAGAGGATAAACTGAAACCGTCTTGTTCTGTATGTCTAACAGTGTGCGACCACTTACTTTTGCATAGATTTTTCCCTCTTCTACATATGTGCCTTGACCAGGTGTGAATTCCTCAATCACACCCAGCCGATTTCCAGGAACAACGAATTGCCCGCTTTGTCTCTTCTGTTGAGTTTCAACCAATTGGCTCTCTCTCATCTGAGATTGGATTGATTTAAACGGGATCCAGCCAGCTTTGAACCCGAATGCTCGATACTTTCCATGTTGCTCCTCAATAAACCTTTTGATTCGACAGGAGCTGGTTCACATTTTACTGGAGTATCATGTATCAGAGCTGCTGCCAAGGCTCGTGAAGTCTTGTGTGATTGACGTGACACTTGCATCTCGCTCCAAGTCACGAGAGACATTCTGGTGAGATGAGAATGTTTGTTGTTCAATGTGGGGGGACTCCTCTCCTTCATGGTGTGATCATGCATCGCTTTATGACGTAGATATCGACGAGGAATTCATGTTGTGACTTCCTGTGAAAGCTGAATGTATGAGGGATTGTCATTAGCATGGTGTAGACACCTTCGATTTCGCCACCAGATTTTGCTACAAATCTTCTTAGAAATGGAGATGGCAGAGTTTGTACGAGTTGATTTCGACTGTTTCTCAGCTTGCTTATCCATTTGCTGTTTTCTTTACTGCTTTTGTGCAGGGAGTAGATATTGTCTGCTATTTCAAGAGCTTTTCGGATGAATTTCCGATCAGCTCTTCTTTTCTGCACTCCGAAGGGGGGATTCTGTATTACTGTATCGAAATCTCCGCGAACTGCATGTATGTCGGCGGTGACCCATTGAATCTTTTCTTCCATGCCTAGTTTCTCAGCGTTTTTCATTGCAGTCGCTGTGGCCTGTCTATCTATGTCCACTCCAACGACTTCTTGTGCGCCCAGGAGTGCGCTTCCTATGGCAAGTCTCCCGGTTCCGCAGCCTAAGTCAACCACTCTCTTGCCTGTTATATGATCATACGTATACGCGGCCATATGCAGCATCTGTGCTGCGATTTCTGGAGTTACTGTGTACTGCTCAAGATGAGCGCTTGGTGATGGATGTGGGCCAATCTGTGAGATCTCAAGCTCCAGGTCTAGTTTTCGAACCATCCTTTTCTGCATAGCTCATCCCAGTCCATTGCGCCTAGGGCAACGAGAGCTTCCAGATGTGTCAGTAGAGGTTTCTGGAATCTGTCTGTGTCATCAAGAGATATCCGCGGGCACGCTGTGTTTATGAAAGCGTCTATTCTGGGGAATTGCATCAGGGCTTCAGGGGTTATTTCCGTCAAAGCTAGAAGCATTGTCTGCTTTCCACTCTTTCTCAGAATCCTCCTTATTTCCAGTGCTTGATTCAAGCTGTGCTGCCCCGGTTTCAAACCTATAACAATCCCGATTCTCTCTGCCTTTCTGAAATGGACGATGCCAGCGTAGCGTTTCTTCCTGATTCTATCAACCTCATCCGAGATTTCGTAGATCCTCTTCTGGAATGGATCTGCTACAACTGTGGGCTTCGATGTAGCTAGAGCTACTCCTAACGGGTGAAATCTGCCACCGCCGACAAACAGAAAGGCATCAACTTCCTGCAAAAGCGTCTTCGCGTTACTGTAGTTGCATCCAGTGACTTGACCTGCATATTTCAGACGACCAGCATTTCCGACCGCAACAGACTTTCCGGCGTCTACAAGCACTCGTTGAGCTTCCTCCAATCTGTGAATGTGCTGAATGGTGGTTACCAGACCTATTTTCTCCCAAGCCTCAAGAAGAGGTATAGCTTTCTTCACAACGCTAGTTACGTGACCTTTCGATCTCGCTTCAATGTAAATCGTGGGGACTTTGTCCTGGGTCAACATCTCAGAATGACCAAAGTGAAGAATTAGGTCAGCTCCTAAGATTTCCGCCTCCGTCAATGCGAGGTCACAACTCCCATAACAGGGGTTTGCAGAGACAACTGCAAGGGCGTCTGATTCTTCAACAATCCTGATCAGCTTCCAGCTACTGATCTTCAGCCCTTCAGGGAGCTGGATGAAAACAAGTTTTGGCTGTCTTCTCTGGATCTCTCTCTCTAATCGATGTTCTTCCAGATCGAATATTGAGGATGACATTTACGGATTTGCTCGAAGATTGAGTCAAGCGAATGAGCAGACTGCAAACTGCGGGGTCAGTTCGCTCGGAATCGTCTTCTTCGCTTCTCTACATCGTCTATTCGTGTCCTGATCGCTTGTTCCAACAGGATCTTCTGCTCGATGCTAGCAACCAGCTGCCTAGTGCCTAGGAGTGCGTCGTTGTTTACTGAGATGCTGTCGATACCAAGCCGAACCAGGAATTCCGTGAAATCTGGGAGGTTTGACGGGCCTTCCCCGCAGATTGAGACTGTGGTCTTGTTTCTATGGGCAACTTTGATCAAGTGTGAAAGTATGCGTTTCATTGCGGGGTCTCTTTCATCAAAGTACCCCATTTGTCCAAGTCTTTCAGAGTCTCGATCAATCATTAAGATGCCTTGCGTCATGTCGTTTGAGCCGATAGAGAATCCATCGCAGAGCTTAGAGAATTTGTCTGCCATGATCGCTATTGCAGGAGTTTCAGCCATGAACCACACTTTGAAGTCTTTGGAGCTTTCCAAGGCTTCCTCTTTCATTATTTCTAAGCATTTCTCGGCTTCCCACAGGGTTCTTATTACGGGAAGCATTACCCAAACATTCTTAAGCCTCCATTCCTCGCGGCATTTTCTGATGGCTCTGCACTCCAATCTGAAGGCTTTCTCATACCATTTGCTTATGTAGCGGCTTGCTCCTCGCCAGCCCAGCATTGGGTTGGCTTCCTCGATCTCGTATTTCTCTCCACCCTTCAAATCACGGTATTCATTTGTCTTGAAATCACTGAATCTTACCACCACTGGCCGTGGCTGAATTGCTCTTGCTACGGTCGCGATTCCTTCTGCTAGCTTGTCAACAAAACTGGCTCCTTCACCTCGTTCCAGAAGGTAGAGAGGGTGATCGCCAATATAGCTCGCCAAGATGAACTCGATTCGCATCAGTCCAATTCCGTCGAAAGGCAGGTGCTTGTACTCATCTATCTTCTCTGGAATCCCTAGGTTCATGAGAATCTTGGTGGCGGTGACAGGGACTGACTGCTGCGGAAAGGCGGCATTATCTCCTGTTGCTGGAGAGGTTTCCTTCAGCTTCAGGATTCCCTCATAGACAACACCGTTTCTAGCATCGACAGTATACTCACGGCCTGTGGTCATGGTCTTGGTTGCTGTTTCCGTGCCTACAATGCAGGGTATCCCAAGTTCTCGGCTTACAATTGCAGCGTGGGCTGTCACACCGCCTTTGTCAGTTACGATGGCGCCTGCAAGTTTCATATAAGGGACAAAATCAGGGTTCGTCATTGGCGTGACGAGTATATCCCCCTTCTTCACCAGTTCTGAAGCCTCATCTGGTGAAAAGACTATTCTTGCCACGCCAACTCCTATGTCCCTTCGGCCAGCAGCAATTCCTCGTGTCACAACTTTCATTTCCTGTAGCCCTTTTCCTTCGGTCGAAGTTTCTGTGTCTAGTGGCTTTTGCTGAAGGCTCCAAACTGTCTCTGGCCTTGATTGGACAATGAATATACTCTCAGGAAAGACTAGGTTGGAATCTACTGCCCACTCGATGTCTTGAGGTTTGGAATAGTGTTGTTCAATCTTTCTCCCTAGTGCGGCAATTTCGTGAATTTCTTTGTCAGACAAGCATGGTTTCTCTTGTCTCGCTAAAGGGACTTTAGAATGCAGAGTTTTCCCAGTCTTAGAGTCACGGACATATTCAACTGTCTTCGTCGCGACTTTGCTTTCAACTAGCTTCAGTGTTTGTTTGTCGACGACAAAATGATCTGGGGTTTCAGCGCCAGATACCACTGCTTCGCCGAGGCCCCAAACACCTTCTATAATGAGTTGGTTGCGGTTTCCAGTCACAGGATTTATCGTGAACATCACGCCAGCTGAACGGGCGTTAACCATCTTTTGCACTCCAACACTGATCAGGACGTGTTGGTGATCAAACCCTTTCTTGGCTCTATAGAAAATGGCTCTGGGAGTGAATAGGCTAGACCAGCATCTGATTGTCTTGTCAATTAGGTCTTCATAGCCTTCAACGTTCAGATAGGTCTCTTGTTGTCCAGCAAAGGAGGCATCTGGTAGGTCTTCGGCTGTTGCGCTGGAACGGACAGCCACAAGAGCATTTGATGAGTGGGTGTTTTTGCTTAGCTTGCGATAGGCGTTTCTGATTGCTACCTTGATCTCTGCGGGCATCTGAGCGTTTTCGATGAGCAGCCTTGTCTTCTTTGAAGCTTCGGCATATTGTTTAGGGTCATCAGGATCTGTGACTGTTTCCTGGATGATTTGCAGGAGCTTTTTGTCGATTCTTTCTTCGGTTATGAATTTTCTATATGCATGCGCTGTGATTGCGAATCCTGGTGGAACAGGAATCTTTGCCTTTGTCATCTCCCCGAGATTGGCGTTCTTTCCACCAACTGATGGAATGTCGTCCTTTGTAAGATCTTGAAACCAGAGGACAAGCTCCTCGCGTTCTGGCTTTCCCAAAATGTCAATCTCCCGGCTGATCTATTAGAATGCGGCATGGCATTGGTAGTTTTGCCTTGCCGCGATTGAGAGCTTGTTTTGCCACGTCAATGGCGTCTTCTTCGACACCGACGACGATTATTGGTTGGTGAGTTTTGACCCGCGCTGCAACACCTATTGGCTTGCCAAAGGCTCGCCGCATACCATCTTGAAGTCTGTCTGCATGTGCACCAAAGATCATCTTGTTTTCCCTGAGAATGGTGTGTGGGAAAGGCAAAATCCGCAATAGGTAATTGTTTCCGAGTTTTGTCGACAACAGGCGATTTGAAGCTATTCGTGCAGCTTCCAAAGCATTGTGACGTATTTGAGCATTTTCCATAGATACTAGCTTGGCTTCAACTGGGAACACAGTCTTTGTGTCACCCATCGTGAACTTGGTAATTTTTGAAGGGGGTCTGCTTTTGGTATATTCTTTTCTAGTGTAAGCTTGACCCTTTACTTCTCGATAATTCTTAGCTTTCACTGAATGTTCCCTTTCTGCATAGCGAGATTGGTTCTATTTAAAGAGTTTGTTATGTAGCGTCACATACAGATTGTTTCGTGGAAGTCAGACAGAACTACGATTGAGAGGCTGTCACAGCCCCTTCTCTGACCATTTCTCCGAGAGTTCCACGTAATTTGGAAAAATCTTCTGAAGAATTGGAATATACATTTGCTTCTCTTCTTTCGTTAGATATTGAAATTGATATGGCCCTACATAGGGAGATGGTGTTCCTTCACGGGTTAGGAATTCTATGTGCATGAAAGGATCACCTCTTCTTATGCTGATTGGTCCACGGTCATTGCTCAGATTCACGATTTCGAGTGCTAGACGTCCTACGAAGCCACTGTGTACTTTTGCGGCATTAAGGAAGCTCAGCCCCATTCGGCCATACTTGCTCTTGGCGGTCAGATGTGCTACTAGATGGGGAGGCGTGAAGACGATCTCATAGCTAATGATGTTTTGGTGTTCCAAATAGTTTAGAGTAGTTTCTTCTTTAACGGTGAGAACATAACCATCGCCGTCAAGTAGGTTATAATCGAAAGGGTATACTATTCGACTCTCTTCTATAAGCTTCACAAGTTTGTCTTTACCCAAAATACACATAACTAGTCAGGTCTCCATGTTTGCTCCTAGCAATATCACCCGGGGTGTGAAAAGATTTTCGGTAGACCTTCATTGCTACGAGGGCAATATATGCGGCAGTTCAGTTCGAAAGCCAGAGGTTAGGCACGATAGGACTTCTAACGATGGGTCCTTCACACTACATCAGACACTTCGCCATTTCTTTGAGGACGTGGTGGTAGGTTTGAAGGCTCCTCTGAGCTGCGCTTGGTGAGCTTATTGAGAATTCTATCATGTCTCCTGGTCGAACTTGCCCGAGTCGAGAGGTGTCGGGAGTTGTGACCACAGCGATTTTCGGGTAGCCACCGGTCGTCTGAGCGTCCCGCATCATGATAATTGGTTTACCATCGGTCGGTACCTGGATTGCTCCAACTGGCGTGGCGTCCGATACCATCGGGAATGACTTCTTTAGTGCGAGTTCAGGCCCATCAAGTCTGTAACCCATTCTATCAGAATCTGCAGTCACAGTGTAGGTGCTGGATGCGAAGACTTCTCTTGTCCTGTTTGTGAAGAAGTCAGATTGAGGTCCGAGCACAACCTTTATTGTTGGGTTAGTTTCGTACGTTGGAATCAAGTTTTGAGGCATCATCTGCACGTGGGTTTCAGATGAGCACTGAAGTTGATTGGCTTCGATCACGTCGCCAGTTCTCAATTGCCTGCCTTTATAGCCCCCTAATAGACCGCGGACGTAGGTTGATCTGCTGCCTAGCAATACTGGTACATCTATTCCGCCTTTCACAGAAAGGTATGCTCTGCACCCGCTTCTTGGTGGTCCAAAACGAAGTTCATCGCCTTTGGAGACAGTAAGTGTCTGCCAGCATGGCACCTTTTCACGGTTTAGGATTGGTGAGAGGTCTGCACCAGTGATGGCTATCTGTGTTTGATTCAGGAATTCAAGGGTAGGTCCAAGCAGGGTAATCTCCAAGCAAGCTTGGTTGGGCTTGTTGCGCAGGAGCAGATTTGATGCCATGAATGCGTAGTAATCCATCGCTCCTGATACAGGTACACCATACTGTTGGAAACCAAATCGTCCTGAGTCTTGCACAGTTGTGAGGAGACCTGATGTTGTTACTCGACAAAATCTCACTCTGAGTTCCCCTGAACGAAATCTCGGGTCTTTTCGGTGAGCGCACGTTTGAACCTAACAGAATCTCCGGGTCTTATCAAAGAAGGTGGATGCTTCTCGGGATCAAAGAGCTTGATGTGTGTTCTACCGATTATCTGCCAGCCACCCGGAGCTTCGCACGGATATATGCCTGTTTGCTTTTCTGCTATCCCGACGGATCCAGCGGGGGCCTTCAATCGGGGGGTCTTCAGTCTTGGGGTCGCTATTGAGTCCGCTACTTCACCAAGGTAGGGAAACCCTGCTACGAAGCCAATCATGTAGACGTTGTATTCTCTTTCGGTGTGTAGAGTAATCACTTCCTCTGTGCTGAGGTCGTGAAGTTTTGCCACATAATTTAGGTCAGGGCCGCTTGAACCACCATAGGTCACAGGGACTTCAATCACTTGTCTGCTTATCGGTGGCGAGAAATCGCTGAGACCACTTTCAAGGTCCTTCACTGAGAACACCAGATTATCATAGCTTATCTTCGAAGCGTCAAAGTAGATCAGTAGCGATCGATAGGTTGGCACGCACTCTTCTACACCACTTATGGTGAAACGAGCAAGAGCGTGGTTGAGGGTGTGAACTTTCCGATTGATTGCGGGGTCTATTGTCTTTCCAAACTCAACTAGTAGTCCTCTGTCGCCAACGGGGATGTACTTCGTCTGGAGATACAAGCCTTCACCTAGACGAAATACCCTGCAGGTTCTACGTCAATTTGTGAGTCCAGGAGGCTGCTTCTGAGCACCTTCACAATCTGAACTGCGTTCAATGTGTCGCCATGGACACAGATTGTGTGAGCATCCCTAAACTCCACGGTTTGGTTGTTGATTGCGGCTACCCTCTTGTTCTGGATGATGCTCACTGCTCTTTGGGCAACGAGCTTTGGATCCGTGATAATCGCGCCTTTGATTTGTCTGGAAACTAGGCTACCATCTTCATTATATGCTCTATCAGCGAAAACCTCGGATGCAACTCGCAAACCAGCTTTGGATGCCATCATTGCCATCTTCGAATCAGCTCGTGCAAAAAGCACCAGATTTGAGTCTACTGTACAAACAGCTTCAATGATGCATTCTGCGTGGTCTTCGCTTTCTGAGGCTGTGTTGTAGAGCGCTCCGTGAGGTTTCACGTGTTGCAGCCTAGTATTTGCTGCTTCTGCGAAGGTCTTGAGCGCTCCCACTTGATAGATTATTGTGTTCCTAAGTTCTTCCTGTGAAAGCTCCATGTAGCGTCGACCGAAGCCGAGTAGATCGGGAAATCCAGGGTGGGCGCCGACGGACACACTGTTGTCCAGTGCAAGCTTCACTGTGCGAGCCATGGTGACTGGGTCACCTGCATGAAATCCGCATGCAATATTGGCGGAAGTTATGAATGGCATGATCTCACTATCATGTGCAGCTTTGAAGTGCCCAAGGCCTTCGCCAAGATCGCAGTTGATATCTACTTTGAAACGCATTTTCCGACTTACCTCTTCAAAGGTGCTTCAGAATGTTGGTGGCTGTTGCAGACGGAACAGGCAGATCCTTCATCGTCGTCAGTCCAGGCTGAGCACTGATTACCTTTGGGATTGCGTTCACGACCATCGCTACAGTGCCAACATCCCCGTGAACACATGGAGTTATCTTCTGGTCAACCGTTGGAACACCTTTGATTGATATCGCGTCGTATTCCTCTCGTGCACCAATGTAGGCTTGAAACTCGAGAGTAATCGTCTGCTTTCCATGCAGAAATCCTCTTGCAGTCTGTCTTAATCCAGCTACATGGCCTGCATCTACGTGTATTTGATCACTCTCCACGGGAGTGGAGGTGACAATTGGCTCCACTGGATCGGCTTGTATTCTTTCCAGTTCCCATGCTAAAGCAGCAGCAATCATTGATATGGACTGTGCTAGACCTACGTGACCAGTAATGCTTCCTCTCCTGAGTGCTTCACGAAAGGCTGCGATCCTTAATCCAGCGCCAATCTTTCTCTGGAAAGGAACCCTTCTCGTTGCTGCATTCATGACTCGAGTAGCCTTAATCTCGTCAATCTCTTGGCAAACCGCTGAAAGCGCTATTACCAAAGTATCCATGAGAAAACCTGGATTTATGCCTGTTCCCAGAACCGTTACTCCATTAATCTTTGCCAACCTGTCAAGTTCTATTGCGAGTCGTGGCTCGGAATAGTATGGATAGGACAACTCCTCACACGTTGAGATCACATTGGCGCCATTCTTGACAATCTGCACTAGCTGGGGAAAAACCTGTTTCATGTGAGATGAAGTGGCGTGGATCACTACGTGTGGTCTCTCGTTTGCAAGAAGTGGTTCAGGATCACTTGAGACCTTTATTCCTAGCGACTTGTTCAGATCGAGCACATAACCAAGATCTTGTCCGATCATTTCTCTTGCGTTATCTAACGCGCCAACTACCTGCAATCCTGTCTTTTGGAGAAGATGGCGGGCAATTAAACGCCCAACAGCGCCAACTCCATATTGAACTACTCGTATTTCCTCCAACTTCTAGACCTTGACAGCAAGTAGTTTTTGACTGAATATAGCGGTTTCGTGCAAGTGCACTGAAAACTTCGGAACTGAGGGTGCCTGTGCGCAAATCTTCCGCAAACACAAGTGATTCCGCAGCAAACCTTTACGTTTGTAAAGTTTATATCGAAGACAACGTTTAATCACAAAGGACATTGGTGACTTGTGCTTCAATGATAGGTACAAGCGAAAGGCCACAGCCAGACGGGCGTCGGACCACATGAAACCAGTATTCGTTCCGAAAGACATACGTGAAAAGATGAAGTATTGTTTCGAATGCGGTATCTGCACTGCAGCCTGCCCAATGACTGAACTTCTTTCACACCCCTACAATCCCAGACGGCTCCTGCAGACCATCCTCACAGAACCAGAGAAGGCATTGACCGAAGAGACGCTTTGGCTATGTGCATGGTGCTACAGATGCTCCAAACGATGTCCACAAGGACTCAAACCCCCAGAGATTTTTCAGATGATCAAAGAGGAAGCAGTGAAACGAAATCTCTTGGAAGGACTTGAACATGCAGTCTCAGTGATCGAAACAGAAGTGCCTCTTTCAGCCACGTGTCTGCGCACATGTTTTCATCCTGATCGAGCTGGAGTGAGTGATCAAAAGCTCAGTGAAGTCGTCACGAAGTCAGCAAGCAGATCCCCTGACAGCACCCATCAAGGAGCAATTGCTGGCAAGAAGGATAGGGTCGCAGTAGTGGGCTCCGGTCCGGCCGGACTCACAGCAGCCCATGAACTTGTGAAAGAAGGGTACTCCACAACAGTTTTTGAAGACCTCCCCGCTGCTGGAGGAATGCTCAGAAAAAGCATGCCCGGGTTTCGTTTGCCAAAGAAGGAGTTGGAAGAAGAAATCCGCCAGTTGAAAGAGAGTGGCGTCGAAATCAAAACGAACACAAGAATCGGCAAGGAAATCAAGTTTGATGATCTGTGGCGACAAGGATACAAAGCAGTGTTTCTGGCAATCGGAGCACACAAGAGCCGAAGACTCGAAATAGACGGTCAGGATTCAAAGGGAGTCGTTGACGCCCTGGATATGCTTTGGAAAATTAACACGCAAAAGAAAGTGGAGATTGGAAGAAACGTTGGAGTAATTGGTGGGGGGAATGTCGCAGTGGACGTTGCAAGGACTATGCTCCGGCACGGTGCTCGGAAAGCCACGTTATTCTATAGAAGATCAAGAGAAGAGATGACTGCAAACCCATGGGAGATTCTTGAAGCCGAGAAGGAAGGAATAGAGATCGAGTTCCTAACCTTACCCCGAAGGATTCTACGCAAAGCTAGGGGCTTGGCACTCGAGTGCGTCAGAACCGAACTGGGAGAACCCGATCACACCGGAAGGAGAACACCTTTGCCAGTAGAAGGCTCAGAATTCTCAACACAATTGGATTCAATAATTGTCGCCATTGGGGAGTCTCCTGAAACTAGCTTCTTGCCCAAGAAGATTGAAGTTGACAAAGGCAGCAGAATCCTAGTAGATCCTCTCACGATGGAGACAAGTATGAAAGGGGTCTTTGCAGGCGGAGACGCTGTCACTGGACCAGCCTCAGTAATGGAAGCGATCCTGGCCGGGAAACGGGCTGCACACGCAGTTATTGACTATTTGAACGAGGCGAAGATGAAGCACTAGGAGGAAACGTATGGAAACTCACAAGGATAACCAAGAACCAAGAATAGGAGTATACGTCTGCCATTGCGGTCTCAACATAGGCGGTGTGGTAGACTGTGTCGAGGTTGCAAAGTTTGCGGCAACTCTTCCCAACGTAGTTGTTGCCAAAGACAACAAATATACTTGTAGTGATCAAGGACAGGAGCTCATCAAGAGGGACATAAAGGAGCACAACCTCAACCGAGTAGTTGTCGCATCCTGTTCTCCCCGTCTCCACGAACCTACCTTCCGAAAAACTTGTGAGGAAGCAGGTCTAAACAAGTATCTTTTCGAGATGGCCAACATACGGGAACATTGCAGTTGGGTGCATCTACGAGATGAGGAAGCAGCAACTGAAAAGGCCAAGGATTTGGTTGGCGCATCTGTGGCAAAGGCTTCACTTCTTGAGCCTGAAGTTGAAGCCGAAGTTCCTATAATTAGGAAAACATTGGTTGTAGGCGGCGGAGTAGCTGGGATCCAATCGGCATTGGACTTGGCTGACACTGGATACGAAGTGTATCTCGTTGAGAAAGAACCAAGTATAGGTGGGAGGATGGCTCAGATTGACAAGACCTTCCCCACAATGGACTGCTCGATTTGCATTCTTGCCCCAAAAATGTCCGACATAGGGCACCATCCCAAAGTTCATCTATTGACAAACAGCGAGGTTCAAGAGGTCAGCGGATATGTGGGGAACTTCAAGGTGAGAGTCCTCAAAAGGCCAAGATATGTGACGGAAGATTGTAGCGCATGCAATGACTGTTCAGAAGCATGCCCAGTAACTGCTCCAAATGAATTCGATCTAGGCCTGGCAACCAGGAGGGCAATCTATACCCCTTTTGCTCAGGCAGTTCCATCAACTTACATAATTGATCGAGAAATATGCTTGAACAAAGAAGGAATCATAGCATGCGACAAATGCATTAGAGCCTGTGAACGAGAAGCCATCAATTTTGACATGACCACGGAAACCATCGAGTTGGAAGTGGGAACCATAATAGTTGCGACTGGCGCAGACGTATATGACCCTGCCTCTTTGCTCAGCTATGGTTACGGTCACTATCAAAATGTAGTGACCTCCCTTGAATTTGAGAGGCTTATAAATGCTGGGGGCCCCTCCGGAGGTAATCTCTTACGTCCAAGTGACATGAAGACTCC
>CAYFWV010000073.1:0-44424 GCA_964346975.1 uncultured Candidatus Bathyarchaeia archaeon
CACAAGAGCCACTTGTGAGAGAATTATCGCAGCTGAAGAGATCAGCAGCGTTGTGCAGAAGCCTGTGAGCAAACTTGCGAGGAGAATTAGACTGACGTATGGTTTGAACCCTATATGAAGACCAGATTTGTGTAGATTGGTATCTAGGTCTTTGAACAGAGGGAGAAATCCACTAGTTCTGTTTCCGAGAATACGGTAAGCGAAGAATCGAGGCTGCCACCTGTATCCCTCCGAGAGACTTGTGGTGGATGACTTGGACTCAGAGGGTGCGTGCTGCCTCAAGGCAAGTCGGTGCCGCATTCTTCTCGCCAGATTCCTCAATGCTTGAAGCGCTGAGAACTTCATCTGCTTCCCATCCTAGCCTTTCTGTATATTCGCTCGGAATCTGCATAGTATTCTCTGATTACGCTGGCGACGTCTGTGTATCTTCTAATGTTCTTGCCAACCATCCATTCCAGCACTGTTTGCCTTCTTTGCAGTTCCTCTTGCATCTCTTCTTCATCTAGCCCCATCTTTTCCTTGGTTCTCTCTAGGATGATGCTGCGATTCAATTTCCTGAAACTGTCTCTTCGTGGAATCCATTTGAAAATTTCTTGTGCGACTAGTTCTTTGTTATCCGGATCATAGCTGTCGATTTCAGTCACTGCTCCTGTTCTTCTCGCTGGTTTTCCGTCGATCTCAGTCCTTACTTGAATCGTGACTGCATCAATCATCGACAGTAGTGACTTCGGAATGTTCATTGGTTCAGATTCTAGCCTGTTCATCACCGACTCCACGGTTTCACCATGGATTGTGCTCAGTCCCAGATGGCCTGTTGCCATCGCTTGGAACAAAGTAAAGGCTTCTGCTCCCCTTACTTCACCTACGATCAGGAAATCAGGACGTTGCCTCACAGCAGCTTTTAGAAGATCAAACAAGGTTATGGCGGTAAGACCTTTTTCTCCATAGCTTGAACCACCTCTGATTACCGAAGGAATCCAATTCTCATGTGGCAGATTCAGTTCCGCGGTGTCTTCGACGCTGACGATTTTCAATTCTGGCTGGATGAACATGGAAAGGCAGTTGAGCATGGTGGTCTTGCCCGAGGCAACTCCGCCCGCTACCAGGAACGATGCTCGGTTCTCGATGGCGTACCAGAAGTAGGCTGCTATCTCCGACGACGAGGTGTTTAGTCTGATTAAGTCTGAGATTGTCAGTGGGTCTATGCGGAAACGTCGTATTGTAAAGGTTGAGCCCCGTCTGGTAACTTCGTCTCCGTAGGTTAGCTGAACGCGGCTTCCATCTGGGAGCGTCGAGTCCAGCAATGGAGACGCGATTGAGATGTTTTTCCCTGACAAATATGCTAAGCGAATGACAAACGCGTTCAGATCGGCTTCAGTTTCAAAGATTATGTTAGTGGGCAAGGACTCATGTTCTCGGTGCCAAATGTAGACAGGAATGTCGATGCCATCGGCAGATATGTCTTCAACCATGTGGTCCTTCATCAAGGGAGTGACTCTGCCATAATAGACAAAATCCCTGACGATGTAATACATTAGTTTGTCTATGGCTTCTTGATCCACTCTTAGGCGGTAGTGATTGATGATTTCTTGGGTCTTTTGCTTCAAATATTGTGAAGCTTTTTCTTTGGTTTCTATCTCCTTCAAGCCAACATCGATTTCGTCCATTAAAATGCTCTTCATTTCCTTCAGCATTTGAGCTTCTTCTGGAAGCAAGGTTGGTTCAATCACTGTGTAGCGGACTTTCTTGGTGTCAGGATCCTTGACTATTGCAGCGAAAACGTACGGTTCTTCGATTGGGTAAACCTCTCGGAATAATGAAATCTTCTCTTTTCTGACTTTCTGTTCGGTCTTCGCCAAGAGTCAGCCTCCGTTGCACTAGGTCTGCTTGCGGATTTCAGGAAGTTCTCAGTTATATACCATATTGAGTCTTAATAAATGATATGAATTGACCATCTTTGCCGCTGGAGAACCCAGCCTCTTCTATAAATCACCGTGCTCACACACTCGCGCAAAGTTTATATTTTCGCAAAATTGCTTAGTCTAGCAATTTACCAGAAAAGGTGTTATGAAAAGTGGCCTATTTAACAACTCAAGGTGGACAACCAGTTCTAATTCTAAAAGAAGGAACCGGCAGGAGACGTGGACGAGAAGCGCAGAGGAACAACATCACCGCAGCACGAATCATCGGCGAGGTCCTTCGAAGCACGCTAGGTCCTCGTGGAATGGACAAGATGCTGATCGATTCGTTGGGCGACATAACCATCACAAATGATGGAGCAGCAATTTTGGAGGAAGTAGATGTTGAACATCCTGCTGCAAAAATGATCACGGAAGTCGCGAAGACACAAGACGACATGGTAGGGGATGGAACAACAACCGCCGTGGTGTTGGCAGGGGAGTTACTCAAACGTGCAGAAGAGCTGCTGGACCAGAACATACATCCACTAATAGTAGTAAGTGGATTCCGGAAAGGCGCACAGAAAGCTGTCGAAACTCTGAACAAGGTGGGTACTTTAGTTGACGTAAATGACCGAAGCACACTCCGCAAAGTTGCCCTAACGAGCATGGGAAGCAAAGCAGTTGGTGCAGCAAAAGAAATCATGGCAGACATAGCCATCGATGCTGTCAAGCAGATTTCTGAGAAAAGAGGGGACAATTGGATAGCTGATATCGACAACATCCAGATCACCAAGAAAGAGGGAAAAAGCCTATTCGACAGCCAGCTAGTGAAAGGCATCATAATTGACAAAGAAGTAGTTCACGTGGGAATGCCCAAGAAAGTAACAAAGGCAAAGATCGCTTTGCTGGACTGTCCTCTTGAAGTGGAAAAGACCGAGTTTAGCGCAGAAATAAGAATCAAAGATCCAACACAAATGCAGGCTTTCCTTGACCAAGAAACACGAATGATACAAGACATGGTAAACAAGATCATCGGTTCTGGAGCCAACGTGCTATTCTGCCAGAAAGGAATCGACGACATGGCGCAGCACTTCCTGGCCAAGAAAGGTGTGCTCTCCGCAAGAAGAGTAAAACAATCAGACATGGAGAAACTCTCGAAGGCAACAGGCGCACGGATGGTGACGAACCTGGAAGACCTGAAGCTAAAGGACCTAGGCGCAGCTGGCGTGGTCGAGGAACGCAAAGTTGGGGATGACAAAATGATCTTCGTGGAAAACTGCAAGTCGCCTCACTCTGTGGCCATTCTCATTCGCGCAGGCCTAGAACGGATGGTTGATGAAGCTGAACGAGCAATGAACGATGCGCTGTCAGTCGTTTCGGACGTCATTGAAAACAATAGGGTCGTTCCCGGCGGTGGAGCTATAGAGGCCGAAATCGCAAAGGATGTCAGAGAACACGCTACGACAGTTGGAGGTCGAGAGCAACTAGCCATAGAAGCTTTTGCAGAGGCTCTGGAGATTGTTCCGAAGACTCTTGCAGAAAACGCGGGTCTGGAACCAATTGACATACTGGTGAGTTTGAGAGCTGCTCACGAGAAGAAAAAGGGCGCCGCGATGGGTGTCGATGTTTTCACTGGGAAAATCGTGAACATGGAAAGCAGCGGTGTCATTGAACCGATGGCAGTCAAGGAACAGGCAATCAAATCAGCGACAGAAGCCTCCTCGATGATCTTGCGCATTGATGACGTTATAGCAGCAACCAAACCCAAGGAAGGCCCTGGTGGCGCACCTCCAGGCGGCGGCGAAGACGAGGACTATTAGTCCCCCCCATTCTTTCTTTTTTCTTGATTCATTCCTGAAACTCAAACGAGTATCTCCACATACAAGGCGCTCGCGCGCGATCAAAAACCAAGTGGTTCAAAGCTCAAGCCCTTATCAAGAAGTTTCTCTATGATGGGCAAAAACACGTGAGCCGTTTCAGACGAATTGTGAAGCAGGGTAGTCTCATTAGAACCCGCAAAACTCAGACCCCTTTCTTCCTGAAAACTGAGTTGTCAAGTGTCAACCACGGGTTGTGAGAGTATACTCGCAAAGTTTTACATAAAAAGTTGACAAAATACTTTTGCACAAACCGTACTTAGCGCGCCTATATGACCGCGAAAAGATGCTGTCAAGCTTAAATGCGCTTGTAACTCCATTTTGACTGATGAAATGAAGAAGATATCGGTGATAGTGCCCACATTCAACGAAGAGACGTATATAAGACCCACATTAGAGAGTCTCGTCGGGCAAAGCTATCGAGACTTCGAGTTGATAGTCAAGGATGGCCTGAGCACCGACAACACTGTGGAGATTTCCAGGGAGTTTGCTGACACGGTTATCTCGACAAAGGACGTGTCAATCGGAGACGCAAGAAACCAGGGAGCAAGGTATGCCAAAGGCAAGGTTCTGGTTTTTCTGGATGCAGATACGTCGCTTGACAAGAATGCTTTGGAATTTGTAGCTGAGGACTTTGCGCGTCACAGGATAGTGCTACTCCTTCCTAGATATGGGCCTAGAGAGGAAGAAGCAAGAACTCTATCAAGGGTTAGAAAAGAGGTCAGCAGGTTCCTAATAGGGTTCGAGAACTTTTGGCGCATGTTTGTTGATCGATTCTGTGGGGGCATGTTCATGCCCGTTGACTCCTCGAGATTCAAAGAGGTCGGCGGGTTTGAGACACGAATACTATCCTGTGAAGACATAGCACTCTCCTATAGGCTGCGAAAAGCAGGAAACGTGCTGAACGATTACAGGGTGAAGGCGTACTTCTCGATCAGACGCTTCATTCTGAGCGGCTATATTGAAACATTGAGAAACTACGGACTCAACGCTCTCAGGATGCATCTACATCTCCTGCAACCTGAGTTCGAAAGCTTCCGGTGATGTTCAAACATGGTACGTGCGCATACACCCTTGTGACTTCCTGCCGCCTGAACTATTACGCCCCAAAAGAACAGCGTTTCCAAATTCATAGTTAAAGCTCCCAACAATTTAGTTTGGTGCTCCGGCCGGGATTCGAACCCGGGTCGGTGGCTTTCTCTCTTGGACAAGACGAGAGGCCACTATACTTAACCGGACTATACTACCGGAGCCTGAACTAGTCTACTTCTTGTCGCATTTGGAGTATATAGCCACTTTGTCTTCTGCTATATCGAACATGTTAATCCAGGTTCTAATAGCTTTGCGGCAATCTTCGAACCTTTGGGCAGTAGTTACATGCTATTCTTCGCTTCTGAATTTAATCAGACGTGCGCAGTCTCAGCGTTTTGTTCTAATCTGGGGCATGTCTTGCTTTCGACCTCGGGAGACGTATCCAAACAGGATCTTGCGGAACTGAATCAGAATGTGGTGGAGTGGAGACTGTTCAAGTATCGCTTGTCAACTGTGAATCGTGGAAGGTTCAGGGCAGCTGAGTGCATGGTGTGGCAGAAAGACTTATAGAGGCTGATAGTCGTCAGAGGATGACTTAAAAGAAGGTTTTGATACGTCGCTGAAATATGTGGTCCGAGACGCCAGAAAGCAGAGGTAGCTTTCAGGAGAGCCCAGATGCAGATACTCGCAATAATCCCTGTTATTTTGCTTGTCGCTTTCGTGTTAGGTGAGCTGTTCAAGAGAGTAGGCTTGCCGTCAGTTGTTGGGCAGATCATTGCAGGAATATCCTTTGGGATCCCAGCCTTCAAGAACTTCCTCTTTGGTGAAGATTCCACACTATTGATTATCGATTTCATGGCGACCCTTGGAGTGCTCCTTCTCCTCTTCTTGGCGGGTCTGGAAATCAACATCGAAAAGGTAAAGGAAACATCCAGAGATTCTATTCTGATCTCCTTCACCTCTGCACTTATTCCATTCACACTCGGGTTCGCGTTCATCATGGTATTCTTCCCAGAATATGGAATTTTGACTGCGTTGATTTTTGGTGGGGGCCTGATGGTCACATCAGAGGGTACAAAGGTCAAAGTCCTGATGGATCTGAATAGCTTGAATACTCGACTGGGCGCAGTGATGCTTGCTGCAGGAGCCATCGATGATATCTTCGAAGTCTTATTCTTGTCAATCGTCGTTGTGATGGCGAAAGGCGGAGGTCTCACCGAACTCGCAGTTGTTCCCTTGGAAATGGTCGCTTTTATCGTCATCGCGTTCGTTTCATTCAAGATACTCCACAAAGTGCTTCATCAGATGGACAAGACAGTGGGTGAAGAAACAGAGCTATTCTCCGTAGTGATGATTTTCATTCTCGTACTCGCTGCTCTATCTGAGTCTCTAAACGTGGGCTACTTGGTTGGCGCTATCATCGGTGGCTTCCTGCTTCAACTCTCGATGAAAGGAATCAGCAGACGACACAGAAGAGATTTGGTCAACGTGGTCAAACTTGTCGCTCTAGGGTTCATTGTTCCATTCTTTTTTGTAAACGTAGGTTTGCTTCTTGATGTAACCACTCTCTTCACAAATATCCCCTTAATAGCTGCTACAGTCATCATCGCCTTCTTTGGAAAGATGCTAGGTTCTGTAATTGTGAAACCATTCTCAGGTCTGAGCTTGAAACAACTCTACTACGTTGGCTGGGCGATGAATTCCAGAGGTGCTGCAGAGTTGGTCATCGCATTGATTGCCATACAATCTGGGCTTATACCTCCTGAAATCTATTCCGCACTAGTCGCGACAAGTTTGATAACCACTTTGGTCTTTCCACCAATACTTGCTAGAGGAATAAAGAACAATCCGGATCTCATGGAAGCCTACACTAACAAAGCTTATCTGGACAAATTGAAGAAAATGAAATGGCCAAAGAGATAGACAATTCTAGCTGAGTAGATGCCTGAAATGAAAGATCACATGCGAATTCTGGTGGGAATAGACGGTTCAGATCACTCTCTTTGGGCACTGATGGAAGCAATCACTATCGCCAAGAGATTCTCCGGATTCATAAAAGTGATTACTGTCCATAGACAAGGACGAGAAGAGGATGCGAAGAAGTCACAGCAGAAGACTCAGCAATATCTGGAACAAGAAAACATCGAGAGTGCTTTCTCCTCCATTCTTGGATCCAACCCCTCCAGAGCCTTGGTGGAGACCGCAAGAAATGAAGACTTCAACCTCATCGTGGTGGGAAGTCGAGGATTGGGGAGTGTCACTTCCTTTCTGCTAGGAAGCGTTTCGAGAAAAGTAGTGTCAGACGCCTCCTGCGACGTTCTTGTGGTAAAGAAATGAGTGCCCTAAGAGAGTAATAGCAGCTTCTCCACGTTCTCTAGTGCGGAGAGACAGGCTCAGTGAGCAATTCGACGCGCCACGCGCACACTGACGTCGACAATCCCGCAGGTGGTGAAATCACACCGGCATCATCAGCTTCTAGGCGTGCAGGCATTCATTCTGAAGAGGCAATTGCGTCGATTTCAACACTGAAATCGCCTGCTAACCCGACCTCAACAGTTGATCTTGAGGGAGGATCAGTTCCAAAGTACGATCTGTACACTTCGTTCATTTCTCCAAAATCCTTCATGCTCTTCAAGTAGACTGTGACTCTGACAACATTGTCCAACGTGAGACCAACCTCATGCAATATCGCCTTTAGATTCTCTAGGATTCGCATAGTCTGCGTCCTAGTGTCACCGAGGACAGGCTGAGCAGTTACAGGATCCACAGAAACCTGCCCAGAGACAAACAGAAAATCACCAACCTTAATCGCCTGAGAATAGGGTCCCATCGGGAGAGGGGCCTTATCAGTACGAACAACCTCTTTAACCAATCTACTGCACCATTGCACACAGAAAAGGACAACGAAATATAGCCTTTCTGTTCGAAGCCTTTCTGTTCGAAGCGGTCCTACCGGGCGAATACTAGGCCCAGTGTTTGAGCTGCAGCAGGAATCAATACGAAGACCTCCTCAGGCCTGATAGCCATTGCCATCTTGAACGTTATCGTCCGCAATCTGATCACAAGCACCTATGAAAACAGCCTGCAGATGAGACACATACATGCAAGCAAGTGTATTTTAGCGCAGTGTCTTTGCCATTCTGACACCATCGATCCCAGAACGATAGTAACCATCTAGGAGACCAATCTCAAGGTAGCCAGCTTTTCGATAGAGCTCGCGAGCAGCATGGTTATCGATTCTAACCTCTAGGGAACACTCTCTGGCTCCGCAGGCTATCAAATTCCTCTCGAACTCTCTGAGCAGTTCAAATCCTATACCCTTTCGTCTGGCGTGCGCTGCTACATCCAGCGTAATCAAGTGTCCAATCTTTTCATTCTCACTATCATAGAGTAGCCCGATGGAAAACCCAACCACTCCACCTTCTACCCGAGCTAGGAGATTCATCGCATTTGATGCTTTGAGAAATGTGCGCATTTGTCTTTCCGAAAAGGCTTCACTGGCAAAGGCTTCCCTCTCAATGTTGAACATACCTTGCAAGTCTTCAACTGTGGCCTTTCGTATTTCTATCGACATCTTTGTGTTCATCGCTTTCCTGAGTGTCACATCGGTTCAGACATTGAATATTGACAAGTGAATATTGAACAAGCGCCACATATACCCTTGCAGGTGCTAAGTATGATGTGATCAGATCCCAGCGTATGTTCACTAGACAGATCGAGTTCAAAGCGGAACTCAGATGTGACACGTCGTGAAGAAATCAGTTGAGCTCCTTGGACATACACGGCTCTGCAAGCGTTATATTTCTGTGAGCACACAGAATAGACTGCCTGCAAACACATGGTGAAGTCGGATTATGGCCAGCATAGTGGAAGTTGGTGATGAAGCGTCGAGTTTTGCTTTGCGAGACCAAGACGGAGAAGAATTCAGTCTTCAACGCTCTAAAGGCAAGAAGGTGGTTCTCTCTTTTCATCCTCTGGCATGGACTAGCGTTTGTGCAGAGCAGATGAAGTCACTCGAGAAGAATAAGAAGGCTCTTGAATCGATGGACGCAGTCGCTGTTGGAATAAGCGTAGATAGTGTGCCTTCAAAGAAAGCGTGGGCGGAGCATCTCGGCTTGAAAAGCACAAGACTGCTTTCAGACTTCTGGCCTCATGGGAAAACGGCAAAACTGTATGGAATCTTTAGAAGCAAAGAAGGATACTCCGAGCGCGCGAACATCATCGTTGATGCCCATCAAAAGATCGCATTCTCAAAAGTGTATCCACTATCTGAACTCCCAGACATAGCTGAGATCCTAGATGTGGTGAGAAAACTAGAATAGGCTCACGCTTCACTCTCGAACTTCTCTTCGATCTAGAATGTATCCGTTGTTTGACGTAGGGGTCTGCCCGTCATGATGTCCTCATCCATATGTCGGTCTGGGACGGCATCATCATCCCCCAGCAAAGCTACAACATTCCCACTCTTTAGTGTTCTGTGATTGATCTGCGCGAGAACACAGTATGATGTGAAACAGTTGGGTCGTTTTCACTCTAGGATGCTGTGCATTGACTGGGCAATGTAGTCGATCTGTTCAGAGGTGACTGCTGGATGGATCGGCAGCGAGAGGACAAGTTTCGCTGCGGCCTCAGTATTGGAAAGGCTGCCTTTCCTGAATCCGCTGTAAAGAGGCATCAGATGAATCGGACAACGGTAATAGACCGTGGCTCCGATACCCTGGTTGCGAAGCTTCTCCACAATGTGATCTCTAGTTTTTTCATTGGCACCTTTCAGCTTGATGGTGAATAGGTACCAACTGTGTTTGAAGCCTTTGTTCACGGTTGGGAGCTGGATTGTTTCCAAATCCTCGAGTCTTTCTGCAAGTCGAGATGCGTTTTGTCTTCTCGCTTTCAAGAAAGTAGGCAGCTTTGAGAGCTGTACATTGCCGATCGCTGCTTCCATCTCAGGCATGCGAAAATTGCCTCCAAGCATTGTTGAGACATACTCTTCTTTCTCTCCATGTGTTCGCATATATGGGATGACATCTTGATATTGATCATCATTTGTGGTTATCATTCCACCCTCCCCCGTTGTCATGTTCTTACTCGCATAGAAACTCCAGCATGCCACCTCAGCAAAGTGACCTGTTGGATGTCCTCTGTATTGCGCTCCATGAGCCTGAGCAGCATCTTCGACAACTACCAAGTTGTGATCGTCTGCGATTTCCCTGATTGGCTTCATGTCTGCTGGCAGCCCATAGAGGTCAACGGGAATAATGGCTTTGGTCCGTGTTGATATAGCTCTCTCGATTTGATCAGGGTCAATGTTGTAGGTTTGAGGATGAATGTCGGCAAACACAGGCTCTGCACCAACCAGCAACACCGACTCGGCAGTAGACACAAACGTGAAGCTAGGCACGATCACTTCATGCCTACGCTCAACACCTGAAGCTAGCAAAGACAGGTACAGGGCAGCTGTCCCACTGTTGACTGCAAAAGCATGCTTGGCCTTCACGAATTTCGCGTATCTCTTTTCAAACTTGCCAACGTGAGAACCGACCCGTTCAGTTCGACCTGTCAAAGCACAGCTTCTCAGAACGTGACTGACAATCTTGACTTCCTCTTCATCTAGAAGAGGTTTGTTAATGGGAATCAAATTGGCTAGCACCATCATTCGCTGCGTTTTGATCATGAGGAGTTATCTCAGCATGCAATTAAGTTTTCACGTCGATCTGATGATCTTTCTCCTCAGATTGACCGATACGTTCATTCCGGCAACTCTTATATTTCCCATGTAAGACTATTCGTTTCCAAGAGGTAACGTTGATGGTAAATTTCAGTTTCACAGAAGAGCAAGAGCTGTTTCGGCAATCACTTCAAGAATGGTGCAAAAAGGAAATAACCTTGGAGAAGGTTCGAGAGATGGATACGAAAGGAGAGTTGCCCCATGAACTAGTGAAGAGTATGGCTGATCTTGGACTGTTAATCATGACTGCTCCGGAAGAGCATGGCGGTGTGGGTGCAGACTGGGTGACTGCGTGTATCGCTGCAGAAGAGCTCGGCTATGCGGACATAAGCATAGCTATTCCTGTGCTTTGGTTGGTGGAATCGTCGTGGGGATATGTGGTTGATAAATATTGTACTGAGCAGGTCAGGGAAGACGTGATTCGGAAGGCTGTGAAGGGAGATGCGTTTATTGGAATAGCGTCGACCGAAGCTGGTGGGGGATCGGATGTTTCTAGGTTTCGGTCAACCGCCAAGAAAGTTGGAGACAAATGGGTTTTGAACGGTGAGAAAATGTACCTCAGTGGGACGGAAGAGGCAAGAAAGTGGGGCGGTGGATATTTTGTCAGCGTGAGAACATCTCCTGCTCCTCCCGGCAAATCCCATCGAGGCATGACAGGATTCTATTTGCCGGTGGATGCTATAGGCGTTGAGATTAGCAAACGCTTTGAAGACATGGGAAGGATGGCAATATCGACAGGAGGCTTTGTCATGAACGATGTCACGCTGCCGGAGCATCATATGATAGGTGAACTCGACAAGGGGTTCTATGTAACCATGGAAGGATTTGATTGCGCTCGTATACTCATTGGAGCAGTATGTTTGGGAGCTGTGAAGCGTGCCTTGGAGTTGGGGATGGAGTACATCAAAGAGCGACGTGCTTTCGGACAACCCATTGGAAAATTCGAAGGTATCCATTTTGAGTTGGCGGATGATTGGGCAGAGTTGCAGGCGCTAAGGTCTCTTGTATACAGGACAGCTTGGATGATGGACAAACGCTACGATGAAAGGCGATTCACACCACTGGAGGTGACGAAAATGATCTCTGCCTGCAAACTGAAGACTCCACACTTCGCCTTCGACGTCTTCAAGCATGTAATGCTATGGCTTGGTGCCTATGGCTATACGAAAGAATGCCCCTTGGAAATGGGTCTGCGGGGAATAATGTCCTACTGCATCGGAGCAGAAGGTACTGCCAACATTCAACGAGTAGTCATCGCGAGGGAGCTTCTTGGAAAAGACTACATAGCTTACAAGTAGAAGGTCTTTCGACGGCGAGGGCAGAGTCACGACAATACTGCTCTCATAGCAGCGTTCGAGAATTGCATCCTCGCAGAACTTTTATTAATCGGTAGGCGACTAGCTAGATTTCTCACGAAGTGATTCTATGGAATTCGCAGAGTTCAAGTACACCCTTAGGAAGGTTGACAAAGGATACAGCAACAGAACACTCTATGTCAACCTTGCTGACATGAAGATCAGCAGCAAACCTGTTACCGAAAAAATGAAGAACATCTTTGTGGGAGGTCGCGGCTTCGACCTCTGGCTACTCTGGAACGGGTTACCCAGAAATCGAATCGTGAAATGGAATGACCCTGAAAATGAAATCTGCATTGCATGTGGGCCACTTGGCGGCACATCAATCTTTCCCGGAAGCGGGAAGAGCATTGCAATGACAATCTCTCCTCTTACAGGCTCAGTGATTGACTCAAATGCCGGGGGCTATTTTGGACCATACCTGAAATTCTCAGGCTGGGATGCGCT
Source organism: uncultured Candidatus Bathyarchaeia archaeon (assembly GCA_964346975.1). Classification (GTDB taxonomy): domain Archaea; phylum Thermoproteota; class Bathyarchaeia; order Bathyarchaeales; family SOJC01; genus JAUWDF01. Next base: position 12,338 of record CAYFWV010000073.1, read on the forward strand.
GGAAGTGCAAGGGAAAGCGGAGACTGAAGTGGTCATCTTCATTGACGGAGATGTCGGGCGAGTCGTGATTGAGAGCGCAGAGGAACTACCATCTGAGACACACCTAATCGGCAAGATTCTGATGGAGAAGTACGGTGCTGGAAACAGAAAGAGCATTTCAATTGTCTCTGCTGGACCAGGAGCTGAACATACGCTGCTAGGATGCCTCAACTTCTCCTGGTACGACGTTGGTCGCGAAGAAATGAGATACAAACAGGCTGGGAGAGGTGGCATAGGCACGGTCCTTCGAGACAAGAGAATAAAAGCCATTGTAGTCAAGTTTTCAAAGCTAAGTGCAGACGTCAATAATCCAGCTCATCCAGAACTCGTCAGGGAGGTCGGTCCTGCATACAATAAGGAGATCCGAACCCTTGACCCTGTGCAGCACAAGATGGCAGTTGTCGGAACCACCCACCTTGTTCCGATCATGAATGAGTTTGATCTTCTTCCAACCAACAACTTCAAGTTCGGAAGCCACCCTGACGCCTCAAAGATCGGTGAAGACGTTTACACAGAGAAGTTCGATCGAGGGTTTGATGGATGCTGGATGGGGTGTTCTGTCGCTTGTTCTCACTGTGTGAAAGACTTTGAGCTCAAGACAGGTCCATTCAAAGGTGATCATGTGCTAGTCAACGGTCCTGAATATGAGACGATCGCAGGGCTAGGCAGCAACTGTGGAATTTTCGACGCAGACGCCATAACCGAGATGAACTTCTACTGCGACACCTATGGTCTTGACACGATCTCTGTTGGAACAGCGATCGCTTTCGCCATGGAATGCTATGAGATGCATTTGCTGGACAAGAAAGCCACAGGTGGATTAAACATGACTTTTGGAAATGCAGAGGCTGCACTGGAGATCATACATCAGATGGCACGAAATGAAGGGTTCGGGGCTATAGTGGGGCAAGGAATCAGGAAGATGAAAAGCATTTTCAGCGATAGGTACGGTGCCGACAGGAGCATCCTGCAGGACATTGGAATGGAAGCAAAAGGTTTGGAGTTTTCTGAGTATGTGACTAAGGAATCCCTAGCGCAACAGGGCGGATATGGTCTGGCTTTGAAGGGCCCCCAGCATGACGAGGCGTGGCTCATCTTCTTGGATATGGTACATGGTTTGATGCCAACCTTCGAGCAAAAGGCGGAAAACCTGCACTGGTTTCCTATGTTTCGCACCTGGTTCAGCTTGAACGGCCTATGTAAGCTTCCTTGGAATGACATTATTCCAGAAGGCAACAAGGACACTGCAGAACCAGCCAAGGTCATTGCACACGTCATGAACTATGCAAAGTACTTCTACGCAGTGACAGGTCGCAAGGTGTCGATAGATGACATCATTCTCATGAGTGAAAGAGTATACAACTTCCAGCGCATCTTCAATCTGAGACTGGGCTTCGGAAGGCGTGAACATGACGACATACCTTATCGAGCGGTTGGGCCTGTCACGGAGGAAGAGTATGAAAGTCGAGTGGAACGCTATGACAAGCAGCTCAAAGAGAAAGTTGGATTTGATCCGGTTGGCAAATCAACTAAGGAGAAAATAGCGGCTCTGAGGAAGTACAGGGAATCTGAGTACGAGAGGCTACGAGATGCTGTTTACAGAAGAAGAGGCTGGACAGTGAATGGAGTTCCCAAGCTTGACAAGGTAGTCGAGATCGGAATCGATTTTCCCGACATAGTTGAACTCTTGAAGAGATCTCAATGAGGCGTACGTGCGTGAGCGGAAGAAGTTGATCCGTGTGTGTAGACGCAGTCAGGTGGAAGACTTAATTCATCGAAGATGGTATAGAGGACAAAGGCCTAGGTGAGGACTTTGGGATCATCCAAGTTATCTGTGATTGGCGCGGGAAAGATGGGCGAGGCCATAATCTCTGGTCTGCTCAAATCCGGCTCATACAGCCCTGAGGATATTCAGATCTTTGAAGTGGTGAAAGATCGTCGTGACTATATAGTGGAGACCTACCACGTTCTTTCCGCTGAGAATATGTTAGATGTGGCAGCGTTCGGCGACATAGTGCTAGTGGCAGTGAAGCCAAACATCGTTGCAGGTGTCTTGGGCGAAATCGGGCATAAAATGAAACCTGGGCGGATTTTAGTCTCTATCGCAGCTGGAGTAACTCTGGAGTTTCTCAGGAAGCATCTGCCCGGTGACGTCCCGGTTGTCAGAGCAATGCCGAACCTAGCTTGCTCTGTTGGAGAAGCAATGATTGTAGTTTGCCCTTCAGAAAACACCAGCAAAGCTGAGCTGAATCTAGCTATCGATGCTCTATCCGGACTTGGAAAAGTGTTGAAACTTGAGGAGAAATACTTGAACCTTGCCACAGGACTGGTGGGCAGTGGTCCTGCATACATTTTCCTCATCATTGATGCGCTAGCTGACGCCGGCGTCAGGTTAGGCTTGCCAAAGGATATCTCCATAAAGCTTGCAGCTCAGACCACTCTAGGAGCCTCCAAGATGGTAGTGGAAACCGGAGAACACCCCGCGAAGCTCAAGGACATGGTAGCAACGCCAGCTGGCACAACTGTGGAAGGGCTCCTAACACTTGAACAAGGAAAGGTCCGAGCAACGCTGATTTCAGCTGTTACTGAGGCATCTTTGAGAGCCCAGCGGCTCATGTCCAAATAGTGCCAACTCCAAGGCATGATCTGAGAGGTAATTCACATTCGCTGTTCCTTCAGCGTCTCTAACCTAGCTTCTTCACTACGACTTCCAGATCGTTCAAGAAACTTTCAATGTGTTCGGCTGAGATGTGCGGCATAACCACGATTCTTATGTGACGAGGAAAGAGTGACACGGCCCAGCCTCTTTCTCGGAGTTCTTGTGCTATTCGCCTCACTTGGATGACATCTGATTTTATCCCCAGGATATTGGTGACAGGTTGCACCATCAAGTCGACTCCATCGACCTGCCTAATCCGATCTGCAAGTTTGTGTGTTAGAGTCATGCAACGCTGGACAATGTTTCGATATCCTTCTCTGCCAAGGTGGCGAAGCAATGCCCACACAGCAAGAACAGAACCTCCGGATCGAGTGCCAACAAGTGTCGACTGACGTGTTTCACCTCCAGCCAAATAGGGAATTCTATGCTCGATTGGCCTCTGCAAATCTGAATCCCGAAACAGAATGCCACCAGCAGGTATTGGAGCCAAACCCATTTTGTGCGGATCGATTGTTATTGTTGACACACCTGGGACCTTGAAGTCGAATTCAGGAGGCTTGTGACCCAGGTCTCTCAAGAATGGAAGGACAAAGCCCCCGAATGCAGCGTCCACATGCAAGCGCAGATCGTTCTCCACTGCCAGTTGAGACAACTTGTCTATGGGATCCACTATACCTAGACTGGTCGTTCCCGCTACCCCCACAAGAGCCAGAGTGTCAGCATTGATGGCATGCTCGACAGCTTCAATATCGACTTGGAAACTCTCAGTTAGAGGCACTTTAGTCAACTCAAGCCCCAATAATCTGGCAGCTTTGTCAAATGAGCAATGGACAGAGGCTGGTGCAATGATCTCTCGGTGCATTGTTGATCCAGCCGCAGCTGACTCTCGGTTTCTAACAGAGTCTAGAGCGATCACATTGGCTTCCGTTCCCCCTGTTACAATGTTCCCAACTGCCTTCGGATTGGAAAGCAGTGTTCCCATCACCTCAATGACTTCTCTCTCTAGTTGAGCTGTAGCTGGAAGCAACCCAGGGTCTCCAAGGTTTTTCTCAAGGTATCTGAAATACACTTTTCTGCCCAATTCGTGAGGCAACGTACACATTGATCCAATGATTCTTCCAGAGCTGAATTCAAGATCGTTCGCAAGCCTAGCTTCCAGCTCCTGACACACTTCTCTGCTAGTTTCTCCTCTCTCCTCCATGATCTTCCGTTCCGCCCTAATGATACGTATGCTCCTCGTCTGGATACTTCTCTGATCGGACATCCTCTGCGAAGGTTTCGATGGCCTTCTTGATGAGTTTGTTCAGGCACAAATACCGCTTCAAGTATTTTGGCTTGAACCCCTCAAGGAGACCCAACATATCATTTACCACCAGAACTTGTCCATCACAGTGTTTTCCAGCGCCGATTCCGATTGTTGGCACTCTGACTGCCTTGGTGATCTTCTCCGCCAGACTTTCTGGTACACATTCCAGGATGATTGAGAACACTCCATACTGATCTAGGTTCAACGCATCTTGAAAGATTTGCTGGGCTTCTTTCGGGTCTTTACCCTGGACTTTATACACGTTTGCGGTTTGAGGTAGAAGTCCCAGATGACCCATCACAGGGATACCCTCTTCAACTAGCCTCTGTATGATCTCACGCTTGTGCCCTTCAATTTTCACACCTTTTGCTCCAGCCTCGAGGAGGCGTGAGGAGTTTCTCAATGCAAGCTCAATCGATCGGTCGCTACAGACGGGCATGTCTCCGATTATGGGAGTGATTGCAGCTCCCCGCGCAACTGCCTTTGTGTGATAGATCATGTCTTCGATCGTTACGCTTCTGGTGTCTCTGAATCCCTGGAACACCATCCCTAGGCTGTCGCCGACAAGAATCATGTCTATTCCGACTGAGTCGAGTATCTTTGCCATTTGAAAATCGTAGGCAGTTAGCATTACGATCTTCTCCTTGTTTTTCTTCCGTCTAATTCTGTTTTCGAACTCCATTCTTGCTCTCCTCGACAAACTTTGTCAAACAGGTCAACGTGCTGTTCACTGGTGTTGGAATCTGGTGCCTTCTTCCAAGCTCCACGATCTTTCCATTCAAGAAGTCTATTTCAGTCTTCTTTCCTCGTTTGATGTCCTGGCACATCGATGAAAAATTGGTGTATTTGAGAATCTTGCGGTCAATCTCTTCCAAATCAGTTTTCATGTCAACTCTCTCTGCTCTAGCCACTTCCAGACACTCTGTGACGATTCTTTGCCTGATCCATTCGAGGGTCCGTGATGTTATCGTAGGATTCGAAACCCGGAAGAGAGTCGTTAGGGGACCTATTACACAATTCAAGATGAGTTTGGACCAAATGTCTTGCTCAATATTCGCAGAAACACGGGTCTCCAAACCACATTTGTTAAAGAGTGATTGTATGGCTGTCGATGCTTTGCTTTTCTCAATAATCGTTTCACCTCTCCAGAATCGGACTTTCCCAGGTGAGAGGAATTCTGAAGCCATCATAGTTATTCCTCGTACTACTTCGACCCGTTCTCCGACTAATGCTCTTACCAAGGTCTCGTTTCCTAATCCATTTTGCAGAACCATCACGATGCTGTCATCTAGCATATCTTTGATGTCAGTGATCGCGCGGGCTGTATCGTAAGCTTTGGTGGTCAGCACGATGAGAGAGTTTCCGGGGATTTTTTTGATTGCAGTTTCCGCAGACAAATAGAAATTCCGGACTGTATCGCCTGTTAGCTGCAGTCCCGCAACTCGAATGGCCTCCACGTGAGGCTTGCTTCCGATGAGAGTAACATTGACCTTGTTGGATAGAAGGGCGCCATAGACGCTTCCGATAGCGCCTGCTCCAAGAATGAAGACTTTGTCAACCCTCACTTCTGTTCAACTCAGACCGAGGGTTTCTTCTGCAGTGAGTCTGGCTAGTCCTTCTTGGATTGACTTCACGCATCTACGAAGGTTTTCCGAGTTGTCAAACTCTTGATAGATTGTGTCAAGTTTCTCCGCCCTGCAATCTCTCAGCTTGTCAACGCTTTTCACAAGCAGTGGCAGAGTTCGCACAATGTTATCTACTATAGTGATTGACGCTTTCTGGGATGTTCGAGAGAGTGGGTTCAAGTCTACGGCTATCACTCTCTTACCCATTTTCACTAGGGCTTCTGCGCGATCTCCATCTTCTAAGGGAACTAGAACAACATCGGCCAAGAGGATGCCTCGTGAATCCACTACACGTCTTTCACTTGCCAGCTCGGGGATTCGAGCTGAAGTCTCTTCACTGACGCCTAAGACCAGTTTTGCTCCCGCTCTTTTCAGGAGATTTTCAATTGCCATTTCTCTCATCTTAGTTCGGTAGAATAGGTTGATTTCGATTTCCGCTGCCGCTCTGTTTGCTAGCTTCACAACGTCCTTGGCGACCAATGCTGCTGTGTTGCCATTTACAGAAATTACTGGTTTTTCTGCCGTGAGAAACATCGCTGCTGCTGCTCGTGTAGCTCGTCTAGCTAGTGGGCTCGTCTTCTCACCCAAGATGTAATCGAAAGCTTCCCCTCTTCCATGAGCAATTAGTCCAGCAGGCACAACGATACCTTCTTGGAAGGCGTCGACTACTTGTTCACGAGTTCTCAGGGATTCAGCACGTGGATGATCTTTCGGAATCTTGATTCTCAATCAATCTTGCCCCTTCAAAGTCGATCTCGCTCATGATTATATCCTCTGATGACCCATGGTTCAGGAAAATGCTCACCAGCTTTTGGATTTCGCATCGTTTGGCGATGGAGAATATGCCTTCACCAAACAAGGGCATTGTGCAGGTGATTTCCGCAGCATCCGTTTGCTGCAGTACTTCTCGAACTCGTTCGGTTATCAACCCAGTTTTTTCAGCGAACCTTCTGGAGAAGGTGAGAACATTCTCCAAGGTGGGTTCAGCTAGAATCCCTCGCATAAATTCATGACCCCATTTCTTGATGAGGCTTCGGAGGCTGTCATTGCTCAAAGCTCTTTCTGTTGGGAGTGGCCCGTAACTAAGTGACACAAAACTGTAATCACGGCCTATTGGAATGTTTCTGACCTCTCCAATTCCTGGCGCACCTGGCTTTGTGCGTATCTCCAAACCCCCGAACGTTTCCGCTATGACTGTTCCAAGTCCAGTCTTGCAGAGGATTTCAGCGGTGTGTGCTCTCTGAGCAGCTTCGGTTCTAGTGAGCCCTAGCTCCAAGGCTTCATTGAGCGCCAATGCGAGGCTCAAAGCTCCTGCCCCACTTGAGCCGAAACCTTCTCCCAGCGGGACTTCAGCACAATGCTCGACTTTCAGTCCAGCTTCTAGATGTGCTTGAGACAGGAAATCTTCTATCACAACTTCGGAAACATTGGCGGAGTGCGTCTTTTGCCCATTAATCCATATCTCTGGCTTCTCTTTTGCAGTTTCATCAATCGTTGTCTTGGTCCATACTCCTCGTCTTATTGAGACTCCCGCGCCTATTGAGCCTTGATACAAAGGCTCATTAATGTTGTCGCAGATCTCGAATATGCCAGTCACGTGGGCCGGAGCAAAGCCTTGGGCAACTTTCATTCAATCGACCTTCAGGGTCGTATGAAAACTAGGGGTTGAAATAAGACTTGTGTATGTTCTGTTCATACTTGATTGAATGCGTTTCATCAGTCCCGAACGCAAAGTTTAAGGGTTATTTGAGTGTTGACATTCAGTACTCAAGCTAATCAGGGGTCCTAAATGAGCAAGAAGAGCGAGGTCTCGCTAGTTGAGAAGAAGGCGAAAATTCTCATCAAACTTAGGAAATATCAAGTTCTGGAAACGAAGGAATACAAGAATGCGACCGGAATTATCGTGAAGACGCCCAAGAGAAGATTGTTGGTCTATTGTATTCCCTCCGAAAGTACAGTGGGTGTTGCATATGTGAATCAGCTAGCCAAGATCTTGGTAGACGAAAAAATGGAGAGAGGCGTTGTAGTCACAAACGGGCGCTACACCCAGGCTGCGCGCAAGAAGGCTCGGAAACATGGAATAGAACTCATACCACGAATTTTCCCAGCTTTCAATCTTTTTGATCATGTACTTGTTCCTAAACATGAGATTTTGGCACGTAGGGAGCGAGAAGAACTGCTCGCAAAGTACCGTGTGGAGCCGTATCAACTGCCAAGAATAAAGGTTTCCGACCCAGCTGTAATTGCCATCGGCGCAAAGGCTGGCGACGTTGTAAGAGTCATCAGGAATAGTCCAACTGCCGGAGAATATGCGGCGTACAGGTACGTAGTGCAAGGATAAAGTCTCGGCTTTTACCGCTCTGGCAGCCCAGAGAACACAAACTAGTCGAACCGAAACGTATATCAATCAAGATCAAGCACTTTCGCCCTCGAGGCCAGAACCCTATGGAACCCGGCTCTGCACAAGTAAAGGCCATCGTCTTTGACCTCGACGGAACTCTCACTGACTTTAATCTGGACTACAAAACGGTTAGGGCAGAAGCACGAAAGTTTCTCATAAACCAAGGATTCCCCGCGTCAACACTCTCAGTGAACGAGAGCATTTTTGAAATGCTTCGCAAGGCGCGAGTCTACCTGAAGAACAATGGACTGAGCAATCAGTTCTCTGCAATCCAGAAACGAGTGTTCTCAATAGCTGAGAAGTATGAGCTCTCCGCCGCTCGTGAGACATATCTTCTACCAGGTACATTTGAAACCCTGAAAGCTCTCAAGAAGGTAAGACTGAAGCTTGGAATTTTCACCATGAATGGTGAAAAGTCAACAGATTACATCCTCAGGAACTTCCGCTTGAAGGCATTCTTTGACAGCGTGGTGACACGAGAGACAACTACTGATGTTAAGCCTGACGCCGCACATCTCAACACAGTCCTGGAGAAATTGAGTGTTGAACCTGAGCAGACAATTGTGGTGGGCGATAGCATCGGAGACATGAAAAGTGCTGAGGCTTTGAAGGCAATCGGAGTGGGGTTGGCTAAGACCCCCGAGTCCACCACAAGGTTGCAATCCATGGGCGCCAGATTCCTGATTGAGTCAATCTCTGAGCTGCCAGGGTTGATAGCTGCAATGAGCAAAGATAGTTGAACGCTTACGCGTGAGAGTCCAACTGGAATACTCGACAAAGCCTCGGGGCTACTGTCGCTCTGGTGTCCTCTGCTGAAGGTGAGCCTTTTTCAGTCTTCTATCACTGAAGAAGAAGAACTCTTCAGAGTTTTTTAATCAAAAACATGCGGAAAGAAGACAAATGTTAAATAAGTTTTGAGTTGAAAATACAGATGGAGGTATACAATTGAGTAAGAAAGAAGCTGTTGCTAGAACAACGTACATTTTCGCGCTGATCATTATAATCTTGGTAGGGAGCATTTTAGGCGTTGTTTACTACTATAGCACTCTTCCACCAGAGGCACCACCAATTCCCGGCGAATTTGAGCTCAGCAATCTCACAGTTTCACCTTCAGAAGTGAGCCAGGGTCAAGACGTCACAATCACAGTATTCATCGTGAATAATGGTGACACAGAGGTTACTGGTCCGATCACTTTGGCCTTGAATAACGTGATTGAATCGACAAAGGATGTTACTCTCGCTGGTGGTGCTAACCAGACTTTGTCTTTTACTGTTACGACTGACACAAAGAGCGGCAATTATGCTGTTACCATTCCAGGGCGTCCAGATCTATCAGGAAGTTTCACTGTGACGACAGAATTGGTGCCACCAGCTTTCGTGGTGAATAATGAGTTGATCTACGAGGGTGGGGCCCAGTTTCAATGGCTGGATCCTCACGTCTCGTACTTCCAGTACGACTACTGGAGCATCTGGCAGAGTGTTGAAACCTTGCTGTGGTTTGAGCGAGACAATGCCACCAAGATCATCCCGTGGCTCGCGGAGAGCTACACGCGCAGCTCAGACGGGTTACAGTACAACTTCACCCTCAGGCACGGGATCACCTTCCAGGACGGCACCAAATTCAACGCGACCGCCGTCTGGTTCAGCTTGAACAGACTCCTCGTGATGGACGCCACCAGCGGGGACGGCTTGAATCATGGAAGTCAAGCCGGATGGATGCTCATGCAGCTGATCGACCTGACTGGCGACTACTTCACTGCGATGGGGGCGGATCCAGCATTTGATGAAGCCTGGGTGCAAAGTGTCCTGGACTTGAACGTTGTCGAGATCCTTGATGAATACACCGTTCGGATCAACATAGCCACACCGACCACGCAGTTTCTCCCGATCATGGCTGGACCCTGGGTTGGAATTGTCAATCCGGTGGAAGCGATCACCAAAGAATATGAGTTCCAAGACTGGGACATTGCTGAACAGACCCCTGCCTTCAACTACACGAAGTACTTCGTCCACATGGCTGGACTCGGTGAAACCTATTTCACCGTGCCCACCGATGGATGGAGGCTGGGCACTGGACCCTACTACATAGACTCCGTGGTTGGAGCACCCACGTACCGAATTGTCCTGTTGGCCTATGACGACTATTGGGGTGGTCCAGATAACATGAATCTGCCGCCCGCGGGTAAGGAACGGATCGCGAAGATCACCTTTCGGTATCAGCCTAGCTTCGCCACTCGGTTGCTCAACCTGAAAGCGGGATCCGTGACGGGCATCTTGGTTCCGGAAGTCAACGTCTTCTCCGTGGTGGACAGAGACAGGTGGTTGGATGATGGAGTCCTGGAGTCAATTGTGGATGGCGCGGTGGTTCACGGCGTGTTCCCCACCTTCAACACGTGGTGGCTTGACTTCTGCACCAACATCACGAACCCCGATGGTTCTCTTAAGAGCTGGCAACCGTTCGCAGATTGGAGGTTTAGGGCGGCTGCTGCGTGTGCAATCAACATAACTGATGCTAGTATAACAATCAACAACAGATTGGCTATTCCAGCAAACAACATCGTTCCACCTGGAACCGCACCGCAAGGATCATATAACCCAGACATCACACCCGCATTCTCATTCAACCTAACGAAGGATGGCCGAACGATTAATGAGTTGCTTCTGGACGCCTATGAGAACCCATTGAACAGCACTGACTATGACATGTACTACTACAATGGAACGAAGATTCCAGCTGGAGTCGTAAATAACGCATTCTCAACTGGTGCTGGAGCGAAGGTAATAGAATTCTATGTTCAAGCCGGAGCAGACACTTACATAAAAGTCTTGTCAACAATGGCTGACACCCTCAACGGAGTAACCAGCGACTGGGGACTAACTTGGCGAGTCGTGCTTGTTCCAAGCGGTCAACAATACACCCTTGCTAGTGCACACAAGATAGACTCCTTTGTGGGCGGTTGGGTCGCTGACTATAACAACATTATGAATTGGCTGCAGCCAATGTACTATTCAAGAGGTGCATATCCTTCATGGAACCGGTGGAACATTACTGCGCTAGACGACCTCTATGCCCAGGCTGTTGCTGCAGATGAAGCAGGAAACGAAACCCGCCTGTTGGAAATCAACGATCAGATGAACGCAATATCCAACGATGCCATACAATACATGGTATGGTGGCACGACACGGACTTCTTCACGCGTTCAACGTGGCTCAAAGGCTGGTATCTAAACGTGGTTTACGACGTAGACCTGTGGTCAACCATGTATTATGAACAGCCTTAATTCCCTTCTTTTTTCTTTGAAACGTGAAATCCTCCTGAGAAATTCGCGTGAACTGCAGTTGTTGTCGTTTCGTCAAAGCTTTAATACTTTTATGTGTAGACTAAACATGGGAAATTCGGTTTGAAGCTTTACCAGTATGTGATAAGGCGTCTAGTACTGATTATTTTCGTGCTTCTTGGAGTCAGTGTAATTGTGTTCTATCTTGCCAGAGGATTTCCGGAAGCCTTTGATCCTGTTGCACCTTACATTCATCCCAGAATGACAGCTGAGCAGATTGAAGAAGTTAGGAGGATTCACGGTTTTGACCAGCCCCTGCAAATACAGTATCTCTTCTGGCTCAGGGATGCTTTGAATGGCGATTTTGGAATCACAGGAGTTTGGGCTAATAGTCAACCAGTGACTGAGGTGTTTGCCGCTGGCTTTCCCTTAACCGTTCAGCTCTCTTTGGCCGCGATCATTCTGACGGTTTCAATTGGGATTCCCCTAGGCATAATTTCAGCTCTGAAGAACAACAAGCTGCCTGATCATGTGTCGCGGATCATCGCACTTGTTGGATACTCCACTCCAGCCTTCTGGTTTGGGTTCATACTTCAACTCGTCTTCTTCTACTATTTCATCCAGTGGGGTCTTCCATATCTTCCAAGCAGCGGAGCCACAGGGATGGAAGGAGCGGTTCCTCGAATAGTAGGGATGCCCATAATAGATGGGCTGCTAGCTGGAAACCTAGCCTACACGTTCGACGCCTTTGCACACCTGATACTGCCAGCCTTCAGTCTTTCTTTCATTAGCCTAGGTTTTCTCGCCCGGATCGTGAGAGCTAGCATGCTTGAAGTTCTGCGGCAAGACTACATAACGCTGGCAAGGTCAAAGGGACTTAAGGAAAGAGTCGTAATATATCGGCATGCATTGAAGAATGCCCTGGCACCAGCTGTCACGCTAACAGGAATCTTTTTTGCCGCGCTCCTCGGGGGAGCAATGATAACAGAGTTTGTCTTCAACTGGCCTGGTGTAGGACGATTATCCCTCTTGGCCGTGAACAACGCTGACAGCAGTTTCCTTCTGCTGTACACGCTTGTATTGGCTGTCATAGTAGTGCTGTCAAACCTCGTGGTTGACATCGTTTACGTCTTTCTGGATCCCCGTATAAAATACTAGAGGAACCAATTTGAAAAGCACCAGCAAAAAAGCTAGAACAGGGGAATGGGCTGCTCGATGGGCAGACCTCAAATACACTATGCACCTTCTGAGAAGGAATCCGCTGGTTTTGATAGGCTCATCCATAGCAATTTTCTTTGTCGTTTTGTCATTGTTTTCGAACTACATTGTTAACCCGAGCTTGGCCACGCCAAGAGGATACCCTGAATATGGGGGAAGTTATCCATTCCAGCGAAGTTATGTTTGGAGTGAGGGTCATTTGATCAACTGGGGACCTGGTATACAGCTCTACGACGGACCGGAGTTCTTCATACTAGGAACAGATGGATGGGGTAGAGATCTATTCAAAATGATAATTCTTGCCATTCCGCTTGACATGGCAAATGCAGCGATCATAACTGCTGCTGCAGCAGCACTGGGTACAGTCCTGGGAATGCTGGCGGGGTATGCTGGTGGTGTATTTGACGAGGCCGTCATGAGGATCACTGATATTTTCTTTGCGTTTCCTGCTTTGGTTCTGGCTTTGGTCTTTGCTGCAATGTTCGGTAGAAACATTGAGACTCTGAGACTTGCCATCATTTTGGTTTGGTGGCCTCCATATGTTCGGCTTATGAGGGGCCAAATCCTTAGCGAAAAGGAAAAAAGCTATGTCGAGGCCTTGAAAGCCCTTGGAGCGGGATACCCTAAAGCTTTGACTGTGGCAAAGAACCAGCTTCATGAGATTTCGAACAGGGTGATGGGTCGTGGAGGGAATCCACCTGAATTCGCGCGAGCATTCACGAATCTTGCAGATCTCATCATTGATCAACTAGTCCTCTTGGGGATGCATTTGAGAATTCTATTCAGACACATTTTGTTGAATTCAATCTACCCAGTGCTCGTTCAAGCGACCTTGGATTTCGGTGGTGTAATACTGACGTTTTCGGCTTTGATGTTCCTCGGTTTCACACCGAGTCCTTCGATCCCAGAACTAGGAAATCTCGCAGCTGATGGATACATTCACATCTTTGATGCTCCTTGGCTCATCGTCTTCTCAGGGTTGACGATGCTTGTGATCGCATTAGCGTTCAACCTGGTCGGCGATGGACTTAGAGATGTGCTGGACCCGAAACTCAGGAGATAAGCAAGTAACATGAGAGAGAAGAAGCCCGTTGTAGAGGTGCAAAACCTCCTAGTTAATTTCCACACTTACAGAGGAGAAGTCAAGGCGCTGAACGGCGTGAATCTTAAGCTCTTTGAACAGGAGGTTTTAGGGCTTGTTGGGGAATCAGGATGCGGCAAGTCCGTGACGGCTCTTACAATGCTTGACCTGCTTCCGGAAAACGCCTATGTTCTCGGCGGAGAGCTCCTTCTCAAGGGAGAAGATCTTCTGAAGAAGTCAAAGGAAGAAAGAAGAGCATTGAGAGTCAGTGAGTTGGCAACTGTATTTCAAGATCCGATGACCTTTCTGAACCCTGTGCTAAAGATAGAAGCGCAGCTTCGTGAGGTTTTTATGCTTGACAAGGAGCTCTTGAAACGCGCCGTAGCATGGGAAAGAACATCGAGCAAAGACATCGTCTTCCTTGATCTGCTTTCAAAGGGAAAGAGGTTCGATGTTGATTCTGATGTTTTAAAAGTCTCTGGAAAAGAGATCAGGAACGTAGCTAGGGATCTATGCATAGACATTTTGAAGTTAGTCAAGATGCCGGATCCTGAGCGCATCTTGGGTCAATACCCATTTGAGCTTTCCGGAGGCATGAGACAGAGAGTCATGATTGCTATGGCATTGGCGAGGAGACCGTCAGTTTTGATAGCTGATGAGATAACCACCGCCGTCGACGTTACAATTCAAGCTCAGATCCTCCATCTGTTGAGAGAACTGCGAGACAAGATAGATACTTCCATACTCTTGATAACCCATGACCTTTCCGTTGCCGCTGAAGTGGCTAACAGAATTGCTGTAATGTATGGAGGCAACGTCGTCGAAGTTGCGTCTACCCGAGAGATCTTCAAGAACCCACGTCACCCATACACTATCATGCTCATGAAGTCGATTCCAAATGTGAAGAGACCAGTAGAAAGACTGGAATCTATACCGGGAACGGTTCCAGAGATGATAAACCCTCCCTCCGGGTGCCGCTTCCATCCCCGGTGCTCCATCGCCAAGAAAGCGTGCAGTGCAGCTCTGCCGAAGCTCAGAGAAGTTGCCGAAAACCATTACGTGGCTTGTCATTGAGAATGAGGAACTAGAGTTGAAACCCCTACTAGAAGTGAAAAACCTGAGAACATGGTTTCCCATCAAGAGTGGGATCATCCAGAGGACTGTTGGGCACGTCAAAGCAGTGGACGGAATCTCCTTCAACGTCGGCAGAGGTGAAACCTTTGGGCTGGTGGGCGAATCCGGCTCAGGAAAAACAACTGCGGCTCGAAGCATTCTGAGGCTAATTGAACCTACGTCTGGTGAAGTTCTGTTTGATGGCATTCACGTGGAAAGAGCCAGCAAAATAGATGTGATGAAGCTACGGCGCAAGATGCAGATCATCTTCCAAGATCCCTACGCTTCACTAGATCCCAGACAAACCGTCAATTCAATGTTGGCAGAAGCGATGGCAATTCTAGGCACGCCTCAAAGCAGGTCCCAAGCACACACCAAAGCTGCAAGTCTCCTCGTGCAAGTTGCCCTTAGTGAGCAACATCTCTACAGGTTTCCTCACGAGTTCAGCGGCGGGCAAAGACAAAGAATAGCAGTGGCAAGGGCGTTAACCCTAAACCCTCAATTCCTTATTTTGGATGAACCTACATCATTCCTTGACGTGTCCGTTCAAGCATCAGTCTTGAATCTCTTGAAAGACCTTCAAGACAGGTTCAATCTAACCTATCTGTTCATTTCCCATAACCTATCAGTCGTGCATCACATGAGCGATAGAGTAGGCGTTATGTATCTGGGCAAAGTCGTGGAAGCAGCAGAGAGAGATGCCATATACTACAGGCCCAGGCATCCTTACACCTTTCATCTGATGGCTGCAATACCCATCCCGGATCCTGAGTTCGAAAAAGAAGAGATACTATTACCTGGGGATGTTCCAAGTCCAGTGAACATACCATCTGGCTGCCGCTTTCATCCAAGATGTCCTTACGCAACGGATCGATGCAAGAAGGAAGAACCCATTCTCCTTGAAGAAGATGGACACTGGGTAGCCTGCTTCTACGACATAGACTTCGAGAGTGGTGAGACAAAGGCTTGACAGAGAAAGACAGCAGTCTCACGTGGAAAGATTATCTGGCAATAATCATTGCCATGCTGACGACGACGCTGCTTCCAATACTCTGGTTCCTAGGCATCCTGCTTGCTGTAGTGATTGTCATTGTTCTCCTGTAATCGCCAAAGCAATGCAGACAAACATGGACAAAGCTCACTAGATCAGGAAGAACCTCCATGAGTTTGCTTGACAAGATGATTTTCTTCTGGGCAGTTTTCCTCATAGTTCTCGGTCTACTTTTTGAAGCTTCAGGTTTCGGAATAGTAGTCGCAGGGCGACTTGACGGTTTCATAATGGTGGTAATGGGGGTGTCACTCTTCTGGGGAGGTTGGATCATGAGTCAGGCGAGTGGCCTCTGGTTCGCAGCAGCCGCTACACTAAACATGTTCGATGCAGCCTCAACGGTGGCCTTCTGGAACTTCGAGGTGAATCCCATCGTCTTGTCCATGGGACCGACAATCTTCATGACTGCGAAGATCACCTCCTCACTAACGATTATGATCTACGCAAAACTTCAGCCCAACTCAAGGAGAGGAGGAATGTTTCTAACACTGCTCTTCACAATCATAGTCGGATGGAACCTCAGTCAGCACCTATTGGCCTACCTGGGCTTTAGAGAATTTGTTTACGGAATCCTTATTGGCGCAGTTTTCAGCTTCGTAGTATCAACAATCGTCTTATATGTTCTGCTAGCCGGCGAAAAAGCGTCCGGTCGAAATCAGAAATTATGAATTCAAAAAAGCGGTTGGCTCGTGATATGGAATTCCTGTAAAATGAAGACACTTTTAGGATGGCAGAAGAATATCAGACGAGGACATGTAACCATTTGGCGATTTTCTTTTCCACACTTTTTGCAGTCACAACCGAGCGTGCACAGCGGTTCAAAAGAGGTTGAATCAAGAAAACCTGTCATAAAGCCCGCACGTTTTGATTAATCTCAACCGCAAAAGCTTTATTCAAAATGAAAAAAAAGATAGTTTCGGTGTTATTAATGGCTGAAAGAGCAGCATCAACAGCGAAGGACCTGGTAATCAGCATAATCGGCTTGATCATTGCAATAGTGCTTGCCGTTCTCGCCTTGGGTATCGCTAACTGGGGAATAGAAGTCTTCGGCATATCGGGAGATATGGCTAAGGCTGCAGCCCTGATTGCTGTCGCCATAATCATAGGACCAACTATCGCTGCATTTGCCACCAAGAAGTACTTCTAAAACTGCATCAACAACATCCTTCCCCTCTTTTTCGTTAGGGCAAGAGTTGAAGCATCGCTTGCTTCAATTCAGGTTTGCTCATGCCGACGGAATCAATGCTTATCATCATTACTGAGACGTATGTAGCAGGATGTTTCAAGCTTCTCTCTGGGGTTGACCAGTTGTGCTCTCTGGAGGATTTAAATGCGGCGTCTGCAAATAGAGTTAGCTGCTACTAGACAAGTAGACTTGGGTATAGACTCGAATGCTTGATCTGATGCTGGGACGAGCATAAGGGAGTGGGTAGAACCAAGATGAGGAGAGAACTGTGAATGCACTTGGAAGAAATGAAGAAAGAAATAGAGACCCTGGTTTTGGAGAAAGGCTTCTACAATAGACTGGAAGACATTCCGAAGAAACTGCTGTTTGCATTCATAGAACTGGGGGAAGCAAGTGACGCATGGAAAAAGGGCGAGAACGAGAAGGCCATTGCAGAGGAACTCATTGATGTAATATTCTATGTTCTAGACTGCAGCAGGCTAGCCTGTCCTGGTATTGATCTGGACGATATGTTTCAGGAGAAACTTGGGAGAAACATGAGGAGAACCTATCAGTATGGGGAAGGACACCGAGCAAAGACCGAGTGAGATGCATTTATGCACGATCAGTTTCTGTCATTACTCAGAGTTTTTCGGGATTATCTTCTCTCTCTTATCAGGAGATCAGGAAACTCTTTGAGCTGTTCCGCCATCTGTCGCAGTGTATTATCCACCTTGAAATTTGTGGTATTCGTCTCGTAGGTTCCGTCAGGCTTTCTTTTTCCTGACTTAACCCCAGTCAGGATTTCGATTCCTTGATCTATTGTGGCAACTGGGAATATGCGGAATTTGTTCTGTTGAACTGCCTCAACTCCTTCTTCTTTGAGCATCAGGTTCTGGACATTACTATGAGGTATGAGAACTCCTTGTTCTCCTGTCAGGCCTTTGGCCTTGCATACTTCGAAGAAACCTTCTACCTTCTCGTTCACACCGCCGATGGCCTGAACTTCTCCCTTCTGATTAACAGAACCTGTGACTGCAAACTGTTGTTTGATCGGAATTCCAGAGAGGGCGGAAATAATGGCATATAGTTCAGTGCTAGATGCGCTGTCTCCTTCGACCATTCCGTAGCTCTGCTCAAAGACGAGACGTGCGGAAAGCGTCAGCGGTTTATCCTGTGTATATCTTTCAGCCAGGTAACCTCCTAGGATCATCACGCCTTTCGTGTGTATGGGTCCAGCCAGCTTGGCTTCACGCTGGATGTCGACGATACCCTCTCGTCCGAGTCCAACGCTTGCCGTCACTCGAGAAGGGGCACCAAAGGCAAAGTCTCCAAGACTGAGCACGGAGAGTCCGTTGACTTGTCCAACCGCTTCTCCTTCAGTGTCAATGAGGAGGACATTTCTCTCAATCATTTCGTTAATCTTCTCTTGGATTAGGTTAGATCGGTAGACTTTCTCGTCAATTGCTGTCTTCACGTGAGTGGCTGTTACGTATTCTGATTTTTCTCTTGTCGCATAGAAGTTGGCTTCTCGAATAATGTCTGCTAGCTCTCCGAATCTTGTGGAAAGCTTACTCTTGTCTTGAGCCAGTCGGGAACCGTATTCAACGATTCGAGCCAAGGCTGTAGATTCCAGATGGTTCAATGATTCTTTTTGACAAAATGTACAGACGAAAGAAGCGTATTTCTGCATGTTTTCTTCAGTTCTGTCCATTGTCGTGTCAAAGTCAGCCTTAACCTTGAAGAGCTCTCTGAATCCAATATCCAAGGTGTACAGCTGATTGTAGATATAAGGATGCCCGATGAGGAGGACTTTTACATTCAATGGGATAGGTTCAGGTCTCAATCCCTTTGTAGTGATGAAACCTAGTCGTTCCCCTGCCTCCTCAATCGTTAGACATTCGTTTGTGAGAGCTCTTTTCAGAGAGTCGTATGAAAAGAGATTCCTGATTAGGTCTTCTGCCGGCAGGACTAGGTATCCTCCGTTTGCTTTGTGGAGTGAACCGCTTCTGATCATGGTGAAATCTGTGGTAAGAACGCCAAATTGGGCTTCCTTCTCGATTCTTCCAAATAGGTTGTGGTGGGTGGGATTGAGCTCCATGATGACAGGGGCTCCTTTGAGATCGGAATTGTCAACTACTAGGTTGACTTCGTATTTCTTGAACGGGAGCTCGGCCAGCCAGGGGGCGGGAAACGGGGTTTGTGGGGTTTGAGGTTCCTGTATGAATTTCGGAAGGTTCTCGAGGATGTCGTTTCGAGTGTCCTCCAAGTAGGTCTTGATGTCAGGTATCTTCTCATATTTCTCAATTAGACTGTCTATCAAATGGCCGATCGCGAATGTTGCAACTTCACGGTTCAGTTTCTGTATCTCTTCACTAACTTTCTTCTGCAGTTCTCGGAGCTGTCTCATAGCACTTCTTAGCTCGGATCTTAGGCTTTCTCTCTTCTTTTCAAGGTCAACTCTTGCTTGCTCAGGTAGGGCCATGAATTCTGGGTCGCTGAGTGGTCGACCCTGCATTACAGGGACTATCAGTATTCCAATCGGTGTGCTCTGTAGAACGAAGCCTTCTTTGGCTGCCCTCTGGTTAAGTCTCGTAAGAAGTTCGTTTCTCTCTCTCTCAATCGTCTTTACTCGCGCTTCTCTTTTGGAGGCATAGTCCTCGCTTTCGAAGGCTTTCGGAAGTATGCGTCGGATTTCTTCAATGAAGCTTTTCATATTTCTCTGAAACTCGCCTCCCTCACCTGAGGGAAGCTTCACAGCTTTCGGCTCGTATGGGTTACGGAAGTTGTTCACGTAACACCAATCGGATGGTGCGGGCTTGGTCCTCGCGGTTCGCTCCAAGAAGTCCTTCACTGCTGTTTTCTTCCCAGTTCCCGGAGCGCCTGAGACATAAATATTGAATCCACGTTCCTTGATGTCAATACCAAAATGCAGGGCTCTGGCAGCCCGCTCTTGTCCAATTATCCCTTCAAGGGGAGTCAGCTGATCTGTGGACTTGCATTTCAGTTCTCCACTTTCAACTCTTCTGCGAAGCTCTTCAACTGGAAGCTCACTCATCTCGACTTCACTCTCAAGTTAAAACTGCAGGTCAAGTTTATAATAATGACGGACTCGTTGTTTGCTGACTAGGGTGATCTCTCCAGTAATGCAAGCATCTCAAATTGGGTGTGTCAGGGCATAGATAGGGTGGTTGTGATTGAGAAAAGCGGCTAGATCAGTGGCCAGTCCTTGGGTTTTCTCTCCTTCTTCTTTCCGGTGACTTCTCTTCGTGAGGATTGCTTTTTTCCTCTCTTCTTCTTGACGATCGTACTTTTCTTGGGGCGTGACGGTTTTGCTTTAACAGGGCTTCGAGTTTTCGCGGAAACTTTCACTTTCGCTAGCGCTTTTCTGAAGAAGCCATGTTCAGGACATCTGAAGAGACCAATACGTAGTTGTGTTCTATTCCCACGCTTGTCGGCGCGTCCAGTCATCATCCAGCTCTTGGTTGGAGCGTGGATTTCCGTCCCGCATTTTGGGCATTTGGCCGTTTGGGCATGAATCATAAAGTGCATTCGATTCCTGATAATTCTCATAGTAATTGTTCCTCTCTTCACCAAGTCGTAGAGAAGTGCCGTGAAGTCAGCTATGGCAAAAGTTGACATCTTGGTAATCTCTGGGGTGCTAAATTCAGTATGCAGGTGGATTCCACCCATTATTTCCTGGGAGGTGAAGGCTCGTTCTTCCCGTTCCTTGAGAAACGCTATTATCTCTTCTTCAACCTTGCTATGAAGCTTGCCGTCTTCAAATTCGCTTTTGTTTATAGGCATAAGTTCCTCTCATCTGTTTCCTACTTCTTCAAACTTTAGTATTTCGCTTGAATCCTCTGCCTTGCGCATTCCTCGTTGGATGAGAATAGTCAAATACAGCAACATTGAACAGAGTAGATGTGGAAAGCTTGGACAATCCAGCGATAGTCGTTATTGACATGCTCGATGATTTTGTCACCGGGAATCTGCGAGTGGAGCGTGCTGCAAGAATAATTGAGCCTCTAGTTCAGCTTCTGGACGTTGCTAGGAGAAAAGGAATCCCGGTGATCTACTCAAATGATGCACATTATCCTGAGGATTTTGAAATCACACGCAAATGGGGTGTCCATGCAATCAAAGGATCACCTGGTGCGCAAATCATACATGAGTTGAGGCCTGTGAAGAATGACTTTATTGTCGAAAAGAGAACGTACAGTGGTTTCTACGAAACTGGTCTGGACTCTCTATTGAGAAGTCTTCACGGTGGAAAAGGCGTTGGAACACTGATTCTATGTGGTTTGCATACAGATATTTGCGTGAGACATACGAGTGCTGATGCTTTCTTCAGAGGATACAAGTTGGTGATTGTGGAAGATGGAGTAGAGGCTCTTACTCAAGAGGCTCACAAGAAAGGTCTAGAATATCTCCGGGATGTCTACAGCGCCGAGATCCGCTCTGTGAAGGAAATCACACAAGAATTCAGAGAGACTCGACCAATCTCGTGAAGGAGTGTTTAGGGACCAGAGAACTCAGATCCGCACGGTCAGTGGGATGAGCAAGGTCCGGTGGCATGAAAGGGGTCGAAAAGCAAAAGTGTTATCAATAGTGCGTCTGCAGTTATCCAACTAACTCATAATTGAGGGAAATGTCACTTTGAACAAGTTCGACGTGATAGTGGCAGGCAGCGGAACAGGGGGGGCCATAGCCTCCAAGACGGCAGCAAGAGCCGGGCTTCGAGTGTGCTGTGTTGATCTGAAAGAGGAGAAAGACATCGGGAGAAAGATCTGCGGGGATGCAATAGGAAGACACCATTTCGAAAACATCCAGCTGAAAGAGCCCTCCGCTGACGAATTGGAGCGAATAATGGTTGGTGTCAAGATATTCTCGCCAGACCAAGAGACTAGCTACGTGGTCAAAGGTGAGAAACTCTTTGGGTATATTCTCAACAGGCATCGCTTCGGACAGAGATTGCTGAAGGAGGCAATGGACGCAGGTGTCGAGGTTTTGAGTAGTACTCAGGTCATGGAACCTCTTGTGGACAACGGGTTCA
Source organism: uncultured Candidatus Bathyarchaeia archaeon (assembly GCA_964346975.1). Classification (GTDB taxonomy): domain Archaea; phylum Thermoproteota; class Bathyarchaeia; order Bathyarchaeales; family SOJC01; genus JAUWDF01. Next base: position 34,328 of record CAYFWV010000073.1, read on the forward strand.
CACGCGGCGTGTCTACAAGAAATGTCAAGACAGGAGAAAAGAGAGTGTTACATGCTTCACTAGTAGTCGATGCAACTGGCTTTGTTGCGGCTGTTAGAAAGAGATTACACTCGAATTTTGGTGTGAACGATCGCGTAGACAAAAAGGATGTTGAGGCTTGCTACCGAGAAATAAGAGTCCTGAAGATGCCCTTGGACGACACAAGTCTATGCCAGATTTATCTGGATCAGTCAGCATGCCCTGGAGGATACTACTGGATTTTTCCGGAGAGTGAGACGAAGGTGAACGTGGGACTCGGCGTAGCCATGACTGGAAACTTTCCCAATCCCAAGGATATGCTCTATCGGCATGTTCTGTCTCAACCGCTTTTCGCTGATTCTGTAGTAGTGGACCAAGGTGCTTGGTATGTGCCGACAAGACGACCTCTCGATAGCATGGTTGGAAATGGAATCATGGTCGTAGGTGATGCAGCTTGCCAAGTTAACCCGATCCATGGAGGTGGTATGGGGCCTTCAATGATAGGAGGGACACTGGCAGGAAAAACTGCTGCATCTGCCTTAGAGACAGACGACTTTAGTCGAAGAGGGTTGTGGAACTACAACGTCGAGTACATCAGAGACTATGGAGCAAAGCAAGCTGGACTCGAGATCTTTCGCATATTGCTTCAAAGTATGGATGATAATGATCTCAACTATGGAATGAAATATAGACTTTTGACTGAGGAAGATGTTCTCAAAGCGAGCATTGGCGGGAATACAGAAATCAAGGCCACTGACAAGGCAAGACGAGCTTTAAGAGGACTGAAAAAGCTCTCTTTGATTAGAAGACTGAGAGATGCAGCGAAGCTGATGAAGGATGTGAAGACACTGTACAGGGACTATCCTGCAGTACCTGAGAACTTGGAAAGGTGGAAGACTCAGGTCAGGAAGATGTTTGATGAAACCAGCGTGAAACTAGAGTAGTGCTCGTGCTCTCATCCAGGGTCAGGTTTGATCTTAGAATGCAAGTTGCAGCCTTGGTTAGTGGAGGCAAAGATTCCGCCCTCGCCGTCCATCGCGCAGCAGAGAGCGGGCACACCGTGAAATTTCTAGTTTCAATGATTCCCCAGAGGGAAGATAGCTGGATGTTCCATTATCCAAACGTGAATTTGACTCAGTTGTTTGCTGATGCAGCAACAATTCCACTAGTCAAACGCGAAACCTCCGGGATTAAGGAGGAAGAGCTAGGGGATCTGAAAGCTGTTCTCAGAACGTTAAATGTGGAAGGGGTGGTTTCCGGTGCTATCAGCTCGAAATATCAGAAAGAGCGAATCGACCGGATCTGCAGAGAGTTGGGTCTCCTGTCCATCACCCCTCTGTGGAAGCAGAAACCGTTGAAGCTGCTCAACGAGCTGGTCGAGCTTAACTTCAAAGCAATAATTACTTGTGTTTGTGGCTACGGTTTTGATGAAGATTGGCTGGGACGCTCGATAGACGCGAAGACGATTAGAGACATCGTAGATTTGCACAAAAGATTCCACGTTTCTCTTGTAGGTGAAGGTGGAGAATATGAAACGTTGGTTCTCGACGCGCCATTTTTCAGCAAGATGATCGATTTGGTCCAAACTAGGAGAATATGGGAGGACCACAGGGGCTGTCTCCATGTAGAGAAGGCCAGATTAACTGTGAAGCCTTGTCGCAGTGGCGTCACGAAGAGAGAATGGTTGCACTCCAGCAACACAGCAAAGCTTTAAGCAAATGTCTCGTCTTTCTTGGAATGAGTCAGATGACTGATCTGGAGCTAGCCAAGCAAACATTAAGAGGAGACAAACTGAGCCTGGCCATTGCCAAAAACGCCCATGTTCTTTATCAAACCAAAGCTGAGGGTATACTGGGTTTGGTCAGAGCAATCGATCAGCTGAAAGATGAGCTTGCAGGCGCTTCGGTGGCAGATAGAGTCGTGGGAAAAGCTGCCGCTCTGCTCTGTGTTCAGATTGAAGCAGCACATGTATTTGGATTGACTATGAGCAAGAGTGGGTTGGCAACTCTAAAGAAGCATGGCATCGACTGTGAGTTTCAAAGACTGGTTCCAGCAATTCTCAATATAGATAAAAGCTGCAAATGTCCCCTCGAAAAAATGGTTGAGAACTTGACAAACGCTCAAGAAGCCTACGAGCGGATAAAGCAATTCGTACAGCCTTGACAACAAGAATGCGACTTGATCGACAAATGACTCGCCCAGTAAGGAGATGCTAGGGCAGCGATGAAGCCGAGATCAAGTCAACAGCCAAAGAAAACGGGAAAGTTTTTTGGCTACTCGCGTGTGTCAACTAAAAAGGAAGCAGGAGCAATTGCGGGCAGAAATCACCGTAGCTGGAATCGTGCAAGGAGTGGGATTCCGTCCGTTCATCTATCGAATGGCCACATCAAGAAATCTCAAAGGCTACGTGAGAAACCGCGGCGATGCTGGCGTCGAGATAATTGTGGAAGGTCGAGAGGTTGACATAGAGAGCTTTCTGAGCGATCTCAAGGAGAAAAAACCAGTCAACGCAATCCTCAATCAGATCTTCGTCAGACATCCCAGACAAAAAGGCGAATTCACCTCATTCAGAATCCTTACGAGCTCCAAAGCGAGAGAGATGGCAGGCTCGATAGTACCACCGGACATAGGAATCTGCAACAATTGTTTGAAGGAACTGTACAGCCCCAGAAATCATAGATTCGGCTATTTCTTCATCACTTGCACTGACTGCGGGCCCAGGTACACAACAATTCGCCGACTTCCGTATGACAGGCAAAACACGGTCATGGCGGATTTTGACATGTGCAAACTCTGCACCAAGGAATACTCTGATCCAACCAACAGAAGGTTTCATGCTCAGACTATCGCGTGCTCAAGATGCGGACCAAAGGCATATCTTACTACGAATAGTGGTGAAACCATTCCTGCAGAGAGCCCAATACATGAAGCTGGGCATCTACTGGAGGAGGGAAACCTTCTAGCCGTAAAGGGCAATGGTGGATTTCATGTAGCCAGCGCCGTAGCAAATGATGAACCCATAATAAGACTCAGGAAAATGAAGCACAGATCGCAGAAACCGTTTGCAATCATGGGAAGGAACCTTGACGCGGTCCGATCATTCGCTATCGTCACGCCTCACGAAGCTGAATTGCTTACATCAGCTGCCAAGCCGATCGTGCTCTTGACCAAATTGAAAAGGAGTCATCTTTCAGAGTTAATCGCACCCAATCTCCATAATGTAGGCGTGATGCTTCCCTACACCGGACTACATTCGATGCTCTTCGATGAAGTGGAAGAACCAGCGTTTGTCATGACGAGTGCAAACCCGCCAGATGAACCAATAGTGATCAGCAACGACGAAGCTTTGAAGAAACTCGGTTCTACAGTAGACTACTTTCTTTTTCACAATAGAGCGGTTGCTCAAAGGTGCGATGATTCAGTCGTCAGACTGCACGGAGAGAATGTTAGCTTCATTCGAAGATCCAGAGGATATGCACCTGCACCCATCAATCTGCAACGTGAAGTCAAAAAGTGTGTTTTAGGTGTTGGAGCTGAAGAGAATGTCACCGCGTGCGTTATTGTGGGAGACAAAGCTTTCATCTCTCAATATGTTGGGGATGTGCAGAACGTCGAAACCTTCGAATTCTTGAAAAGGACAATTCGCCATTTGGAGCGGCTCATCAACGCCAAGGTTGAAGCAGTAGCATGTGACATGCATCCGAAATTTCCGTCAACGAAGCTGGCTGAAACGCTCGCAGCTTGCATTGGCTCCAATCCTTTCCCCGTACAGCATCATCACGCTCACATGGTTTCACTGATGGCGGAACATGGAATCACCGAGATCATAGGAATCGTCTGTGACGGATACGGCTACGGAATAGGTGGAGGATCATGGGGCGGCGAAATCCTCCACTGTACTGAAGGAAATTTTCAACGTGTCAGCTGTCTCCAGGAGCAACCTTTAATTGGCGGGGATTTGGCAACTCGGTACCCACATCGAATGGTTGCGGGAATTCTTGGCGGTGAAATGAACGTGGAGGATTGGCTTTTCACTCACAAGAAACACTTTCCCCAAGGAGAGGAGGAAGCACGTACGATAGCTGGCTTTGCTAAGGGCAGACATGTTCAGCAGACCACCACAAGCTGTGGTCGAGTGTTAGATGCCGTATCTGTGATCCTTGGACTCTGCGTCGAAAGGACATATCAAGGAGAACCCGCGTTGAAGCTAGAGTCACTGGCTATGGGTGGTTACGATGTGCTCAAGATGGATCCCGAAATAAATAACGGATTTCTCAACACTAGTTGTATTGTACGAGCTGTTTTTGAAGGAAGAAGGACCATCTCTCGAAAGGATCTGGCCTATTCAGCGCAGTCGTACTTAGCAAGAGGCCTTGCAGAACTAGCAGTAAATGCAGCGCAGAAGGAAGAGGTGGAAGCAATTGGGTTCTCCGGAGGCGTAGCCTATAATCAGCACATCACCTCAGTCATAAGAGATGTAGTGATGGGAAATGACATCAAGTTCCTGGTTCACTCAAAGCTGCCAGCAGGCGATGGAGGAATCTCTTTTGGACAGGCTATTGCAGTTGCGGATCAAGCACGCTGAAGGCAGTTTGATTGTGTCGAGCAGGCAACTGTAAGGAAGTGGCTGCGCGCGAAGCGTGTTCTGTGCAAAAGTATTTTGTCAAGTTATTATGGAAGAATTTGCGGGTATTCCCAAACATCCCTTAGTTGACACTTGACAAGTCGGCTTATCGCCTCTTGAGTATCTATTTCAGATGCGCGCGCATAATTGTGCACTCTGGAATGATGGATAGTGCTTGAACTAGGAAGGCTTGAAAGCGATAAAATGAATCATTAACCTTCACTCTAACCAGAAGTTAACGGTGAAGAATATATTTCGTGTATCATTCTTGCTTTTTCAACTATTGACTTGAGAGTTTCTCCTCGAATTCCCGTTCGTCTTCTAAGATCAGTCTGATTCTTCACCATCAATTGTTTTATGAGGATTATTCCGGCAGATGCCAATTTTTCTTTGATTGTGGCGTTCAGACCTTTGATTAGGGTCAAGGGGTAAAGTTTCTTTTCTTCAATCATAGTTTGTAAGCTATTATGGGGAGGTGAGCTCCATCCTATGTGATGGATGTCTCTGCATTTTGCATAACTCTTGGCATGTTCTGTGAATTTCGTATTGCACACTATCATTGCTCTATCTATTTTGAAATTATTTCGTCCTAGCGTGAATCCTTCCGTAACATCTTCGAAAACCGCCCTTGCAATGCGACTAACATCTAGACCTGTTCGAGTGTGATAGCGAATATGATGTTTCACTTCTACAATGTACGTTTCACCGTTTTTTCTAGCAATAGCATCGACTTCGTGTTCTACACATTTGCCTCTTATGATCTGATTAGGGGTAACTTCATAGCCGTGTTCTTGGAGCAAAATCTGGATAAAACGCTCAAAATCCCGAGCCGGTTTTATTAAACTCAAAGCTTCTCGAAGGTCAATCTGATGCCTAATCGTTGGTCGATATTTCCTCAATTCTCTAAAAATCATTTTCAGAATGTTCCGTGTTTGTATGCCGCCATAAATCTTCGTCTCAATTTTGGTGGCGATTTTTTCAGCCATCTTTCGAGTTGCGCCCATTCCAATGCATGTCCTGATGACTTTTCCTCTGTCAAAAAGCTGTTGTGTTCCATCCGCTTTGATAACCCAGACGGTCAAAACCTTCTACCGAAGGGTTATAGCGGATTCGGTTGGTAAAAAGGATAATCATTTTGACTGGTGTAGGTTATGCGCACGCACGTTACAGGTTCTGCATGCATGATCAGTTACCTTTTTAGTGGTAAAAACATGGGAACTTTAATCCTGTACTGCCTATACTTCTCTCCGAATTTTTCTTCCATCTCTTTTTGCTCCTTCTTTGCCAAACGATAGTACAAGATGACAAGAAATGGCCACATAAAGACTGTCGGAATCGTAATCCACTGCACAATCATGCCCAAGGATAGAATCAGAATTCCAAGATATTGAGGATGCCGAACGTACGCATAAATGCCATCTGTGACTAGCTGTCCTTTGCTACCGTATATTTTTTTCCAACTAAAAACGATTAGGAGTATTCCAACGATCATCAATATGGTTGACAGAGGATGAATAACGTAGAAGAAAACATCTTCTCCGATTACTCCAGCGAGTAAATGCCCTGCAGTGTGCGTTAATGGATTCTGGTAGCCGAAAAACCATGAAAGAATATATATTGTTAGTGGAAACCCATACATCTCGGAATAGAAGGCTACAATAAATGCCAGATACATGCTTGATGGGAGTCTAGTCATCTTCTTTCTGAATGGTATGAAAACAAGGAACATACTGAAGAATGCTATATTAATCATCACTAGGATCCAATTCCCATAGCCATACTCGTGAATCATAGGTTTTTCATTTCCTTTTTATATGAACCTGCGCAGTGTATGCAACAAAAAGTGACTTCCTTTCCGTCTATGGCTTCACGATGTCCTCCTTCGTAGACTTTGCATCCGCAGTGGGCGCAAACCTCAAGGCTGGGTTCTATGGCTATCGAGATTAAGTTAGCGAATCGTTTAAACAGTCTTATACAGAGTTCTCTTCCTCCTTTGGTGAGTTCGAACATTCTTATTTCTTTTTTGCCAACTGGTTTGATCGTGAGCTTAAGCAGGCCTTTCTGTTCAAGCTTATTTAGAAAAGGGTAAACGAGACTGGGGCTAATTCTCTTTCCAAGGCGTTTCTTAAATCTCGCTATTATGCTATAGCCGTACGCTGGGCCTTCGTAGAGAATAGTTAATATGTAGAATCGAGAAAAATCGGAAATCAACTCTTCTGCTTCAGACGACATCGTTAGCACTTCTACAGATATATCTGTAGAAGAAATATTTATATATTTCCTTCGAATATATCTTCAACAGATACAAAGCTGTGAAGGTACCTAATTAAGAAGAAAAGTGCGTAGCACCTGCAGGCGTATGAATAAAATCCGCGAGAAAGAATGACATGTTTACTTAAAACGAAGTTCAATGGAGGTGAAAAAGTATGGGATTATTCACAAAATACTGCGTCGTGTGTGGCCGAAGAATAATGAAAGGCAATGACGTCGTTAGGTTTGGGAAGCACTTCGATTCAGAAGCGCATGCTGAACAATACACCAAAGAGATGAAAGAAAGAAGACAAATGGCACGAGAAGCACCCACACGCCGGAGTTCAGGAGGTTGTTGCTAGACTATATTCGACCGGACAGAGCGGGTAGGATTACCCAATTTAGACAGAATATAGAAAACAGGTGCGCACGGAAAGGAGGTGATACCGTGGCGAAAGATCCGATCTGCGGAATGGATGTAGACGAAAAGACTGCAAAATACAAAACCAACTATCAAGGAAAAACATACTACTTCTGCGCTCCAGGATGCCAGAAAACCTTTGAAGCCAATCCACAGAAGTACTTGAAGTAGTGATCCAACTCTGACCCCATTTCTTAGGTGGTGGAATCAAAAAAGAAGCGGAATGAAATACACATGAAGGAAAAAATGTGTCCAATTTGTAGAAAACCGATTAGAAGTGATGCCTTATCCAAGAAATCTTGCAAACTCTGTGGAATGTCAATAAATGACTCTAAAATCCAGTATATTTTTGACACGAAATCAGGCAAAAGCCTCTATTTCTGCTGTGAGAGATGCCGAAACTCTTATCTTGAAATTATCAAGGACACCGACAAAGATCATGCATGAAATCAGAAGCGCGCGCAAGACACTTATAACCGCATTTCCATGTTTGTCTGAGGAAGCAGCGAATGAAGAGGTTAGTTTCAGCGAGCCTAGCAATCCTATTGTTCGCATTAGTCACAATGCCCGTGTATGCAACCACTTACGCAATCACGTTCAAACTCTATGTGTCTGGAAGCACTGAACCGCTTTGGATTGGAGTGACATCCATCGAGACAGAGGATGGAGTCAAGAATATACCCGTGCCACAAACGTTGTATGACCTGATCATGCTCTGGGTGGGCACTGACACATTTGTAACCCCCTTCACTGTGAACATAACAATGGTTAATATCGCGCTAGAAGTCACAAGTGACCCTACTGGCTTGATGCTGGTATTCGTTCCAATGAACCCAGGCGACATTAATGCTGACAGAACCGTCGATATCTTCGATGTGGTGCAAGTGGGCACGGTCTATGGTAGATACGACTTGTTCGCAGACCTCAACTTCGATAGGCATGTTGACATCTTTGACGTCGTACTCGTTGCAAACAACTATGGAAACGAGTACTAACCAACCCTTTTTTCCGCGCGCCCGATAAAGGTTTATGCATGGAGGATTGGTGATATCTCCCGCGATTCCCTTTTTTCTTCAATGTTATGTTAACATGCCACACTTTTCACAGCTAGCCAAGAACGATTTGCTCCAGGATTGTTCATTCAGAACAACGTAGGATGCCAAGCAGAAGAGAAACGCGCGCTTGTGCTTCAATGTAGTGATAATAGTTCCAATTATCCGCGGATATATCTAGACGTCCCTTGTAGATGTTTCTAAATGAAAAAACTTAAGCGAGGTTGTTTTGTAATTGTATAATTCTTTCAATGTTAGGGAGGTGGGAGAATGGCGTGGGAAAAAATCAAAGACTCAGCAGTTCTAGAGAAAGGCGAGGAATTGCTTGAAGGCTGGGGAGCAGCGCTACAATCAACCTATAAAGCGGTGAAAACGAAAAAGGGCTTGATCCGAGACAGACACAAAGTCGTAGATGCAAAGGAATGGGAAGCTGGAGTTCTGGCGCTCAGTACTCAGCGACTAATCTGGTTCAAGCAGAGAGGGACTTTCGGTAAATCCTATCATAAGACCATGGAAATTCCGTTGGAAGAAATCACTGGAATCTCAGGGAGTGGTAGAATGTTCAAGAGAGTAATTGTATCAGATAGGGAAGGCGAATATGTCTTTCGACTAAAGACAGACTTAGAGTCATTTAAGGACACTGTGAACAAGACCTTAAGAAACCGAAAACAGGCATTAGAGGATATCAAGAAAAAGGAACGAGTGCACCTAGTGATTGATTTCTCATCTCTTGGCAACTATATGAAAAATGGTGGATTAAAGTTAACGACGATTAAATGTCCAGAATGTAGTGCGCCCTTGAAACTGCCAAAAGATGGAACAGAGGTCATCTGCAAATTCTGCAGCAATACCATACTGGCACAAGACATCTTTGAGAAAATTAAATCTCTAATAGGATAGCCAATGATGGACAGCCTTCTTGTGCACCGAGTGCAGGAGAATTATGGCTCAAATGGGATTGTCTTCCCTCTCCGTTGTTTGAGTTCCTCGCGCGCGCCCTCCTTTTATTGCTCTTCCATACTTCACTGACCAAACCATGAAATCCTGAAATGCGCCCAACTCGCGCGCGCGTTGAATAATTCGTTGACTCTGTTATGAGTTTATATTCGCTGAAGATAAACAACAGAGTCATGGCGATTGAAACCAACTGGTGCACACGGAGGGACTTGTCAAGGTGGTGTAGAAAAAAGAAAAGAGAGGGAACGGGAGGATTAGGAAGAGCTTATTTTGGGTCTCCAACTTGCTACAGACCTGAAGATGATATTGTCTGCTTAGGGATTGAGTATTTTCTGAACCTTTGGTTGAGATATGACGATGATTCGATACTAGTAAAGCAAGTTGCTCAAGTTGTATGTCATGAAGAAGACCATCGGGCAATCTACACTGCAACAGGATCAATCAGAGCTGCTCTTTCATTTGATTACCTTTTCACAGGGCTCTATAATTTCGAGAAGATAGGGAATGGTTTAGGGTGGGCGGAAGCCTTGACTTCTGGAAACCCATGAAGTGGGAATCGTTGAAAGAAAGAAATGCATTCCTTAGAATGAACAAAGACCACGCGCGCGTTTGAGAGTTAGGAAAAAAGTATTTAACATCACGACGCTGGCGATATCACCCGAATTCTTCCCGCATCCTCCCTCTTTTTCCAAGTTATCTTGATTGGTCTTGCCAAACCTCTGATGCACAAACTTCCAGCTACCATCGATGTCAACCAGCACTCCATCCATGTCAA
>CAYFWV010000074.1:0-5805 GCA_964346975.1 uncultured Candidatus Bathyarchaeia archaeon
CAATAGCCGCTCACGTTCCGAAAATGCAGTGGGTTGATCGTGATTGTTTTCGTTTTTGTTTCATCTTCTCCTGGGGTCAGACTGGAGAGGTAGTTGAAGTAACCGTCGCCACGTGATGAATAACCGTCCAAGCTATAGTTGTATAGCTGCAGGGTGACATTCACCAGACTAGTCGTCCAGCTACAATCAAGAGTCCAGATCACTTGTGCGATTTCTCCTGATCTGCTGGAGCCCGAGAACTCAACCTCGACTAGCCGATCCCCAGACCACGCATGCAAGAGCAGCACATCTATGTCCCAGCTATCTTGAAAGGCGTCGTCAGTCTCCACGCTGCCTGTGAATCTAGCTGTGAATACTGGTGAATCCACGTGTTGGACCACTGAAACGTTGTTCCACCCACTTGTCAGATCGATAAGAAGAACTATCCACTGTGTGTCGTTCCAGACCTGCAATGCGATGTCTTCTGATCCCAGAGTTTCCGCGAATACACAGAGGTCCATGTTGGACGTGTTATGCAACACGTTAGTCCACTGCACCTCCAACTCAAGCTGATAATTGGCGAGGCCTGGAATCTGCTTCTTCACAGTGACCAGGTCAACACAAGCAGTCTCACCATATCCCAGACTCTTAGCCGACCAGCGAATCTGAAAGGTTGACACAAGGTATTGATGAGCTGTAAGGTTCTCGGTGTAGTAATGCCACCCATTTCCAGAGTCCCATTGATTCAAGTCTTGATGGTTCGTCCATGCACTCCCATCGTAGTATTCAAGCTCGAAATCATCATCTCCTAGGTCATCATCAAACCACCAGAATTCGACGTATATGGCAGATGCGTCAGAGCAATCCATGCTTGGCGATGTCAAGTATCCAGATGAACTGGGGACACTCCCATCGAAATCCGCTGAGTAGGCTCCGTCCCGGACAAAGTTGCTTTCTTGGAACCAGTTGTCAGTCTCACTCCAGTCCTTCGGAGGCCATGTTCCTTCAAAGGATTCTGCATAAATGAGTGTTCTGTTGCCGCCACCTGTGTTTTCCTCTGTCAACGTGTCAGTTGCTGAATCGGGTCCCTCGGTTTGGGCTGAGAAGTTGCTGTGGGTCCCAACATCAGTGCGGTAGTCAACATCCGACGTGTCACTGTCAACAAAGTCTGAGTTGCTTAGCGAAGGATAGCTTGCGAAGCTCATGTAATTGTCATCATCAGACTCAACATCAACTAGTCCACCAGAGACTCGTGACGTTCCACCGAGAAGGGTGTAGATGAGGGGAGGAAAGGCTTCAGGATCTTGGGAAAGAACAGTCTCCGAAAAAAGGAAGCACGTACTGAGAAGGATCGCCAAGAGCCCTAGGGAGCCTAGTCGAAGCGAAATCCAACGTGTGCTTTGACTCACTGAAATCCATCCAATGCAGCAGCTCTAGTTCATCGCAGCCTTCAACCTACTCTCTAGTGCTCCATCACATCTCGCGACGTTTCCAATTCCTTTACGCTGTACTCGATTCCGCTGTGGTTTAGTTTGCTCCGATGTATGCGTGTCGGCTTGTTCCCTTGCATGGAGAGTTTAAAGGCCTTCTCCACTTCTGTGACGAAGTCGAAGTCACTCGGAGCTTCTCTTTTTCCAGAGAGTTGAAGCTTCAGATACAGAACCTCCAATATTCTCTTCTCGATCACTTTCGAACCAAACCCAAATATGCTCTCCAATCCTTCTGAAAAGCTTTCAACACTTCCGATCTTTGTCTTGGACTTGATTGAGCCATTGTTCTCTAGGAAGAAGATGACAGCGGATCCTGCTGACCCGCAAACGCTGGAAAGACCTTCACGTAGGGCTTCAACAAGGATCGCATTCAAGGGATCTTGATGCTTCAATCTGCCACATCCTAAGTTACATATGGTGTGAGTACAACACCTTGATCTGAAACTACGATGTTGCTGTAGTTTTGATTGTGATCTGTGCCTCTCATTTTCCGTATTATTGCTCTTTTCTTGATACCCACTTCATCCTCAACTATCTCGAAGAGAATCAATGCATCCGCTACAAACTCCTCGAAACCAAGCCCTAGACTGGAGTCGCCTGTGGGGACCTCCACCAATAGGAGCGTCGTGCAGTTGACCTGCCGCATCAGCTTTTCGAACGCGTGAAGAACAACTCTCGCATCTATCATCTTTTCAAAAGCTAATGAGAGTGCGGAAAACGAATCCACAACCAAGCGCTCCGCTTGAATCGAGAAAGCTTCCTTCAACACGGCATTTAGAATCGCCGAGACTCCGGCTTCTCGGGTCGTGGCAAAATCAAGAAACTTGAAACTCCCCTGCTCTTCTAAAGCGGCGAAATCCAAGCCGAATCTCTCCATGTTCCTCAAGAACACTTCTTTTCGCTCTGAAAGGGAAACATAGATGCCATTCTCACCGCATTCACTGGCGCCATGATGAAGGAATTGAGCCGAAGCAATAGTCTTCCCAGAGCCAGGCGACCCTGCCAAAAGGGTCATGCTGCCCCTTGGTAGCCCGCCTTCGATGAGCTCATCCAACCCCAGGACTCCAGTTGAAACTCGGTCAGATGCATCAAGGGGGAGTATCCTTCTGGATCTAGTTGACTGTTTCATCTTCTGTGACCTCTTCACATCCCTGCAACGATACTCTGCGAAGTATTGTTGGTCGAAGACATACAAGGCTTATGAAATGAAAAACCACATTTCAAGTAACCTAAAAGAGTCTAGGTAGGACACAGGGACTGTTTAGGGGCTCCTGCTAGGAATCGATGTCGCACTCTTTTTATGGAAGAAGCAGATTATGAGAAGCGCTTGACTTGACTCTCAGTTTCAAAGAAACTGGAAATCTGGAGACCGCAAAAGAATGAGTGTTGGACGAAAAGGAGTTAGCATCATCGAATTCCATAGGGAAGATGCTCAAAAACTAGCTGATCTCTTCAACTCATTTGACAAGGAAGGTCTCTGGCCAGGGGGTTTCACTGGGGGCATACCGTTTACACCTGAACGGGTGCTTGACTCGTTTCCAGTGGGTGTCACCAGTATTTCCATCCTGATTTCAACTGATGGGGACAGGTTCACTGGGATTTGCACACTGCATCCACATTATGAAGACGCAGAGGCAGCTTACATAGGGTTACTTGGAGTACACCCAAGTTATCTTGGCAAGGGGCATGGAAAGGAGCTAATCCTCAGGTCTCTGAGGATTGCGACTGAAAAGGGCTTGAAACGGGTGGATCTTGATACGTGGGCTGGGAATCTTCGAGCCGTTCCTCTATACAAGAAATGCGGTATGTTTTGGGTGCCGGAAACAAGTGTTGAGATGAAGGACTACATCCCTGGAATTCTGACGTTTCCCTTCGCTGAGGAATTCTTCAAAAAGCACGATTGGTATTCGTCGCAAGTGCGAAAGCTGGAACTGGTTCCTGACGACTTCACATTGGAGCACATGCATGTGTTCCCATACGAGTTTTCCAACGATCAAGATTATCTCAGATTGTGGGTAGGCAGGTATGGTCGTGGAATCATCGGGGTAGAACGCAATCTAGCGGGAGAACACTTGAGAATTCTCTGTCGACTCAAGGAACACAAGGTGATTGCAGGACTGGAACAGGAGCTTGTCGTAGAAATCGAGAATGACACAAAGAAGAGATTCGATGGATCACTTTTCCTATCTGCGCACGATGGAGTTCAATTCACAACGTCCCCAGAGAAATCCTTCAGGGTTGAGAAGAACGCTCATGAAAAACTGTGCGCGAAATTCATCGTCAGCCCAGAAACTGAGGTTCCAGACACATCGAGGAAACAGAAGATAATCAAAGCCAACTTGATCATCAACGGAACGCTGATCCCCTTTGAGGTTGGAATGCGGATAATTCCTCCAATCGAGATCGCCACCTACCCTGAAACGATAACAGTCTCGCCAGGTACAAACGGATCACTCCAGCTTAATCTCTTCAACAACTCAAAAGAAAGCTTCAAAGGAGCTGTCTACCTGTTTGATGAAGAAGACAACCTCTCTCTCCACAGCAATTCCATTCCCATCGAAATCAGACCAGAAAGCTACTCCGGCACCAAGATAGAGATCGCTGTGAACGATGATCAACCCACGTCTCTCATTGCTCTAGAAACGTTTGTGAAAGGACAGTTCAAAGGAGCAGCGGTCAGAACTCGCAACAAAGTAGTTCAGATCCGGTGTCTTCGACCAGGAGGCATTCTATCTACAATAGAAGAGACACGACACGGCAAAACAGTGATCGTTGAAAATGAGGAGCTCGAAGCATCCGTAAGATTGAGAGGCGGCGTCTTGGAAATGAGGTACAAGAAGGCTGTTTACGGTCCACAAAGAGTCTGGCGCCGTGGGAGATTTGGGGTCGGTCCACCTTTCGGGTTTGAAAAGCCTATCGACTTCAATTGTGAGGTCTCGAAGACAACCGAAGGCCTAGAACTAGTGCTCTCAGGATTTCATCCCAACAAGCCTGGGTTAAAAATGGTGCGCATCCTGACGTTCTATGCTGGAACAGCTCTTGTGAAAGAGCGGATTCGAGTACTTAACCTGAACTCCGATGCCACATACAAGCCAAAAGTACGAATCTCTGGAAGAAGCTTCTGGGCTTCTCTCTATTGCACCATGATTGTGCCCTTGAGAGAGACCGTCAAGCACGAAATGATTGGATTCCCTGTTTCTGAATCAGACTTGCCAACTGATCCCAAAGCCTACAAAGAATCCTGGATATGTTTCCAAAATGAAGCACACGATTTCTGCTTTGGACAGATATGGTCAAATGACGGGCTTAACAAGATTCGAGTCCGGGATGACTCATTCCTGAATCCAGAATACACGTTGGGCGAGCTAGCACCAGGCCAATCAGCCTGCACACCAGCACTTTACTATGCTGTTGAGCGAGGAAACTGGCAGAACATCCGCAGAAAATGGGCCTCTCTAATAGAAAAGAAGCTTCATCCAGTGGAAAAATCAGTAAGAGCAAAACCTCTACTCAACGCGCGCCTCACACAAGCCTTACTCTACGAGAACGCAGAGCATACGAGCAAGCTCGAAGTCACAAACCTGAGAAACAAGGAACTCACAGGAGAAATCCAGCTGATCCCACCGCCAAACTGGAAGATAACACCCTCAAAGATCAGAGTCAGCAAAGTAGCTTCCACGAACCCTTTCACCACAGAAATCTCCATCACACCTCCACCCCAAACCAAGATCGGAGTCTACAGTGGAGCAATGAACCTTTCCACGGAACAACAGGAAATGCAGCTGCCCATGGATTTCGGCTTCATCTCTGAAAGCAACGAATCCACCGTAAAGATTGAACCCGGCACGGAAATGAACACAACCATCTTCGAAGTTTCCAATGATAGAATTCGATTTAAAACCAGCGCAGAGTTTGCAGGATGCCTCTATTTCCTGGGAGAGGACGATGCCAATCAACTGGCCACCTCTTTCCCTCGAATTGGAACCAAGGTTTTTCTAGAAAACTACTGTGGAGGCATACGATAACTCTACCTCGGAGATGACCTTGACTTCCAAAAGTCCAAGACTCATACAGAACTGTACGCCGCTTCTGTCGTGGAGAAAGGAGACTGGAAAGGGATAAGCTTCACATTCGAGTCAAAACACCAGGAAGAAATCAAGGGCGTGCGAGGGACAATCTCGTACTTCACCCTCCCTGCGAGCACGTTGCTTATGATTGAGCGAGTCTTCAAGAATCCTACGTCAACCGGTTTTGAATTCAACAGCGTACTCTGGATCTCTCCAAACGTTGGAGGGGAATTTGCCAACAACGAAATGATCTTTCCTAGAGGCCATAA
>CAYFWV010000075.1:0-17377 GCA_964346975.1 uncultured Candidatus Bathyarchaeia archaeon
TAGCCCCTAACCCCAGGTCAACGGAGCGAATTGCACATCAGCACCCTATCGGTCCTCCACCAAGCTTTCGCCTGGCTTCACCCTGCCCAGGGCTAGATCGCCCGGTTTCTAGTCTCACAACTATGACTCCGCGCCCTTTAAGACGCCACGCCTCACCAGCTAGCGCTGGTTGCGCGTTTGTCGGTTTCCCTACGCATTCAGGCTTTACACCTTTAAGCTTGCCATAGTCGTGAACTCCCCGGCCCGTGTTTCGAGACGGAACATGCAACCCTGGTCCTCCATTCCCGTACTGCCGCATTGCTGCGGTTTCCTTCGAATGGGATCTATCCTTCTGGGCTGCATACGTCTTTAACCGTCTGGTTTCAGACTCTTTTCAGCTCCCTCCCGGGATGCTTTTCAACTTTCTGTCACCGTACTAGTGCGCTATCGGTCTTGAGACGTGTTTAGTCTTGGAAGTGGGTGACTCCCAATTTTCCAAACCCAAGCCAGGGTATGGTACTCTGGGATTCCAGCCTTTTTCTTTCTAGTTTACGCCCACGGGGCTTTCACCCTCTATGGCAGGTCGTTCCAGACCACTTTGGCTTCGCTAGCGAAGATATAGCCGGACCCATAACTCTACATCTCTTGGAGGTTTCCCTTCAAGATTCGGTTTGGACTCTTCCCGTTTCACTCGCCGTTACTCAGGGAATCCTGGTTAGTTTCTTTTCCTCCCTCTACTATGATGTTTCAGTTCAAGGGGTTCCCTCTCCATTGCTGGAGTGCAGCGGTTCCCGAAGGAACTGCCACGAGAAGTCTCATTGAGGTATCCTCGGTTCTACAGATGCGTGCTCTTACCCGAGGCATTTCGCTACTTGCCACGCCCTTCTTCAGCGCTCAAGCCTGGCCATCCACCAGACGGCGTAGCATGTCGGGCCTTTTTGGCGTGTAGGTGAATAGGTGTTTGTTTAGTGTAGGTTGTTGGCTGTTTGGGCTTGCATCCTATGTGTGTTCATTGTGAGCTTGAGTTGCCCATTTCACGAGCTCACTTGCATACTCCACCTATCAATCTTTGTGATTGAAGGTTTCATCTGGTTTTTCGGCTACTGTCGTTTTGCCAAAGTCTTTAGAGGCGGAGTTTCCAGATATAAGGATTGCTGTGGTGATTGCGGGGTTTTCCACACGTTCTGTTCGGCGACGTTTTTTACACGTTTATGTCTATTTCCTTCCGCCCTACTAGTATACGGGCTTGCCAGAATAAAAACGTTGAGTCAGCCACTCTTTTCGATTCATTTATGTGGCGGATTCCTTTGATATTGAGTTTGGTGGGATTTACTGTGTCAAAGCCAGCTCGAATCACGATGACTCATGGTGCCGGGGGCTCAGTGATGGGAAAGCTCATTGGAGAATTCGTTCTCCCGTATTTGGGAGGATTCAAGGCTGAGGTTGGTTTGGAAATGTTGGATGATGCAGCTGTTGTGGATGGTGTGGTTTTCAAGAGCGATTCCCATGCCGTTCATCCGATCTTCTTTCCAGGTGGTGACATTGGAAGACTAGCGGTATCTGGAACTGTGAATGATTTGGCTGCTTTGGGAGCTGAACCGCAGGCGTTGGGCTGCGGATTTGTGTTGGAGGAAGGCTTGGCGTTCGAAGATTTGGAGCGAGTTCTGGCGAGTATGAAATCCACCTGTCAGGAAGCTGCAGTTTTCGTAGTTACGGGGGATACGAAGGTTGTGGAGCATGGGAGCCTGGGAGGGTTGGTGGTGAATATCAGCGGGATAGGACGCCGCACTAGTCTACTTGATCATAATTTGGCTGTTGTGAGGAAGTATAGAGATGGTTTCGAAGCCAGATGGATTCTGGATACGAATCTACGAAGAGGGGACAAGATCATTCTATCAGGTACGATTGGAGATCACGGGTTGGCAGTGCTTTCCGCTCAGGAAGGCTTGGCGTTTGGTAGCAGCATAGTTTCAGATGTCAAACCCTTGAATCACATGGTGAGGCGGATGCTAGAGGTTGGCGGGGTTGTCTCTCTGAAAGATCCTACTCGCGGCGGGCTAGCCAATGCGCTCAATGAATGGAGCGAGAAGACCAAGGTTGGGATCCAGGTGTATGAAGAGAAGATTCCGATGAGAGAAGATGTGAGGGCAGCTTCCGAGATGTTGGGCATTGATCCTCTGGAGGTTGGAAACGAGGGGAAGATGGTCGTAGGGGTAGTTCAGGAAATGGCTGAAGATATCTTGCTGGCCTTGAGAGAAACCACTGAAGGGAAGGACGCAGAGATCATTGGGGAAGCGACCGACGCTCTTGATCTCGTGGCTCTGAAAACCATCGTTGGCGGCAATCGCATCATGGCGATGCCGGTCGGGGACCCAGTGCCAAGAATCTGCTGATCATCCTTCGACAGGCTTGCTTGCGAAATCTTATAAGAAAGAAGCTATGGATTCTGAGAGCGGTGTAAACTGAATGCAGGCCCTTATTATCGAAGCTTTGACACAGATGGTTGAAGACATCATCGCCTTCCTACCCTCCCTCATTGCGGCTGCGATTGTCATACTTATCGGATATGGAGTGGGCATTATTGCCGGTAGAGCTGTTAACAGACTCATTGAGAAACTAGGCCTGGAGAGAACTTTCGAAGAAAGCAATACTGGAAAAGCGTTCAAATCTACAGGTTTTGATCTTTCATCTTTCGTTGGAGGAGTAACCAAAGCGTTCGTCATAGTCTTGTCCATCATTCTCGCGATCCAAATTCTCAACATTGGAGGCACTCTCGGTCAGTACTTGATACAAGTCGCATCTTACCTTCCGAGACTCCTCGGAGGAATCGTGATCATCGTGATGGGCACAGTTCTCGTCGATTTCTTAGCTACTCTGATCGGAAAGAGCCTGAGCGCAACCTTCCCACAGGCGAAGGTTGAGCTGGCGGACATGTTGAGAAACCTGCTGCAGATTGGCTTAGTTGCAGTAGTGCTTCTGATCGCGCTGAATCTCATGCTTCTCAACGGCAATCTCGTCTATCCCTTGATTCTAGGGTTCGTCATTATCGGTGCCGGTATCGCCTTAAGTGATGGGTTGATCAAGTCAATCACAGACGACCACAGAGAGTTCCTTGCCGTGGCTGGATACGCAAAGTTCGTTCTCTACAGCGTCTTCCTCATCATTGGAACAGGAGCAATCTTCGCCACTTTCCCTGGAGTCACAAATGTGGTCGCCAACATCTCCTGGGGCTTCGCCATTGCCCTCGCCCTAATGCTGATCCCGGTAACGTACAGCATCGCCAAGAAAATGACGAAGGAAGCCAACTGAGACCCGAAGAGAGCTGTCACACCCTCCACTTTTTTTTCGGACGCTCTTCAGCAATCGGTCATAGCGTCTTGACTCTTGTTTCTAACCGCGTCAAGGCTGCTTCAGAAGCAGCTGAAGTGCCACGGCTAAACCATTGGTTGCATAGAAACGCTTTAGTGCATCAGCCTAGGATTCAATAAACAGTGATCTCATGAAGGCTTTCATCTCTGTGGATTTGGAAGGCATGCCTTTTGTAACAATCCCAGGACACCTATATCTCAAAGGATCCTTATACAAGGAGGCAAGGAAGATCGCCACCAAAGTCACACTTGCTGTGGCGGATGAGCTGGTGAAGAACGGTTTTGTCGAGGTCGTTGTTGCTGACAGCCATGGACCTATGGTGAATCTGAAAGTGGATGAGCTGCCGGAATATGTTGAAGTCGTGAGAGGGTATCCGAGACCTGTGAGCATGGTCTCAGGGATCGAGGGATGCGACGTGGCATGTTTTCTCGGCTACCATGCAAAATCTGGCACGCAACAGTCCCTATTGGCGCACACCTACAGTGGAGCAAACATCCAGCAAATCTCAGTGAATGATGTGGAAGCAAGCGAGTTTCTGTTGAATGCCTACGTGGCAGGCGACCTGAACATACCGGTCATCCTGGTTGCTGGAGAAGCCAAGCTTTTGGAAGACGATGTCAAACAATATGCATCATGGATTGAAACGGTCCCACTGAAATACTCGTACAGCACAACTGCAGCGAGAAGCCCAAGTCTCGCGAGAATCACGAAGAACCTGAAGGAAGCCACGAAGAAGGCAGCAGCAAACTTCAAAGAAAACAAAACCGCACCACTAACAGTTGAGAAGCCAGTGAGAGTCCGAATAGGCTTCAAATCAACGCACTTGGCAGATGCTGCAGAACTCTTGCCAACAGTCAAGAGAGTAGATGGCCTATGTGTGGATTACACCACAGACACCATGGTCAATGCATACAAAATCTTCGAGCTACTGGTGCTTGCAGCAACTGGCACATCAGCCATCCTTTCACACCTGAAATGAGCCCTTGTTCAGGAAGAGACTACAGCCTGGATCGTGCATAAAGCGATGAGTTCCTGAAGTCAGGACAGGTGTTGCATGCACAGGGATCTGCAGAGAACTAGAACAAAATTCCAGATTGTTTATATCAGTATATAATCATATTAACCGAGAATTGAAAGGAGAATGTGAAATGAAGAATCTGCATTCAAAGAAGTCAATCGCAAGTGCATTGCTGATGTTGCTCTCGCTAAATGCTGTCGCAGGAATGGCTATCCTCACTGGTGCCGCTGCACCTGTCAAGGATCCGACTGTGTTTGTCACCGGCAGTGGCTCAGTCGAACTTACTTGGAAGTCTGGGAAATCACAACTGACAACTTCTGACACTTACATCGTGTTTGGTGGGTTGGAATCTGCAACCTTCACTCCAAGCCGAGGCTGGCACATCGATACTGTTCTGATTGATGGTGCTCCGCAAGCGATCCCTGATGAAGATGGATTCAGCCTCACAGGCTTTGTGGCTAAAACCATGATCTCTGTCGCTTTCCTAGAGAATGGCGGCGTCGATGATGTTGAAACAGGATCAAACGTAGGAACCTTTCCAGATCCTAATGTAGGATTATTCTTCGATGATGTGCTGACGGATGGATTTGCCTATGCGTACATCATTGCCCTGCAACACCCGGATCAGATCGGTGAATCCTGGGACATTCAGACAACCGCCGCTTTCGCGAATAACATTACGATTTACTTGGTGTTCAATCTTGCTGATCTACCAGACGGTGTTGATCCGAACAATCTGACTCTATGGAGAACAGAAGTCGTGCTCGGAGACGTCAACTTAGATGGAATCGTGGACGCGACCGACTTGTCCATCATAGCCAATGCTAACCCTCAGGATCCGGCCTACTGGAATCTTGATTTGAACAATGACGGCGTCGTGGACAATGAAGACGTGACAACAGCAAGCCACAACCTTGGGTTGGAGTCAGTGTGGGAACAGCTTGAATCGTGGGTTATCGTGGACAACGATCTCGTAATCATCTACGGCGTGACTGAACACCTCTCGGTCTTCGGCGTCACACACAGACAGTGACCACTGAGACAGATCCAAACCGTTGACACCCAGTGCCCGTGCAGGTAGTTCACCGAAGGCAATCAACGACCCATAGATCCTGACGCAATCCTTACTCTTTTTCTCAAACCTAGCACTACGCCATCCAGCTGCACAATGTGTGCACGAGGAATCAGACCTTTCTGTCAATTCTGCAGATCACTCATAGTTGAAGGCTTTCCCTTCTCAGGGTCACTTCTTCCTCATTGTATTTCTGAGCGTACATTTTCTTGATTCTCAAGCATCTCGTGTGGCCTCCGTCAGTCTTCTTCTCTCTGATGTCGATTTGCCCTTCGAAAAGGTCAAGTGTTGCACGAGCTTCTTGTGGAAGATGCATTTCCGGATCCATCACTGCCATGGTTGTGAATCCCTTTGATCTCAACTCTGGGATGAGAGATCCCAGCCACTTCCTAGTCTGAGCTGAGCGATGCTGTAATAATACATCAGATATGATTTCTATGCATGCTCGCTTTGGGCCTTCTTTGAGCTTGCGGAGAGCGGATGTCACTGCGATGTTGATCTCTGATAGATTTTCCACGCCTTTGATCTTATGCACATTGGGGAGATCTTTGATGATTTTGTCTGCTTGAGGATTGCAGATGAAGAGGTGTAGCTCTTCTGATTCTTCCACAAGGGGTTTCAGTTTCCCTGGATCTGTAGTGACGTAGAAAGTCACTTCACCTCGATTCACGCCTTCGCAAAGGAATCTCCGAACGAGCAGTTCTCGTTCGTCACAAGAGGATGAGGTCAGAATGACAGTATAGTTCTGTGGAATGCCTCCGTAGAGGAGCTGATCAAGATCGGGGAATCCAGTCGGAACACGGGATGGATTGACGACTTTTGAGGCCACTCGCATTGACGTTAGAATTTCCGTTCTGATTCTCAATCCTTCGATGCTGTCGAATGGAACGGTTCTCTTCATCAATTCTGTCAGGCCTTCAGATACGTGCTTGTCGTCGATCTCAACAATGTTGTACCATTTGTAGCCGTGCTCATCGTATGTAGTATAGACTCCTCTGCTTCTCAAGTACGGAGGCGGAGGAGTTTCCACTGCTTTCAAGAACGTTCTTGTGACGTCAATCCCTTTGTGGAGTGGAGCCGTTACTATAAACATGAGTAACAAGACATTCACCTCTTCTGGTTTCACTAGGATCCTCTAATTCATATCAGTCATGGAACGATTGTTGCTATAGTAATTCTTTTGAGAATTTAAGATACACGCAATAGGTTGGCTCCTCTTCAACGAGAATCAAGGTAGCGGCAGGTTGAGAGTCTCTTTCACAGCGTGCAATCCATTTATTAAGTCGAAAAAGGGAACTAGAGAAGACAGGTGCAGGATTTGGTCGTCGCCCATCCTTCGAAGGACATCAAAGGAAGCAGATCAGCTGTGTTGAAGACGCGAAGGGTTGTACTCTGCATCTCAGGCAGTGTTGCCGCTTCCCAATGTCCAGAAATAGCGCGAGCACTCATGCGAGAAGGCGCTGAAGTTCACGCGGTCATGTCTGAGATGGCTCAGAGAATCATTCATCCGTACCTCATGCATTGGGCGACTGGCAATCGAGTTGTGACAGAGCTGACTGGAGCAATCGAACACGTTATGTTGGCTGGAGAGTTTCCAGAGAAGGCAGATCTAGTTCTGGTGGCTCCAGCGACCGCTAACACCATCAGCAAGATCGCTGTGGGAATAGATGATACTCCCGTCACAACGGTTGCGACAACTGCTTTTGGATCTGGCTTGCCCATCGTGATTGTCCCTGCAATGCATGAATCGATGTATCGTCACCCTATCGTGACTGAGAACATTAGGAAACTCCAATCGCTCGGGGTAGAGTTTGTCGGTCCCAAAGTTGAAGAGGACAAGGCGAAGATTGCTGGAGTTGAGGAGATCGTGAAAACTGTTGTTCACAGGCTGACAATTCGGAGAGATTTCAAGCAGAAGGTTCTCGTCACAGCAGGTCCAACAGTGGAGTATGTGGATCCCATCCGGGTTCTGACAAACAGAAGCTCCGGCAAGACGGGTGCAGAGATTGTTGAGGAAGCAGTATCTCGAGGAGCTGAAGTGACTTTGGTGTACGGACCAGGAACCGCAGTTCCGCCAAGTGGGGCTCACATTATTCCTGTTGAAACCAGTCAGGAAATGTATGACACTGTCATCTCAGAGTTGAAGTCAAAGAATTATGACGTTGTAATCGCTGCGGCCGCAGTGGCAGACTGGATGCCTAAGAAAAGATCTCAATCGAAAGTGCCGACTGATACGAAGGCTGAACTCACACTGGAGCTAAAACCGACCCCGAAAATAGTTGACGTGATCAAACAAGTCAGTCCAGATGTGTTTCTTGTCGCATTTAAGGCAGAATCCAAGCTATCGGACGAAAAACTAGTAAAAAAAGCCTACGACAGACTTCGGAAAGCAAACGCAGATCTGATCGTCGCAAATGATGTAGGGAGGAAAGGTGTTGGTTTCGCCGAAGATACAAGTGATGTCTTCATAATTGACAGAAACAAGGAAGTCACACACGTTCCCCTCACTACAAAGCGAGAAGTAGCAAAACGACTTATCGACACAATCACCAGAAAGCGAAACAGAAAACACACAAACCAGAATAAGCTATAATTGTAGAACGTCAGCACTTGGGAGTGACATGAAAAAAGCTGTTTACGGTGGAAGCTTTGATCCACCCACAAACGGACACTTATGGATGATAGAACAAGGGGCACGCCTCTTTGATCAGCTAATCGTTGCCATAGGGGAAAACCCTGCCAAAGATTACACGTTCACTCTTGGTGAACGAGTTGAGATGCTGAAGGCCATCACGAAGAATCTTCGGAATACGACAGTGGACACTTTCCAGAACCAGTTTCTGGTAAACTACGCAGAATCCGTGGGCGCCTACTACATAATCCGAGGAATCAGATCGGAAGGTGACTACGAATATGAACGGGTCATGCGGCACATCAACAGCGACTTGAACTCGAATATCCTGACCGTGTTCCTGATGCCACCGAGAGAGAATGCTGAACTAAGTTCAAGTTTCGTGAAGAGCTTGATTGGCCCTGAGGGATGGCAAAAGACAATCAGAAAATGTGTACCCGAACCAGTTTTCAAGAAGCTGTTGAAACTGGAGCAAAGTAGGCGATCTGGTTTGCCCCTGTAGGAATCATCGGTTCTCTCGCGATTACACTGCAGAAAAACAGTTCAACTGCTTGCCTGCCGCAGCTGGGTATGAATTCACGTTTACAATATATACTTATAACCATGCACAGTCTAATTCTGAAATAGAACCGTCGAATCTTACAATAAGGATATAGGATGTCTTTGAATTCTGCGGCCACGCCTATTCTTGAGAAAGCAAAAGAGCAAGAAGAAGAGCACAAATGGCTAGAGGCAGCTAGGCTCTACGAAGAAGCATCGGATCCGAATCTAAGTTCTGGCGTCCCAATTGCTCAAGTATGGCGCAGCATAGGGTATTGCTGCAGTCGAGCTTCACAACAGGTTCTGGACAGCGATGAATTCAAACGACTCCGGAATCTGGCAGTCGAAGCCTACAGAAAAGCAGCACAGCTATTTGAGGCTGAAAAAGGGTCGAAAGACAGATATAAAGGTGCATTATGTGACGCAATGGCAGAATACACAAGCTCCTGGCTTACATCTGATTCCTCCGAAAGAAGAGAGAAACTCACAAAGTGTTTTAGTGTCGTCAGCAAAAGCTTGAAAGCACTCAAGACTCCGGCTGAGCAATCGGAATTCGTCCAAACGTGCAGCAGTATTCTGCTCTGTCTCGTCGAGCGTCCTTATCTAGCTTCCACGTCTAGTGAGAAACTGAAAACAGCACTCGAAGGAATCAACTTCATCAACGAAGTCATCTCACTTCTGTCAAAGATTGAGAGCAAAGAGGAGCAACTTCTCGCCCACTCAGCAGCAGGTCTTCAAAACTGGTACGCAGCGAACATGGTTGAGCAAGAAGAGAAACGGAAAGAGCTGGCTGACAATAGCCTACGGCATTCGAAGAAGGCCCTAGCACTTTCCAAGCAGGTTGACGACCCTTACTGCCAAGCTATGTCACGATGGGCAGCAGCTTTGGCAACCCTCTTCTTCACAGACAAGATCGTATTATCACTAAAATACTCCAACGAAATGCTGCAGAAAGGATCTACTGCAAGAGACAATTATCTAGAAGGCATTGCATACTACCTCCTTGCCTTCACGACAGATTGGATAATCAAGCGGGAAGCAGACCCCGATGTCAGAAAAAAGAAGTGCAAAGAGATTATTGAGTACGCTGACAAAGCAGTCCATTATCTTCAACCCCTCTGTCAGGATCTGACCATCGCTGAAACATACCAGTTTTACATTGATGGCTACATCTCCCTCGCGAATGAAGAAGTCGAGCCAGAAGAGAAGCGGGCTCTGCTGAATAAAGCAGCGATGATCGGACGTGAGGGATTGAAATATGCAGTTCGCTCAGATTCTCCTGACGCGCTAGGATCAATTCTTCATGCTCTCAGCAAAGCACTACACTTTTACTCCGCTCTGGAATCAGGAACAGATCGGAAGATTGAGCTCATCGATGAAGCTCTGATCCATCGAAAAGAATACATCAGACTTGTGAGAAAGAACTGGCCATCCAACGATTGGGTTATTGGAGTAGGCAAATACTATGAGGGGCTAGTCGAAGCAGAACTCGCCAGATTGAAACCAGAGAAGAATGAAAAGACCTCCCTTCTCGAAACGGCTGCTTCCGACATGGAGGATGGCGTCTCACGCTGCAGGAAATGGGTTGCATCTCGCCCCACTCCATCAATTGTGGTCACGACAGCTGGTTTTGAAGACACCTTTGGAGGATTACTCAACGAGTTATATCTGCTCACTGGCAACAAGGAAAAACTGAACCTCGCAGTTGAGTTCTATAGCGATGCCGCCATGAAATTCAAAGAAGCTGACCTCCCAAGTCGTGTTGCAGAGTCCTACTGGAAAATGGCTCGCAACAAGGATCAGCTTGGCAGCTACGAAGGTGCGGCACAGAACTTCAAAGACGCTCTTGCACATTATAGAGCTGCAGCCGAAAAACTTCATCAGTTCGCGGATTTCTACATGGACTATGCCACGTACATGGAAGCGTGGAGTGAGATCGAGCACGCCAAATCAGATCACCGACATGAAAAGTACACTAGTGCAAAAGGACACTATGAAAAGTCTGCAAACCTGCTGCAACAATCAAAGCTGTGGAATCACTTGTCCCTGAACTTCTACGCGTGGTCCCGACTCGAGCAGGCGGAGGATCTAAGCAGAAAAGAAGACGGTGAGGATCCAATTGCTTCCTTTCAGCAGGCAGCCAGGCTCTTTGAAGAAGCGAGAAAAGCCATCGAGCACGCAGACGCTCAACTGGACAGAGCCCAAGACGGAGACGAGGAGGCGATGGCACACAAAATCGCCCACCTTTCATACACCAGAGTGGAATATTGTCTTGGGAGAATCGCCGTGGAAGAAGCGAAGGCTCTCGACAGCCAAGGAGACCATGCTGCCAGCTCCGAAAAGTATGCTGCTGCAGTCAAGAGATTCCAACGAGCCTCACAAGTTATGGAAACTGAGTCAGACCGGCTTGAGTTAAAGCCGATAATTCTGCTCTGCCAGGCTTGGCAGAAAATGACGCAAGCAGAAGCTGAAGCTTCACCAGACTTATATCTGGAGGCGTCTCGACTCTTCGACGAAGCAAAAGAACACAGTGTCAATGAAAAAGCTAAGCTTTTGGCGTTAGGTCACAGTCGCTTCTGCAGAGCCCTTGAAGCGGGAGCACGATTTGAAGACACACGAGACAAGGCTCTACACTTAGCTGCCACCCAACATTTGGAAAGTGCAGCAAACTACTACATCAAAGCTGGATTCAAAGCCGCTTCAGAATACGCTGTGGCCACCCAGCGATTTTTGGATGGCTACATCTACACGGACAGTGCAACTAGAGAAACCGATCCAGAACAGAGAGCGAAATTCTACTTGATGGCGGAGAAGGTGCTGCAGAGTTCCGCGAGACTGTACACTCACGCGAAGCATCCGGAAAAGACTGTGCAGGTTCAACGACTTTTGGATGAAATCAGAGAGAAACGGGAACTGGCGGCATCGTTGACTGAAGTCCTACACGCACCAGCTATCACTTCATCCACAGCAAGCTTCGTAACTCCCACACCAACCACTGAAAACGCTGTCGGCCTAGAAAGATTTGAACACGCTAACATTCAAGGTCACATTTCAGTCGGCGAGGAGCTAGCGATGGATGAAGACCTTGAGATGCAACTTGACCTTGTGAACGTGGCGAAGCACTTCGGGTTGCTGGTGAGGATTGACAATGTTGTTCCAGAAGGGTTCAAGATGACAGAGACAGTTCCCGAATACACTGTTGATGCCTACTCGATCAACCTTGGGGGCAAGCGGTTCGAGCCACTCAAGGTCGAATCGATCAAGGTTCGAGCCAGAGCCACTGACTTCGGCATCTTCAAGGTGAACCCGCAAGTGATCTACATTGACGAAACAGGGCAGTTTCGCACGTGCGTCCCTGAAGCCGTGCACATCAAGGTGCTTCCAGCAAAAAGAGGGATAGGGGCGCAGGTGAAGGTGTCTCCTAGTGGACGAGTCCTGGCAGAAATTGCGGGCAAGTATGAGCTGGTCTACG
Source organism: uncultured Candidatus Bathyarchaeia archaeon (assembly GCA_964346975.1). Taxonomy (GTDB): domain Archaea; phylum Thermoproteota; class Bathyarchaeia; order Bathyarchaeales; family SOJC01; genus JAUWDF01. Next base: position 12,083 of record CAYFWV010000075.1, read on the forward strand.
TGGACTTGCTGAAAGAGCATCCAGAAGCTCCTCGAAACGAATCTCGAGTTGCAGTTGCGCAAATAGGACTGTCCACATCTGGTGATGTCCTGGGCGAGTTCTATGAGGAGACAGCTCCAGGTCTCTTCGGACTTCGACAAGACAAAGTTGCGAGTGTCCGATCCAAAGTCAGAACGATGATCGAAGATGCCCATGAGAACCAGGTTGACATCTTGCTCTTCCCGGAACTGACCATCGATCTGGCTTACGATGAACTAATGGAAGAAGTAACTAGATTAGCGAAAGCCCACGACATGTACATCATTCCAGGATCCTACCATGATCAACACACGAAGCGAAACATCAGCCTGGTCATCGGCCCGGAAGGAATCCTGTGGCAACAAGAAAAGCACATTCCTGCCACCATCCATCACGAAGGCAAAAGATTCACTGAAGGAATCGACACTGAGATTCCACCAAGGAAAACCATCATCTGCAACACAAAGTATGGACGAATCGCCATCATGATTTGTCGAGACTTCCTCGACATGGATCTTCGTGTTGAATTGAAGAATTTTGACCCCCCAGTCGACCTTGTGTTCAACCCAGCGTTCACTCCCGTCACAGCGGACTTCAGAGCAGCTCACTTCGATGCTCGCAGATCGATCTACACCTACTGCTTTTTCGCCAACGTCGCCGAATTCGGGGACTCTTTCATCTACACGCCAGAGAAGGAGCGTGTCGAGAGAAACATCCCCGGCAAGACAGAAGGTCTCATCTACAAGGATGTGGACATCTTCAGCTTACGTGCGGAACGCAAGAAGTGGGAAAAAGAGCAAAAGCGGTTCATCCAGAGCACACGATAGAATTCTGAACTCAGTCTCCACACGCTCCACGGTTTCCGAACAAGTTCTCAAGATTAGCTTGCCGAGCAGAAGTTGCCGGGCGGAAGTTGAGACTAGAGACTTCCATCTCCTTTTCTGACATCACAATTCCTCGCGTACGCACGAATTCGGTGGCTAGAGAATGAAAAGATTTCCTTACGGTGCTCGATCAACTGGTGACCTTGTCGGTGGGGGTGATGGGAATTGAACGGAGCGCAACCTTGCGCGTTCGCGTTCAAGAACTGCAGTCCAATCCTGAATCAATGTAAACTCACATGAAAGAGAGCAGAGGTCTTTTGCTTGACACCTGTTGACGCCAAAGTCAGCTCTGCCATGGCTGGATCTCAACTGATGAGATAGGACCCTCTACACCATGACTTTCATGAAAAAAGGCTGATGCAGGCTTCTAATCGCAGAAGAAGAACAGAACAGGCTTAACGCACAGAATTATAGGGTTGGTAGCCCGGGAGCGACCGCTCCCAGACTGCAATTTATACCAGAACCACTTTTTTGGGCGCGCGCATTTGGCCTGAAAAAACTCTGGTTTCGCACATTCAACGACGCTCATTTGGGCAGTAAGTTTCTACGGGAAACTTGGATATGAGACTAAAGACAAAACTTGTAGACGTGAGGGAAACGTTGTCACTATGGAAAAATCAATGCATAAGTGCGTTTCTTAGCTGATTTCAAAATGCGACTCATATCTTAACAGGTTGGGTCACTTTTATGGCATTCACATTTGTTATCTTCTATTGAGAACTCTAAGTCCATCAGCATATCTTCTAGTTCGTCGAAAAGAGCATCATTTCCTTGGCTTTTAGCTTCTTCCAAAGCGAGACGAACCTGATCTCTCACGGACAAAACATCTGCTTCTTCTTTCCTGAAACTTTCATATCTCCTGCGGAGTTTCTCAATAGTGTCTCCCATTACCATCAGATGTCAACATTATGATGGACTAAAATAAGAGTTATGGCACTCATTGCTTCTGCGCGTGCATGAGAAAGTTTTGATATCTCAAGTGAATGCTTGAGTTTTCACTCGACTTACAAAGTCACTCGAGTTATTTCCCGCATAACCGCGCGCGCATAGTCGCAAACAAACAGAATTAGAAACTTGTCCGTGCTGTTCTTTGCGCAATTTTGAGGTTGAAAACTCTGAGTACATTTCATCACACGCGCATCTGCTAGTGTGTGCATTCCTAATTGGTAAATACAAGGGTCTCTATAAGTGCGCGCGCATGAACTGTAGTGGTGGTAGCCCGGGAGAGATTCGAACTCTCGTCAGCGGGTCCAGAGCCCACCATGCTTGGCCGCTACACCACCGGGCTTTAACGTGGCTCAGCTGTCTTTGGTTTGATGTGTTCTGTTTGAAAAGCTTTTTCACAGGTGTCGGCTTGCACAATTACAATACGCACGCCTCCTGGTGATTACGTGTTTCATGCTCGGCGGCGATTTGGCTGATGTTGGGCTCAGTATCTGAGGTCCTTTACGGGGAATCTCTTTTCTGTTTCAGTTTTGGTAATCTGGAAAGCGGAATCGAAAGACTTATATGTTAGAACCTGTCCTAAGGCTCTATTACCAGGACCAAATGAGCGATTTTTGATTCCGAAGCTTCTGATGAGGAATATAATGGTTGTGATTGGTTTGCGTCATCTGAGGTGACACTATGAGTAAGAAGACGATGGCACGTCAACGATTAACAGACAGGTGCCCCGAGTGTGGGAGCGCTAATCTTGTTCATGATTATGATAGTGGGGAAACTGTGTGTGGTGATTGTGGACTCGTGTTGCGGGAGCAGACGATGGATAAGGGTCCCGAGTGGAGAGCTTTCACGCAAGAGGAGAAAGCCTCACGGAGTCGTGTGGGAGTCCCAACATCCTACTCCGTCCACGACAAAGGATTATCCACCGCCATTGGCAGGGTGGATCGGGATGCCTTTGGTCGGAAACTTCCACTGTCCACTCGACTGCAAATGTGGCGATTGAGAAAGTGGCAGATTCGTTCACGGGTTCATTCAAGTGTGGACAGAAATCTAGCTCAAGCCATGGCGGAGTTGGATCGACTGTCCGACAAAGTCTATCTTCCTGCTTCCGTGAAAGAGAAGGCTGCAGTCACCTACCGGAAAGCCTTGGATAAGGGGTTGGTGAGAGGCAGATCTATAGCTGCGATTGCCGCAGCTTCCTTGTACGCAGCGTGTCGAACCACGGGAACCCCGAGAACGCTGCGAGAAATCTCCGAAGCAAGCCTTGTTGACAAGAAGGACGTTGCCAGGTGCTACCGACTGCTGCTCCGTGAGCTCGATGTTAAAATGCCCATTGCAAATCCCCTCACATACGTGTCGAAGATTGCTGAGAAAACGGGAATCACCGGTCAGACGCAAGGTAAGGCGATCAAGATTCTCAGAGATGCAAGACGCAACCGTGCAGCAGCTGGCAAGGATCCAATGGGGCTGGCCGCAGCAGCCCTCTACATAGCATGTTTGATGGGGGGAGAGAAGAAGACCCAGAAAGACATCGCAGAAGCCGCGGGGGTAACTGAGGTTACGGTAAGGAACCGATATAAGACGTTGAAGCGACAACTTGGTCTTGAACTCCCAGACTAGCTCGACTGTGAACATCCACATCTACGTCTCACTTTTCGGGGGAGAATTCCCACTCTGTAGAGGTCTTGCTGGTTCTCTCACAAAGAGTTGATCGGGAGCACATGAATTCATGGGGGGGAGAATCGCTTATCAAGGGAGAACTGGCGCCCTGGCCTAGATCCACACTCGGATTCACACTCGGAAAATTACATTGTATATGTTTTATGCATACGCGCACGTGGTAATCCCCATGAAGCTATTGGTGAAGCTCGCTATATTCTTTATTTATCCATGTGACGGCTGAGAAGAACGCGCGCGCGCCCTATCCTGGCTACCATTTTGTTAAAGATTTGGTTGAAAAGTATCACTTTGCCGCGATGGCTGGTTATGGTGCCCCCTACGCGTTAGTGGAAGGGGCTAGAGGGTGTGCCCACAATTGTACCTTTTGCTCCCAGTGGAGACATTGGAGTGGAATGTGGAGACTCAAGACCCCTGAACGAATTGCTGATGAGATCGAATATTGCTATAACACCTTTGGGAGTAGGTTCATCTGGTTAACTGATGACGATTTTGGTCCTGGGGACAGAGCTGACGGTTTCGCTGACGAACTCTTGAAGCGATCCCTTGGTGACGATTTGATGTTGTTCCTACAGTGGAGATGCGATGATGTGATCAGGAAAAAGAACGTGCTATCTAAATTGAGGAAGGGGGGGTTGTATTGGGTGATGATGGGTGTGGAAAGCCCTAGTGATTCAACACTTGCTAATTACAGGAAAGGAATACAGGCAAAACAAGCAACTCAAGCAGTCCAACTATTGAAGGAGCATGGGATATTCTCACATGCAATGTTTGTTATTGGTGACAGGAAAGAGACAGAGCAGTCGATAGCTGATGTACGAGCGTTTGTAAATGAGTTGGATCCAGACTTTGCGATCTTCACTGCTCTCACACCTTTCCCTGGGACGGAAATCTATGATGAGGCGAAGGCGAATGGTTGGATTGAGGACCAAAATCTGTCGAATTATGATATGGCTCATGCGATTATGCCTACAGAAACCCTGTCACGGATGCAGGTGCAAGAGGAACTCTACAATTGCTATCGAGACTTTTATGGATCCTGGAAACGAAGATTAGGAGGATTATTTGCGGGGAACAAACTGAAGAGACAATTGTATAGGCACATGATGGGGCAAGGTGTAGTCAGACAGTTTAGAAATCTTATTCAGATACAAATTTAACAAACAATCGAGATTGGATGATATCTCCCTTGTGGGGAGGGTTCTGACTTTTCACTTTGATGATGTTTCTTCAGTTCTACTGGGTGGTATTTCCTTTCTGTAGACCCAAACCACGAGAGGAAGTGCGATTGTCAAATATGCAATGTGGACTATCACTCTAATCCATTCAGCTTTTACTGTGTACCCGAACATCACTGCAAATACTGAGCCGATTATGCCTTTATGATGAAACGGATTCTCTGATGGTATTTCTAGGTCATACGCGTACTCACTTAGCCAGCCTTGTTCAACCCCCATCTCCTCAGAATACTCCACAAGTTCATGAACTCCATAACCAGCTAACCCTCCGGCCAAGAGTACAAGTAATATGCTCGTGAAATAGAAGAATTTTCGAATGTTGATCTTCATACCGACAACGAAAATTGCGTAAGCGAGAACCAGCGACGCCATTACCCCGAGAGACGCTCCAATGATTGTACCGGTAGCATCATCCACTAAGAAGGGAGTCAAGAAAAGCACCGTTTCAAGTCCCTCCCGAAACACAACGATGAACGAAAAAGAGATGAGAGCAAGACTCGCTCCTCGAGTAACAATATCCTTTACCCTCCTCTCCA
>CAYFWV010000076.1:0-16038 GCA_964346975.1 uncultured Candidatus Bathyarchaeia archaeon
CAGCAGACCAGGCATTTGTGGGAACAGCTGTGCTGTATCCAGGACCTTGGATTCCACTACTTGTCCACCACGCGTCTGGTCCTCCATCAGATGCTGGTGGAACTTCGCCTCCATGCAAGTGTGTTACCAATGGAACAGGGGATTGAGCACTGGGGTATCCTGGGGGATACGGGTCAAAAGGTGCGTTTGGCATTGGCATCTGATTTGGGTTAGCCCAGTGCAGTGTGGGATCAACAGCAAATTGCAGCGGAGTAGTGATTAGGTTATTCCAGGTCACCCTGATGGGAAGGCCCTTGGTCGTTTCAAACGAAGGACCTGGAGAGTTCGCGACATAGCCGAGAGTAGTACCCGTGACCGCATCTTCAGCTAGTCCACCGTATCCCCAAACCTTTGTCGGACCGAAGCCTGTTGGATTGCCTAGTGCGTCTACCGATGGGAGTATCTGCTGCATTGACTCGACCATGTCAATCGAGTAATCTTGCCTGATTACCGCTACAGAACCGTCAACGACATCCGTTGGTGTGAACACTGGAGGGGGTCCGGTCAGCTGGTTAACGAATTTTGGAACCAACATTGGGTCTAATGGCATTACTGCTTGTGCAACACTGCCAGATTGTAATGGGATCAGTACTTGGGCTGAGACAAGCGTGAGAATCAATGAAAACGCCACAATCATCATCGTTGCTACATTAGTCTTGCCTAACGAAGATCTCATTTTCTTCTTCCTCTCTTTCTTTCCCTGAAAGAAGAGTGTTGTGCTGAAAGATAAGGACGTGTGACTGTTATGCAACAGTCACACGTCTTCAACACGCAGGGTAAAGTATGGAGTTTGTGCACTTAACTTCAAATGGATATTCATTCTAGAACAAGATATCTTCTGGTCACATGTAGCCTCACGAGAAAACTATCAAGACATCGACGAGGATTAGCGTCGTGGAGATTATCATTGCATAGGCGGCGTAGGTTGTCAGTGTTTTGCTGAATCGGGCCTCAACTTTTATCGCTTCATCGTCTGATCCATGGAGCTGTCGAGTTATTAGAGTCATCCATGGAACACCTAAGCTAAACCAGAATAGTCCTGTGAAAACAAGTGACAGAGGATGTTGGAAAAATAGGCAGAACGGGCAGTGATGGAATGGGAGTCGAAGCAACCATGGTGTCAATGTTTCAGTCATAGTAATCACGAACACCATCGCAATGGGAATAGTGATTGCCAATGCGTTAAGTCTGGCAACTCTATGATTTGGACTTAAGATCAACGAAGCGACAAAGAGCATGCTATAGGGAAACATGAAGAGAAGTAGAATTGTCTGACCTGAAACACCGCCAATCACCCCAGGTACAAGTCTCGTTCCAACATCAATTGCGCTGGAGCAGCAACTCACCTCAACAGGGGATAATTGTGAAAGGACATAGATTTCAGTTCCAAAATCCACCAGCAGCACTGGGGTAAGTGCTATGAAGAGCGCCATAAGGTTTCTGACCAGAGGGTTCCTTCGACAAGAGGAGTTTACGCGTGCAAGCAAAAGCCAACTCAGGTAGGCGATTGGAAGAACAATCTTGAGGAGCAATGAGGGCCACGACACTTGAGGCAGTGCGTTGAAAACGCCCCATAGACACATGGCTCCAGGGATTAGGGGAACAAAGGATTGCAGGTTCCAGAAATATAGAGGTACAAGGAAGAGGCGAATACCTAGAACAATGACAACCACTGAAAAAGTAAGGTAAAACCCGTGTTCTAGTTCATGTCTTTCTTCATCGTCGCTTCTGTTCCATCTTCTGAAGATGCGGAAAGCGGTCCTCAGGACACCAATAGTTAGAATCAAACCACAGACGGAAAGAAGCAAGTTCATTGCTGCACCGAAAGTCCAAATCAAAGCGACTCAACTCCGGAAATCAGGATACTCGTCCATCGTGGATCTTGAGATGGACCATTGCTTCCTTTATGAGGCTCGTGTCATGAGTTGACACCACCACTGTTCTTCCTTCTCTCTTGAGAATCTTGAAGAGATCGATTATTGCAGATGCTGTCTTCTGATCCACTGAAGCAGTCGGTTCATCTGCGAAGATTATCTCGGGATTTGTGATCAGAGCTCTGGCGATAGCGACTCTCTGCTGTTCTCCTCCAGAGAGATGCGCGACTTTAAAATCGACTCTATCTTCTAACCCTAAACTTTGCATAATTTTAATTGCTTGGCTGCGCCTTTCTGCTTTTGACATTTGCCGGCACAGATTGGGCAATGCAACATTTTCCCATGTGGAGAATTGAGGGAGAAGATTATACTGTTGAAAGATGAAACCGACCTTCTCTTTGCGAATTCTTGTTTGCCAAGCATCAGAGTAGGAGGAGACTTCTTCATCCTCATAGAAGATCTTGCCTCGAGAAGGGTGAGAGAGTAGCGCGAGGAGACTCAGCAGGGTCGTCTTCCCACTTCCTGAAGGCCCAGTTATCAAACAGAAATCGCCTTCTCGAATCTCCAATGTCACATCACTCACAGCCTTCACTTCATTGGGAGTACCATTACCATAGATTTTTGTAAGGTTTCGTGCTGCGATCTTCATTAGCTCCCTCTCAATACGATATCTGGTTCAGTGATTGCTGATTTCCAAGCAGGGATCAACGTTCCAACAAGCAGCGGTATTATGGCAGCTGCGTACAATGATGCAAGACTCGCGAAGCTGATGTAGATCGGTACTGGAAAATCAGGGAATATTGCGGTCCAGCCTAACATGAAATCGCGAATGATTGGTGCTCCCAGGTACAGATCATAGAAAATGGCAAGGCAAATACCAATTGAAGCTGAAATGAAACCCAGTATAAGTGTTTCTAAAAAGCGAATTTCCAGGATGTTGGATGTGCTGAATCCCAGCGTCTTCAAAATTCCCACTTCCCGTTGGGCTTCTGCACTTGCTGAGCTTGCCTGATTCCAAGCCACGAGGATCACTGCTATGAGACAAATGTACCAGAGCACTGAAACGTACCCAGAGCGCAGTCCATAAGTCGAGGCAAATGCGTCTTTCATAGACTCACGAGTGATGACTCGCAAGTCTGGATAAACCTCAGTAATGATGGATGCTATCGTGGGAACTTTGGTTTCGTCATCCACATAGATACATATATCACTGATTGTTTCCGGTGGGAGATCCAGAAAGTCTCTTGAGGTTTCCATGTCGATCAAAATGAGATCTGAGGTAAAGAGTCCGACATCGGATTCAAAGATACCGATCACCGTGAAAGAGTAGAATGCATGGACTTCAGCGATTTGAACTTCATCATTAAGCTCGATATTCAAGGTCTGACCAACGTGAGAACCAATGACAGCGACATTTGTTTCGCCCTGAGAAAAGAACCGACCTGATTCAAGTGTGAATCCTAGCTGCTCAGCGATTGGAGTGATTGAGGGATCAATCCCCATGAGTGTATAGATGCTGTCTTGCAGGTATAGGTAGCCCCACACTCGCGGTACGATTCGATCAACATCTAGGAATCTGCTCAGATATTCCACGTACGTATATGGTATAGGAACGACTCGACCTGCAGCCATATTCTGCACAGTTATGTCTGGAGCAGCTTCAAGGCTCAATTGCGCTTCTCTCAGGAGCCCATCAGAGAGGAAAATGGTTGATCCTAGAACCATAATGGCAATCGTCAGTGACACGATAATGACCACAGTACGGGTCTTGTACGTGAACAAGGATCTAATAGCATATTCAAGGAAATTTGAGTGATCCTGGAATCTGGAGGGTCTGCTCTTCAAGGATGAACAACCTCGATTGTGCAGTTTTCCCCAATATATGTTGCTGCAACTTTTCCACATGATACATGATAGCAGTAGCCCCCAGGTATGTCAGGCAAGCATATCGGCTCGAGGAGAGGATTGCGCGAGGAAAGACATTCAGATGGAATTGAAGGTCCAAGATAGCCCAACACCTCCACGAAGGTTCTGCTATATTTCGGATTGGATTGCCATGAAAGTTCGCTGAATGCTGCATGACCCAAGTTTATTGCAAGGAATATGAGAATTCCAAGTGTAAGGCTCTTTGAGGATGATACGTTTGGAATCTTCACGCTCTCTCATCTCTCTCGTGGCGCACCATTAACATGACTGTGAGAATCATACTCCTACCTGAGTATTGTGCGTGTGTTGAGCACACTTTAGACATTGAACCGATGTTCCATATAGATACCTTGCAGGGGATTCTGTGATACTGTCATGTAACTGCGTGCGTATCTCTTCAGTTGGTAGCTGGGCTCTCAGAGCGTTTGTTCATGAGCTTCCAAGTTATCGGGGCGGCAGCGAGTAGCACAACACCTGTTCCTATCAACACATAGTTCAATGCAGGAATCGATATAGGTTTGTAGCCGACCGTCATAGTTGCTAGCTTGTTATTTCCTATCATCAAGGCTTCCTGCAGTGTCTTCTCTGGGACATCAGTAGCCCATTCATAAGACTGATGTACTGCCTGTGCACAAGCAGCACTGCCGACAAGTTTGTTCTTCATACACATCCCACCTACTAGTACTTTGATGAATTCTTTGTTCCCAGAAAACTCCACATATGAGAGCTGGCTAGCTTCTAGATGCACATCGATATCTTGGTTGCAAGCAAAGCATTGCCCTTGAATCTCAGCATCTTCATAGTATAGCCCAACAACAAACCCACATATGGGGCAACATGCCCAATGTTCTTCCCCATCAGATGAAACCACACGTTCAGTCGATACATCCGTCTTAACCACTTCCATCCCACATGCCTCGCAACGCGCAGTAGTTAATGTGCGGTTCAGAGCCGCAGCAACGCCACCAATAAGAAATATCATGCCAACAACAGCAAGGATGGCCACAATAGATAGACCTTTCAAAACCCTCTCCTCCTTTAAGAGGGAACAGCCCGCAAACAAATATAAGTCTATCTACTGACCTTCCAGCTCACGTATCAAACTCACAAGCAATCCTAGTCACGTGTGACCACCATCTCGCGCTCACAAGCACAATGCGCTGTTTGATCACGAATTAGTATTACATCCTTCGTAAACTGGGGACCACATTCCTGAAATCCTGGTTTCCTCTGTTGGATTTTCAATCGTTTCAACCTGCCCATGCCTCACACCTCCCCCTTTTTTCCTCAGGTTGATTATGCACTAGTGCATAGGCTTAGATGGTGAATATTCCTTTTCTCATGAGAGAAAAGTCAAATATGTCTGCGAGCCGAAGAAGTTTGATGGGATCTTACTTGACACGAGCTGATGGTTCTCGTTTCCACTTGACACCCAACTCTGTAATTATTCTGACAATCTTCATTGACATAACTGGATTTGGCATTGTGATTCCACTCTTGCCATTTTATGCGCAGACTTTTCAAGCAGGCTCTGCTGCACTTGGAGTCCTTGTAGCTTCGTTTGCCATGATGCAATTCGTTTTCGCTCCTTTGTTCGGAAGAGCCTCAGACCGGATTGGTAGAAAGCCAGTTCTCATGCTCTCAATCCTAATCTCCAGCATCAGTTTCATTCTGTTTGCTTTTGCTAGCTCTTTTTTGATATTATTACTTTCCAGGATAATCGCGGGTATGGCGACAGAAACAGCTGTAGCTCAAGCCTACATTGCGGATATCACTGGTGAAGATGAACGTACGAAGGGGATAGGGCAGTTGGGCGCAGCCTTTGGAGTGGGCTTCATTGTTGGGCCAGCACTTGGAGGTCTTCTCAGTATTCAAGGTTATCAGATTCCTGGGTTGGCAGCGGTGGGATTGACACTCTTGAACTTGCTCTTTGTCTTCCTCTTCTTACCTGAGTCAGCCAGCCAGAAAGTCCGATTCAAGAAACCAGAGCGATCCCAGAGAGAAGGCTCACTGTCCCGGCTTATGAGTGTGTTTGCCAAACCGTTGGTGGGACCTACATTTCTGATCTCATTTATGATCACCTTCGCGTTTGCCACAATTCCCGTGGTCGCCCCCTTAGTTGGTGCACTCTTCTTTGGTTTTGGAGCAGTTGAGATGTCTTACATCTTCATCTATATTGGCGTTGTTCAGATTATGCTTCAAGGGGTCTTGGTTGGAACGCTTGCCAAGAAGCTGGGTGAGGAGAAGATGATTGTGCTTGGACCTCTATTGATGACGAGTGGCATGCTAACTATGCCCTTCCTGCGTAGTGTTCTGCCCTTTATTGGATCGATCACTCTTTTGTCAATTGGTATTGGTGTAATGGACACCGCTATTCCTAGTTTCATCTCCAAGAGAACTGCGAAGAACGAACAGGGAAGCATGTTAGGAGTGTCTCAATCAGTCTCGAGCATCGCAAGGGTTCCAGGCCCTATGATAGGAGGGGTTATGTTTGAGCTTGTTGGGATAGTAGCTCCATTCTTGCTCAGTTCAGCGTTGTTGATTGCTGCATTTCTCCTAGGATGCAGGGTCTTCCATGCGTGTGCAACACTCAAACCTCAGACAGCAGGTTGATCTATCGAAGTCAGTGGTTCACCGTGACCTGCAATCCTTGAGGGTTTTGAGAGCTATGCTGAGATCAGCGGTCGGCTCATAGCAGACGAAATTCTTGCAGATATAGATTGTCGGCTTCTTCTTGATGGTTTTCATTTGCTTGGTGAAGGGTGCTACTTCATCGAGACTATTATCGCCTTCGTTTCTGAAGAGAATTGTCTTGTATGGATTGTACGTTTGAGCGAGTCTTTTGAGGATGTGCCTGGTTCGTTGAGAATCTGGATTGCCAACAACGACAATCTCATATGATGGTCCTGTCATCAGGTCGAGAGCAACCTGAAACATTGTGTTTGCTTGCAGAATGTGGGTTGCGTGACTTACAAAACTGTTCGCCAATGCTTGGGCTCTATCTTCATAGGCAGTGTTCCCCGTCATCCGTGCGAGTTTCACCAGGTTCAACAGAGTCACAGAGTTGCCGGATGGAATTGCCCCATCATAAAACTGTTTCCCACGGAGGATGAGTCTCTCTCCATCATCCGGCGTAAAGTAGAAACCTCCAGCTGCGTCATCCCAGAAATGTGTGTTCAGTGTTTCCAGCAGATTCAGCGCCTCTCTCAAGTATTTCAGTTGATACGTAGCTTCATACAGTTCAATTAGGCCCCAGCCATAGAACGCATAGTCATCCAGCGTGCCTGGAATTGCGGCCTCATCATCTACGTACACATGTAATAGTCGTCCTTCACTAGTCTTCAGACGCGAAAGGATGAAGTCAGCAGCACGGGCTGCGGCTCTTCTATGCGTCTCTGAATCCAGAACCTGGGCAGTCCGAGCAAGTGCCGCGATTGTGAGGCCGTTCCAGTCAGTCAAGATCTTTCTATCTTTCATTGGCGCGATTCTCTTCCGCCGTGCTGCGAAGAGTTTCTGCCTAGCAAGCTCTAGATTGTGCTCAAGATCAGAGAGCTTCAGACCTAGTTCAGCAGAGAGCTCTGAGAGTGGCCTCTTCAAATGGAGAATGTTCTGGCCAGTCGTTCTCCCAAGTATTTCATCGCGGTAGTTTCCATCTTTCTGGACACTATAGGCTGCATTAACCTGTACGGCGCGCGCGCTACCTAATACTTGCTTGATGTCAGCGAGAGTCCACAGATAGAATTTGCCCTCTTGTCCTTCTGAATCAGCGTCTTCTGCTGTGTAGAATCCTCCTTTTGAGCTCACCATATCTCTGAGGAGATACTCGAAAATTTCTAAGGTGGTCTTTCTGTATTCCTCTTTTCCTGTAGCCTGGTAGGCCTCTATATAGGTTATTGCCATCAAAGCTTGATCATATAGCATCTTCTCGAAGTGTGGAACAAGCCATTGTGCGTCAGTCGCATATCTGTGAAATCCAAAGCCGACTTGATCGAAGACACCTCCCATCCGCATTTGGGTCAAGGTTTTCTCTACCATGTGCAGCGCTTGCTGTCTGCTTCGCCCTTTCCAATATCTGAGGAGAAACAACAAGTTATGAGGAGAGGGAAATTTCGGATGGGTGCCAAAGCCACCATTCAGTTGATCAAAGCTATCTAGCAGAGCTAAGAAGGCTTCATCGCGACTGGTTTTCGCTGTAGAGAGAGTGAAGTTTGCTTGGTGGGACTTGGCTTCACTCTGCTTTTCAAGGTAATCCATGACGCTCCGTGCAGCAGAGGTGAGGTTTGCTCGGTCCTTCTTCCAGAGATCTGCGATGTTTTCCAGGAGATTCATCAGGCCAACTCGTCCGCTTTTGCTGTGTCTTGGCAAATAAGACCCTGCAAAGAATGGGTGCTTCTCAGGCGTCATAATTATCGTGAGAGGCCATCCACCACTGCCTGTCAATAGCAGACTGGCCTTCATGTAGATGCTATCGATGTCAGGTCGTTCTTCTCTGTCAACCTTGATGGACACAAAATGCCGATTCAGAATCGTCGCAATGCCTTCATCTTCAAAAGATTCTTTTTCCATGACATGGCACCAGTGGCAAGTTGAGTATCCAATGGAGAGAAAGACTGGTTTGTCTTCGTTCAGTGCTCTCGTGAAAGCCTCGTCACTCCACGGATACCAATCGATCGGATTGGTGCTATGTTGTCGCAGATACGGGCTCTTCTCCTGTGCAAGCCTGTTGTACTGGCCAGCTTTTGGCACTCTGTTTCCACCAATGCTTTAATAGAGTACGTGTTTTCATATAAACGACGAAGATGGTCTTGGGAGAGTTGCCTTACCTTGAAAGCGTTTCCTGGATATTTCGTCTTTAGTAGTGTCGAGTTGCTTTCCCTCACTCTTTGCCTGGTCTTGGACATCAGCGAGTATATGGTAGCCGTGTTGGCGGTTCCTGTAATAGGTGATGTGCTTGACGTTGCCGGAATCGTGGCATGTCTCTTGATGTTCCGATGGATTGGAGTTGTGTCCGTGTTCGAGCTTGTGCCAGGTGCAGACATCTTTCCGATTTTCGTCATCACATGGGTTCTTTGGTACTTCTTCGCAAGAAAACGAAGACGAGCGACGCAGCGAACGCGCATTCGTACACTCTGACTGTTGAGGGATAGCTGTGAATAAATGGACACTTTTACTGCTGGTATCCCTGTCAGCTTGTGCAGCTTTTTCCTTCCTCCTTACTTTCTCATTTGTTTCCATCAAACTTGATCATGAAGTTTTCAGAGTACAAGGTACCAGTATGGAGCCTGCACTCGGTGACGGCGACCTGCTGGTTGTCGCAGTCCACACTAAGGCGACACAGGTTGTGGCGGATTATACAACCGGGGATATTATTGTCTTTTCTAAACCAGGGGATCCAGCTGAACTCGTAGCACATAGAGCTGTGGAGAAGTATATTGAAGAAGAAACATGGTATTTTGTCACGAAGGGTGACCACAATCCGAGTGTTGATCACTCGAGAGTTCCTGAAAGTTGCGTATTCGGAAAGATCGTCGCCGTAAACACTGTCCCTGCACTCATGCTTGGGGCATCAGGAGCCTGGTATCTTGTAATCTGTGGTTTCGCTGTGATGAGCATGGGGCTTTTGGCTAAGATAAACTGTACTAGTCGTCGGATTCACCCTACTCCTGTGTGAATCAAAGGACAAAGCTTGTGAACACGCTCAAATTCAGGAGCAGCAGCACACCTTGCACTATACAGAAAACTCCGAGAATGGTTGCTACCGGCTTTGAAGACAGAATCAGCCCAACCAATTTGACCAAGTCTTCGATGAACTTGAACAGGAGATAAGCTAGCAACGCTGGTACGAGGAAAATGGCTAAGTACACCCATGCTGCGGAAACGCCTAGAACTGTTTCAGGTAATGGATATAGGATGAAGACTACGCCTGCGCACAATCCCCCAATCACTACGCCCATCAGAGCTGCCCAGGGAATATCCTTCAACGGTTTCAGCACGAGAGCCAAACCTGTGACTAGCAGAAGGTAAACGGTTCCAGAGTCCCACGCTTGTTCCAACACAACTCCTACAGCAGTCACAATCATCAGGACGCCGACCAGAAAGCCGAAGGCCGACAGTACCTTCACAAGGGCTTCCCCATAAGTTCCTACAACCGGAGCCATCTTAAGAATTGCCCCAATCAACCATGAAGCTGCGGCAATCCCTCCTAGAATTAGAATCACTGGGGCAAAGGGGGCAAACAGCTGGAGATCCATCTTCACCAACGCGCAATAAATATTTCCACCAACGTTTAATCCTTTTCCTTCCATACTTAACGGTCTTTCACCTGAGTATCATCCATCAAGAATGCACAGTCGAGGCTAGCTGAAGTTCAGGAGTTCCTGAGCTGCCGGGCTCTCACGGATCGATGCGCGCGCGTGCGCATGTCGTGGTGCCGATTCTCTATGTTCTGAGGAATTCAATAGTGAGCTCTAAAAAGACCGAGTCTGCCTTCTTGTCAATGATCATCCCGGCGAGGATTTGATTTTTGTTTGGGAGCACAGTGTAGGTGTAATTGCTTAATGTAACGTGGGTGCTTTGATACCCAGTGTCATTGAGTGAGAATATGAGTGGCACAGAGTAGTTCACCAGCGCGGCATTCACGATTGTGATGCCCAACGTCTGGTTCTCTCCAGGGTGAGTGTGAAGCGCAGACGGTGTATCCACAATCGACAGCGGTTCATCGACAGAGAGTGGCACTCTTCTTGTCGCCCACAGATTATATGAGGCTGACGCGCCAATGGGACACGCTACACAGGCTATGAGCAGGAGTAGGGAAATCCGATACAATCCGACATCAAAGTATCGCAATTCTTAAGCCTAATGAATAGAGAGACGCAGGAAACTAAAATCGCGCGAGCTTTAGAGAAATCTATGAAGTCTTTGCAGGGGAACAATAGCTACTAAACAGGTCCGCACAGAAAATGAGCCACACTTCTTATAGGATTTAATTCTACACTGCTCATTCTAGCAAAGGTAAATCCTAGCAAATTGCAGAGCGCGCGCGTATTATACAGAAGCAGAGATTGTGCACGTGTCTCCTTGGAGCGCGCACGAACATCTCTTTTCAAAATATGTCCTTCAAAACTTTACCGAGTCCCGTGATCTGATAAACATAGCGCAAGTGAATTATCTTCTTAATCATCTGCGCAAGCCTTCCCTCGATATCCACTCCAAAAATCCTTCCAATACCATACTTCTCACCGACCGACAATATGAACCCTCCAAACTCCGGGGCAAAAACAGTTCTTTTGCCTCCAATAACATCCGCAAACAAATTTGTTGATACGACATCTGCTTGCTGCAAAGCGATTTCTATGCATTGTGGAAGAATTTCTCCAGTTTTGGAATCGACGACGAGTGCGCAATCGCCTACAATGTAGACACCGGGAAAGCCCACAGCTTCACAATATTCGTTGATGTTAACCCTGTTTCCTTTCTCAGTCTTCAATCCGCTGTTGCTCGTTACTCTGCAGCCTTGAACCCCGCCGGCCCAGATGAAAAGAGAACTCTCGATTTGGCTGCCATCATCCAAAACGATGGAATCCGACTTCACTTCGAGGATTCGTCTTCCGAGAACCAACTTTGCACCCATCTCTGTCAGAACTTTGGCGACTTTCAAAGAGAATTCCGGGATGTTCCACGATCGAAGCAAAGTGTCTGAAGCTTCTATTATAGTGACGCAGCATCTGAACTCATCTGCAATCTCTCCAGTCAATTCAACACCTGTGAATCCTCCCCCTCCAATAACGATCTTGGCATCCTTGTCTCTTGCGAAGACCTTTTTTAGGTCATCACGAATTCTAGCGGCATCCTCTACCGAACTGACGCAAAGAGAATGCTCCTCTGCACCCTTTATGTGAATATAGTTCGGTTCACTTCCGAGAGCGACTGCCAATTCGAAGTAGGGAAGATCACCTCTATCTGTCCTCACCACTTTGCTGGCAAAGTCGATCTCTCGGACAGTTGCTCGAAAAAACCGAATCTTTCTTTTCTCCAACAACTCGTTCAAAGGTATGGTGAGATCAGAGACTTTCTTGACGTTTGTGACGATCTCGTAAGAGAGATGTAGGTATTGATGATAACCATTGCGGTCAACAAGGACTATTTCAACGTCTTTAAGATCTTTTGCCTTTTCTTCTAGCTTGACGGCGGTCATTAAACCACTATATCCTGCTCCAAGAATTACCAAAGTTTTCTTCATTTTGCTTCAAATATAGAAGATTAAACTAGCTATTTCATTTTAGTGGCGCCCGCGGTCAGGTTTTTGCGAAATTAAACCAGAGAAGAATATTCACTCTTTGCGCGCGTTTCTCCAACCCTTACTAAGAGGCAATAATTTGTGACGAGCGATCCCAACCGCGTTGCAGTCTGAGGGTATCTCAATGCGTTAATCTCTGCGAAACTGCGCCGTTCCACTGCGCACGCTTACATTAAGGAATAATCTTTCGTTTAAAAATCCTATGGGCGATTGCACCCAAGCCTATCACAAACGTTCCAAAAAGTACAACATTCAGATCGAATAGTGTCACCATCAACGCACAAGAAACCAAACCCAAGAAAGCGCTTACCGGAAACTTTCCGATGTTAATGGGTGCTTTAAATGACCTTTTCAGCTTTGGTTCTTTGTATCTCAACCATATCAAACAGAGATTCACAAACGCAAAGGTGATGAAGACTCCAAAGCTTGTTATGCTGGCAACCATTTCTATATCACCTAACAAGACAAAAAACATGGAGAGAAGCATCACGAAAACCACAGCGATCCATGGCGTTCTAGTTTTTGAGTGAACCTTTGAAAGAATTGGCGGCAGGGCGCCGTCTCTAGCCATTCCATAGATCATTCTAGAGCCAACAATTGAAATTATCAAAACAGTATTTGATGTCGCAAAAAGAGCGATGTAGGACATTACCGAAAACGCGCTTTCACCTAGAACCTTTGAGGCCGCATAAGCTAGAGGTGCGCTGGAAGCTCCCAGTTCTTCCCAACCAGCTAGACTAACAGCGGATAACGCCACTACAACATATATGATAGCTGTAATGAATATCGAAAGGATCAAGGCTCTTGGCAGAATTTTCTGTGGATTTTTTGCTTCCTCCGCGATATTTACAACGTCCTCAAATCCAAGGTATGCAAAAAACATCAAAGCCGCGGCCGCAAAAATGCCTTGAACGCTAGGAGTCTCAAGGTAGTTGACCTCACCGAATCGACCAATTCCTAAGAAAATTATCAAAAACAAGCCTGCAATCTCCACGACGGTGAACAAGATGTTTACTTTTGAGGATTCTTTGATTCCGTAGAAACTCAGAAATGAGAGCAGAGCGATTAGAGCCAAAGCCGTCAAAATCATTGGAGAATTGAAAAGAGCATTAAAGTAGCCTGCAAAACCAAGCGCTACCGTTGAGGCTGACACAGTGCCTGTAAAGATTATCAGCCACCCAGTTAAGAACGCTAACAACTCACTCTTGAATGCTTTCTTAGTATAGACATACTCTGCTGCAGCTTGCGGGAACATGGCTGAAAGCTCTGCGTAGCTTAGTCCAGTGAAAGAACTGATTAACGCACCGATAATAAATGATATCCACACGGAATTTCCAGCAATACCCGCGGCTGGTCCAATCAAAGCATATATTCCTGCACCCAGAATTATGCCTACCCCATAAGATGTAGCTCCAAACAGTCCAATTTCCCTTTTCAACGAAAGCTTCATAAGACAAATTTCTAAGCTTGTCTCAGTATTAAATGATGCGCGCGCAAAGCAGCTTAAACATGGCATGCGAGCTAACTAAGGTACGCGCAAAAAAATCTCAGACAAAATTTACTACGAAATTTAGGTATTATATGTAGCAGTACATGCGTTTCATGCGACATAGTAATCCATGACTTTCTTGATTCTTTTTGGAATATCGTACTTGGCGGAGAGTTCCCTTATGAACTTGACCATTCCCGGATGGGTGGATGCGATGTCTGTTATTGTTATGAGCCCAATAAGTTTGTCAGCTTTAATGACAGGTAGTTTCTTGATTTTTTTCTCAAGCATCAGAGCAATGGCTTCTTCCAGACTCGCTTCAGGCTCTACAACTGTTAAGGGCTTGGACATTATTTGTCCAACTAGTATCTCCTCTGGGTTGTGAGCGTTAGCCACAACTCTTGCTAGCACATCACGTTCAGTTAGCATTCCCGCATAGTGCCCCTTCTCAAGCACGACTAAGCAACCTATCTCATTAGAATTCATCCTTTCAACAGCCTTTCTCACACTCACACCAGCATCAATCGTCACAATTTCAGTAACCATAATGTCTTTTACCTTTAGCATAACACGTACTTCCACAAAGGTATTCTGACATGCTTCACAAATATCTTCTTTCCCTCGCCGCGCGCGTTTCGGGGATTGGGGATAATTGCCCGCTCTGAGAAATGTGAGTAAACTGCTAAGATTCGTAGTCTCTGGCTTTTTCTTCAAATACTGGAGATGTCACCCGCAACTCCCCTCTTTTTCAGTTTAACGCCTCAATCAAACTATGCACATACTTCATTTGAGGACCTGAGTCTCACCTTTTGCTACCTATGCTCTCCCAGGGTAATCTACCTTCTTGAAGGGCCAGCTTGAGCTGATCCAACTCCTTACTTCATTGAACAATATCTCGTCTAGTCCCTTGTCGTATTCAGTCTGACGCACCCACATGAACACCACTGCGTCTGAGGTGGCAGTTTTTGGGGGGTTGATGTAGACGCAGCCAAGAACTCTTGTTTCATCCAACGACACGACTGTATAGGCAAAAGCCTTGCGGCTGAGGAACTCTTGTTGGTGCCTTTTCAGGTCAGCCAGGTTTTCTTCAAGGGAAAAACCCAGTCTCGGCCAAGGACCGGTATCATATATAGTGTGAAGAAGCTCTCGACTCTCTATGACTGCTTCGTAATCCTTCTCAACGTCACTTGCAGACAGCATCCGAAGGCGGAAACGGTCTGTCTCGAGCGAGGCGGGGATTTCGAAGTCGTCGGGTACGAATCGTTTCCCAGGCATCGTTTCTCCTCTCATTCATCTTTCACATATAACAGTTGGGATTTTTCCATCCATAGTGGAGATATCACCTGATAGTAGTCTCGCACACTCCCTTTTTTCATAATGCGAACGCCACTGTCATTCAGTATGGCCATTCGTTTCTCGCATCTGGGAAGATCGCCGGAGATTCTGTAACACCAACCGGTTCATTAAGGGTGAATGATCGCCATTTGTTGTGTGTTGGAGCGCCAAAACATATATCCGCTTTGAGGGAAGTTAAGTCGAAAATTGCTGACCATAGAGTGCCAAAAGCCTCAGAGTAATAATGATCACAGACACCATTTGGGTAACTTTTGGACAAGATCGTCCTCAGAGTCTCCTTGGTGATTCTTGGCGCAGCATCACCTAGGGCTGATTCTAGAAGTTGATACCGCTTCCTGGAGTTGTTAATTATGCCGCAGTTGAGCATGTTTGATTTTACTGTTGCTGCCAAAGCGTAGTGATTGGTTGAGGATAGACACTTGCTCTCCGAGTTGTTGTCTATTCTTTTCATATCCATGGTGCCATCAGCGAATTCGACTAGTGCAGCGTTGCTTTTGCTGTCAACGACTAGAAGATTGAAGAAACCTGATAGCGGCATGGTCTGAATTAGCTGCTCTGCATCATCCACGGATTTACAGTTATCTAGTAATGGAGCTGGACCTGGACTACATGAACTACAGATCCCTAGATCTAGGACATTCATAATGGCATCACTAGACCAATCTACCTATGATAAACTCCATTCTATAACCATTAACCCTGCACACTACAAGCCCTGGCTAAAGGGGTCAATAGGGATTTTAGTTCTCTTTTATACATGAGGTATTTTTGCTAGGGTATCAACTGGTCATTGATTTATAGCTGAAGGACAAGATCCGACTGTCATTTCGCATCTGCTAGACATTGTAGGTCTAAGGGCTTGAGAAGAGTTTTTCCTCTCAGATTCACTAGATTCGATTGAATATCGAATACTGCGTCACCCAGGTGTGTCCTCAGTTTAGATAAGAGATTATCATAATCAGCAAAGTCTTTGTGAACGGATATAATGAAGGAGTCTGCTCCATTTCCAGTACAGCCACCACCCATAATGACATTAGGATGTTGATGCAACCACTCTA
>CAYFWV010000077.1:0-29690 GCA_964346975.1 uncultured Candidatus Bathyarchaeia archaeon
TGAGAGTGAGTTCATGATGGGCATTGAGTAGTGGCCTTCAAGAGCACAATGTCTCAAATAGAATGATCGCTGCTAACTGTGTCGTAATCGTATTTGCAGTCTCGTGGCTTCTCAGCTTTCAGTTCATCCAGGTTGCGCTCGTGTTTCTCGTGGGAATTCCTATTCTGTTGGTTCTGCTCTTCCTTGGGTTGCTCAGGGCCGGTTGGGACTTAACTATGAATCCTTGGATTATGAAAGCTACGTTCAGTCGATGGAACTTCTTTACCACAGGTCACTACACAACCTGGCTTCTTCACAGAGACGAGAAACTTTGGCTGAGGCAAATGGTGTTCTTCTGCCTGCCTCTTTCAATATCCGTTGGAGCCTTCTTGTTCGATACAATAGCAGCTTTGGCATCCATTCTTCTAAGTGTGATGCTGAGTCCCCTTTTAATTGGGATCGAATGGAAGACCCAGACACATGCATAAGATCCTGCCAGGTTTCGACCTGTGGACTCTGCCTGTTTCTTCAAGTGTGGTGACCACGAAACACATAATTGCCTCCACTACTCAGTGTGTGTGGGAGAAGAAGTGAGAAGAGTCGCTCAAACAGTCTTCATGGTAACCTTGTTCTTCATCTTGGTCTCAACCGAAGCTGACATGCAAATTGAGGAGTTCATCCCATATATCCCCGATTCCAGTCAAGTTGGACTGATCTACTGGAAGCAATCACAGGTTTCCTACATAGACATCACAATTGAGTTTCCAGACACAGGATTCAACATCTCCACTTGGGGCACCCCAACCATCTCCGGAAGGAACATATCAGTGGATGCTGAAATCTGGCGATGGACTGGCCTCTCGTTCCCAGTTATCACTACCGTGTCTCACACCTACAACTTGGGTGATTCACTCTGTGGTGAATACAACTTCGACTTCAAGGTCTGGGAATCTTCGATTAGAGACATAGCGTTTCTCGTTTCACTCGAAATCACGGTTCCAGACGACTATCCCACCATCCAGGAAGCCATCAACGCAGCAAGCAATGGAGACACAATCTCGGTGAGAAATGGAACCTACTATGAAAACATTGCAGTAGACAAATCAATTTCTCTGCGTGGCGAAGATCGAAACAACACAATCATTGATGGTGCAGGAGGGTCTCACGTTGTGAACATCACGTCAAACAACGTGACTCTTACGAACTTCACTATCAGGAATGGTATAACCTGCATCATTCTCTGGAGTAATAGCAATCGAATAGAGCATAACAGGATTTCTGGACCTGATCCCGCAACAAATTTCTGGGGAATATACTTTGCCAAGAGCAATAACAACTCAATCATTGGAAATATCGTCCAGAATTGTGATCAAGCGATTTTTCTTGAGAGTGCATCCTACAACACGATTGCTCTGAACCATGTTGCTCACAACTACCTGGGCATCCGAATAGACCGGATGGGTACAATTCCTGTATTGCCTCCTCCCCCTCCTCCGCCTCCTAGCTGGTACAACCGTATATATCAGAACAATATTATGGACAACAACTACCAAACTTGGGGAGACCCTTTCATCAACTTCTGGGACAACGGTTACGAAGGGAATTATTGGAGTGACTATGACGAGAGATACCTAAATGCAAGTTATAATAAAGTCGGGATTTCGGATACTCCTTATGTCATTCAAGGAAATAACCAAGATGAGTATCCACTGAGGAATCCTCACTGGAATCCAGCTGATACAAACCATGATCTAAAGGTGGACATTTTCGACATTGTGTTAGGGGCTAGCTGTTTCTGCATGGAGTGGCAAGATCATTATGTCTATGTGGATGTCGCGAAACCTTACGGAATCATAGACATCTTCGATATCGTAATGATCGCAAGCCACTACGGGGATGAGTATACTCCCTAGCAGGATCAGGTCCACCCAGCGGTGGATTATCCAGCCTTCTCTTCCGTGAACCAGAGCGTTGGGACGAGCCTATTCAATTCCAAGTTCTTCTTCAATTTGCTTCTGGAGTCTTCCAAAGGACAAAGGTTCTTGATTTTTCGTCGCCGCTAGGTAGCCTTCAGTTAGGTCTTCCACTGTAGACTCCAAGAGCACCATAAACTGAGTAAGGGCAAACTCCCGTTGAGGATCTTTCTCGTTCTCTCCATGCACAATGGGCAGCAGATCTTCAAGCATCTGATCCATTCCATACAGTTTGAGGTGAAGCAATTCATGAACAATGAGCTTTTCCAGGTTTTCACTCTGAGGAGTAGAGTTCAGTAACAGTCCTGCTTTCTTATCTTCCAAATCGACCTTGATATCCCCAGACTTTCTCCAACTTGCTGTGACTATCTTCAGCTTTATGTCCCAGTCTCTGAGCCGCAAGATACTCTACCACCTATCCAGACATGTTGCTACTGCATTTTCATCAAAATTCATCTGATTAGCCCTTCAGTCTTTTCAGCTTCCTCTCGTCTTATGCCTTGTGGATGGAGATCCATAGCCATTTCTTGATGAAGCAAAACTCTATCCAGATGGATGCGATCAACTCCTTGGAAAGCAGCCTTCATTTACCCCCTCATCAATAGCGATCAAGTCTTGGAAGTGCTGCTCTACGTGATCGGCTGCAAGAAGCAGCGAATGAAACTCAGGCGATCGCGCATCACAAAATTAATCATTGCGTCATTGATTACTTGGGGAGTAGCGGTTAGCTGATCCATGTCGACAGTTTACCCTCTGGAAGCAGTTCTGCGAAGCCGGGAGCCACATGAGCGGAAGCCTGCACTGAGGAGTCACCGTCAACTCGCTACATGGATCCTGAAAGCAGTTCTGTGGATCGTTGCAGGAGTACTCGGACTGACATCTGAGCTCACCCAGAGGGATGAAACGTTTGATGACTCAACCAGTAGATCGCACACCGATGAGGGATAAGCGTTGAAGACTGACGACCATATTCGGCAAGTATGGGATACAGCTTCACAAGCCTGGGCAGAATTCGTGAGAACAGGCAAAGACCACACGAGAGATGGACTTAACAACCCTGCCACGTTCGACCTGATAGGAAATGTGGAGCATCTCGCTGTCCTAGACCTGGCGTGTGGAGAAGGGTACAACACACGAATCTTGGCAAGGAATGGCGCAATGGTAACCGGCGTCGATTTTTCCGAAAACATGATAGAGACTGCCAGAGCAGAAGAAGCCCAGCCACTCGGGATCAAGTATCACATTCTCGATGCCACTGCTCTCAATGGGCTGACAGACAACCATTTCGATCTTGTCACCTGCTTCATGTCGCTGCAAGACATCGAAAACTATGGGAAAGCAGTATCCGAAGTGGCCCGAGTTCTTGCACCTCACGGTCGATTCGTGTTTTCTATTCCACACCCGTGCTTTGAGAAGATTCGGCTCGACGGAAAGAAGATCGATGCAGGAACGAGATACCTTGAGCAGACCAAATATGCGATTTCATGGGACATGGAACGGCTGTCAAGGCCATTTCGAACGATCACGTTTCACAGACCTCTCTCAGACTATTTCGAAGCTTTGCATAGAAGTCACTTGTATGTTTCACGGTTGATTTAGCCGAGACTGACTGAGAAAGCTTGTCGAGCGTATCCCGCTCTTCGAGATGCCCTACAAAAACCGCAATCGGTAGTTATCGATGCAGTGAAGAGTGTACCCAGACCTGTCAAGGTGCGATGAGCTAGATCTCAAGCCCAGTCCAGACAGATTATGAGAGTGCAGTTTTGCGTGCTCACAGAATTTTCAGAGTTCTTCAGTTTGTCGAGAACCTCTGCTTCTTAATCCGCTGTCGGCTTATCCGCTTCAGACTCAAGGTTTCCGGACACGCCCGCGCTCAAGAGCAGCTATCTCGATGACTGTCTGATCATAGTCAAAGCGAGCTCGAGAATCTCAGAGCTCACTCCATCGTTCACCTTCGCGTCCCTTGAGTCTCGGTTGGATCTCAGTCGTGATGGCTACATGACCTCTGAGAGGTATTTGAGATTGAATCGCTTCACTATGATTCCAGGATTCAAGTCAATGGTGAAGGTCGCCGTGTCTCCGATATACTCTGACAGCTCAACTCGCATTCGACGTTCTAGACTGGCAAGCGTCGAGAAGTCCTTGTGATACGAGATGATAACACCTTGCCACCCTATTCCTGATCCAGATGCCGCAAAAACCACATTCGCCTCCCTAGAGAACCAGGCTTCAGACACTCTGACAGATTTCTCAACTTCCTCAGGCTTTATCAACCGATCGCGACCTTTGATGAAAGTCAACGCCATGAGCTCAAAGCCAAGCTTGCTCCACTTCGGAATCGCGGTGTATGCATCGATTACCTCCCGTTCAAGGTTTACCCTTCTCCGTGTCACAGTTGGTTGAGAAACTCCAATGGTTCTTGCCAGTTTTCTGTCACTAATCTTTGAGTTGCTCATCAATTCCGCAAGAATCTTGAGATCAATATCCTTCAGCCGTGGCATGTTGCATCCACAGAATATACCATATTTTCAGTTTTATGATTTACGCCACATCCTCAGTGACCAGACTGCCCACATCTCAGTTCCTAACAGTCTTCTCTACGTGATCTAGCAAGTCGCACCTTTGATGGCATGCTGGAGAGTGTTCAAGCGGCACTTCCGCTTTCACATCTGTCGAACCCTTGCCACAAGTGACCACAACGCAATTGCTATCACGACTGCGATCAAACCTAGACCTCGAATGAAATACGACAAATGCACTTGGACGGGAAGAGTGACCCAAATCAGAAACAAGACTCCTGTGACAAGGATCGTAAGGATGAACAACTTGGTTCTCGGTGACAATCTTCTCAACCCACTCTCACAGAAACCTTCACTCCAGCGTTGATGGTCAAGGTTGCCACAAGAGTTGACGGGTGTTGACAATGATCATCTCGCGTCTGCCAGATACTTTAAGTCTAGGGGCTTCAAGACCCCTTTTCCCGCGAGGTTCACGAGAAGAGTCTGAACGCCGTCGATCAAGTCTCCGAGCTCAGTTCTCATCTCAAGCAGTAGATCATCATAGTCTCCGAAACTCTTGTGGATTGAGATCATGAAGGAATTGATCTCGTTTCCGCTACAATTGCTGCTCATGATGATGTTCGGATGCTTCATCAACCACTCAGAGCTTCGCTTCTTGATCGTCATCCACTTCTCCGTCTCAGTGTTGCGAACTTTGACCAGTGTGACCGCGAAGAGGGTGTACCCGATTTCTGCCCATTTTGGAATGAGTGTGTAGCTGTCAATGACTTCTCTCTCCAGTCGTGCTCTGCGCCTTGTCACCGTCGGCTGAGAGACGCCGATCTTCTTGGCTAGAGCCCGATCACTGATCTTAGCATTTCTCGCCAACTCAGAAAGAATCTCGTAATCAACGCGTTTCATCCACGCCATTTAGCATCCCATGAATATACCAAGTGTCAAGCTTTATGATTTGTGCAAGAACTCGGAGAGGTAGGCACAGGCAAGAACTTCAGGAGAGTGCCGATTGACGTGCATGTAATTGTGTCCATCGTGGAAGCCAAGTGGGAAGGGGACTACTCTGACGCGTGTGCGCGAGCCCATTCACTTCGCAGAACATCCATCATGATACTATCATGGTATTCTCCATTAATGAAGCGGCTCTCTCGTTTTCGTCCCATTTCCTTGAACCCAACCTTCACGTAACACTTGTAGGCTCTTTCATTGAAATCGAAGACTTCAAGTCCAACCCGATTCAGGTTCAGATCGCGAAACGCAAAGGTGAGAAGGAGATTCAGAGCTTCCTCTCCAAAACCTTTTCCCCAATATTCTGAATTGTAGATGCTGATTCCAGCCTCGGCTGACCTGCTCGTCCAATCGAAGCTAAAGAGGCCAGTTCCGCCAATCAGTCTTTCACTGGAGACATCTTCTACTGCAAACGTGAACCCTCTTCTTTCTTGACGCTGCTTCCATGTGGATTTGATCCACTCCTCCTCTTCACTACGCGCTGCCGGGCCTCTATCTACACTCCCGAGGAACCGTCTGAGCTCCATCCGGTTCCAATACTTCATGATCTCGTCAAGATCTGACAGCTCAAAACTCCGCAGGCAAACTCTTCTGCCCTCAAGCATTCTCAACCATCACTCTGCTATAGTCTCCGTGCAGGAACTTGCATATACACTTCCATGTAGGGTTTTCTCCCTCAATCTTTTATGACTTCTGGAAGCGCGGACCTTCTGATCCATCTTACCCGTTCGCTTGTCACTTCGACTGAAGATGTCCGTCTTCGGCACTGAGTTGCTGATGATGCATCTCTCACAAAGCCAGTGAGCAGATGCTCCCTGCATCCTCTGAGACTCCATGAGCCACTCCATAGAACATTCTTCCATAATGTCTATATGCACTGCGTCCTTTAGTTCAAAGTGGTTGAGGGAAGGGAAGGCTCATGGGTAAGGAAAGCGAGTTAATGTTCTCCGCATTACTCCTCTTGTTCACCCTATTAGTAGTAACGTGTTCACCTCAGGTGAGTGTATTCGCGTCGAAGGGGCCTCGAACCGAGAATTTGATCATGCAGTTTTATGCAAATGCTTCAACGGCCTACCCGGCTTTGGTGGCAGGGGACGTGGATGTGGTGGGCTCAGCGCTTCCACAGGCACTGTATTGGGACGCGATTACGAATCCGAACATTGCACTCGCTCCCGTGGATGATCTGGGCATGTATCAATTCGACTTGAACAACAATTACTCGATCCACTCGTATCCTGCGGTGCAGTCACCTACGAGCTACACGGAGTTTCGCCAGGCCCTGGCGTATCTCGTAGATAAAGATCGTGTTGTCGATGAGTTCTGTAATGGGTTTGCAGTCAGAATGGATCAGCCTATCGCTGCGCCCGCTCATGGGTGGATGAACAAATCCTACGCTGGAGCCAACTACCCGTATGAATGTGATCCACAAGCAGCCTCAGACCTGTTGGATGCAAACGGTTGGGTTGAAGGTACCACCCCGAACCCTGACTATGATGCTGCGTTCCCAGGGTCAACTGAGTGCATCCGAACCTATCCACCCGGCCATGAGACCGCTGGAGCGGACATGGATCCGGTCATCACCTATGTGCGGACGGATGATCCGCGCCGGTTGGAAGCAGGGCGTCATCTGTATGGGAACATGCGGAAGATCGGTATCCCCGTGGATGCGCGAGAAGGGCCTTCATCCTTCACCTACGATCCTGTGATGGGCTTGATGGACTATCACATCTACACCGGTGGATGGAGCCTTGGACGCTTCCCCACGTTCCCCTACTTCGGCTATCACACAGATTACTACATCCCCTATGGCTCCAACTATGTCACTGGCTTCCAAGCAGACAACGTGACACCCAGTCATCCCAGGCTGGATCAGTTGCTGTATAACATCTACTATGCGGACAAGTTGGCTCAAGCGTTAACCAACTGTACACTCGCGATGGGCCTCTTCACTGAGCTCTGCGTCACCATACCGCTATTCATTGCCAGATATTTCTGGGCATATAACACCGCGGTGTTGGGTGCTGTAAACATGGTAGGGCACGGCTTGGAGAACGATTTCTTCTTCATGAGTGCTTTCAAGGCGGATGGTTCACCTATCACATGGGGGGTCACTAGTCCGCCAACCAGCCTCAACGTGCTCTACTCCAGTTGGAGTTATGATTTTCAGTGTTTGGATCGCATTTACGATTATGGCAACGCTGATCTGCCTCCGTACGACATTGCTTTTGAGCAGCCTGGTTGGGTGCTGGATTGGTTCGCGGACACCTGGGTGGATCCTGCTGATGGTTGGACTAAGGCGAGGAACTTCAAGGAGTTCCGACCAGACAACTATTTCGTGGATGCGCATGGTAATCAGCTAGAGAATGTGGACGCGGACACTTACTTGTTCAGTTGCTACGTTGAATACATTACGTGTCTCTGGCAAAGCTGCTCCTGCTTCAATGAACTCCATCACTTCGTCAAGGTAAACAACTCTCGAGTTGAGATCTACTATGATGCCCGAAGCTTCTGGCTCTACACCAGCTCTTCACCGCCGCTATTTCCGCGAAGCATTTGGCTAAACACTTCCTACAGTCTAACCGAGAACCTTGTGGAAACTTTCGTGGTTGACACAAACCTCACCACTCCCGGATTCCTCGGTCTTGACAGACCTGTATGGATTGACTCCATAAATGGCTCAGTGTCTGGACTCTTGACTGAATGGATTGATTATCACTGGGAAACTGGAGACTGGTACATTGACACAGCTCTAGTTTCTGGTGAAATTCTCACTGTGGAATGGTACCAGTTTGCTGATGTTCTCGGTGTCACCTTAGGGGACAACCCAGCGCAAGATGTCACCATCAGCTGTGGACAGTATTACCTGACAGGTTTCAACTGGGGTACAGGAGGCAACATGACAGCTAGACGGAACCCCTACTATTATCTTGAGACTCCACCGTTAGGTGAAGTGGATTTTGTGTGGGAAGAGGGGGGATACTATGAAATCACGATCTTTGACATTGTGAAGGCTGCTGGAGCCTATGGCTCTCAGGGAATCGGCGTGCCTGATCCCAATTGGCTTCCAGGAGCCGACCTGGCTCCACCAGGTGGAGTGATTGACATCTTTGACATCGTCACCATTGCCAGCGCATACGGTGAAACCTTCGGGGCTCCCCCACCATAGTTCCAATGGTCCACAGATCCTAAATCCATAGATCTGTCAATTCACATCTACATGAACATCAAAGTCACTTACTCCCTTGCGTCCGGACTCTAAGTGGACCGACAGTTTAGCCGATCATCACAGGGTACGGACGAGTGGTCGATCCTCGATTGCTGCTACCTGCCGTTGAAAACGGTTGAGCATAAAAGAACACACATCGAAGAGTTGATGAAGGTGGTCCATTGGCATCAAGGTGTTGCAGGTTGCGAAATCCAACGAGAGTCCCTGATGACTTCGAGTGTTGACCTGAACACTGCGCGTGTACGAAGAAGCGTGCATGCTTCTCATGAAAGACTCGTAACGGACAATCTAAGCGTCTAGCCGATTCAAGAAGGAAGCGTGTTGCCACAGTGGTAGCACTTTTTTCGGAAGGATGATGTCGGTAACGGTTTGCCGCAGTGGACGCATCGGAAGTGCTCTGCAGATTCTTTGAGCCAGGCATCAACCTCGCCAGCCTTAATTCTCGACAGGTTCGCTCTCAGGTCAACCTTGTCTTCCTTCAAGTATTCTCCGGAAAACTTCTCGAATCTGTGACAGCTGTGCGTGTCATAGGCTGAGCATTCGTAGCAGAACTGATGTCCCTTCTCATCTAGGCATTTAACGATTTCACAGTCATTGCCCCAACATTCAGGCGTCAGAACTTGGCACCCTTCACAACGCACTTTCTCCGGAGGACACTTGAGGACGCTAGCCACTCGTCCAAGATACTCTCCATCATCCTTGTATGCTCTGTAAATCCCACATGCCCCACAATAGAGGCCACATCGCCCAACCAGATCCCTATCGCCCAAAGATAGACTCACCAATCACTATGAACCCATCCTCCAACTATTTTGTCTTTTGACGGGTCCCCAGCTTCTCCATATGCTGGAGGAGGACTGCGCCTCGCAAACTGATGATCCAACCCTAATGAAGCGAACGCTGGGAGCTCAGTGCCACCTCTGAAAATAGGGTCCTCCGCGATCATCTGTCGGCCACAGGATTCCCCAATCAGTCACAAACGCGAATCACTAGCTGCGCGAAGAGTTCTTGACTCCTTCCAGTTTCTGAATCATGTCTATGTACTTCTTTGTTCCAGCTTTTTTCCGATAAGCTAATAGTCCAGCCCTTGTGAAGGCGCTCTTCTGACCATGAGCAGGATCGAACTGATTTACGAAGAGTTCACAAGGGAACTCCTCACAGTTCCCGCAGTGATCAACTCCTTTATCTCTAGCGCAAGCAAACAGTTTACAGTCACCCCAGAAAACGTGTCCAGCTTGGTTTCGGCATCCTGAGCAACTGGGCTTCTCTTCTCTATTGAGGAACTCACAGGTTCCGCAGTATGAACCACACGGAGTAGCAAGATTCTCACTCATAATTCTACCATTCCCATGAGGAAAGTGTTCAATGCTGTTTCATATGCTTTACGCAAGAACCTCGCAAAACAGCTGCCAACTTGCTTCCTTTCGTGTTTATCTGGCAACGCTTGATCAAAGGCCTATTCCTTCTTCAGGCATCCATTCAGACCAGTCAGAGAGCCATTGAGGGATCTCCACCGAACACAGCTGTCGTCACGCCTATGCGTTCACGTAGCCTACTCTGCCCTCTGTCGAACCAGCTGCAAAGCAGCTCTGATGAAACAGGGCGAGACCACGCGTGCAAAGCTATTTAACCAGATCATCTGATAAAGAGATGCATGGTTTCCATTAGAACGAGAATCGTCAGCACAGTTGGCGTCGTCTTCTTCTGGCTGATCTTCACTATCTCATTCCTAGCTTTCTACGAAACAGGATTCGATCTCTGGCAGAACGTTGCGTTCTTCATAGTTTCGGCGCTCATTGTCTGCGGAATCTTGGTTGCCATTTGGATAAGTATGATTTTCTAGCCAACTCTCACCCTTCAAGTCACAGAGAAGATCTATGGGAGTCACTCAGGCGACTGACGCAACAAAGAGGATATCCGTGTGAAAGGAAGGCTTTTAGGGAGGGCACCCTCAAGCCTTTGAGGGGTTTCCAGGGTCAGTCTAGAATCCGCAACTGGGGCCTGTCAGTTGCCACATGGAGTGAATCCTGGAAACCTCCTTCCGAGTTTCTCCTATCTGAAGCTCTCCAGGAACGCGTGCAAGTGGATTCCGGAGACTCCTATTCCTTATAGGAACGGGCGCAGTGTACGCAGCAGAAAGTGACCTCTACGCCAGCTATTGTTTCGCGGTATCCTCCTTCACAGACTTTGCATCCGCAATGTGCACAGACTTCAAGGTTTGCTTCAATGGCTACGGAAATCAGTTTGTCGAATCTTCGGAAGAGCTTTGTGCAAAGCTTCCTTCCTTCTTCGGTGAGCTCGAAGATCTTACTAGTCTTTTCGCCGACTGGGTCGTCAGTGTGTATTGCCAAGCCCTTTCCCTCAAGCTTCTTGAGAAACGGATAGACGAGGCTTGGGCTGATCGCCTTTCCCAGACGCTTTCTGAATCTGCCTAATATGCCATAACCATGGGTCGCTCCCTCGTACAGAATCGTGAGAATGTAGAAGCGGGGCATTCATAAGGGCTCATGAGCAAGAATCAGGTCTCTAGCTCGACAGCCGGGATTGCTGCCTCCTGAAAAGCCTATAAGATAATCCTCTCTATCCTTATCCACTGTCCTGGAGGGCATTAGAATGACAAGTATATCTCGAAGAACAAGTGGATTAGGCACCGAGAACGCGTTCACAGTCTTGGCTGAAGTCAGCAGACGATTGAGAGATGGAGCAGATATAAAGAATTTTTGTATTGGCCAACCGGATTTCGACACGCCTGAAAACATCAAGCAAGCAGCAATCAAGGCAATGAAAGAAGGCAAGACCGGGTATACACCTTCCGCAGGCATCTTTGAGTTGCAGAAGGCAGCAGCAACGCGATTCAGCAGAACAAGAGGAGTTGTCGTCAAACCTGAACACATTGCAGTTGCATGTGGTGGAAAACCGTTCATATACTGGAGCGTCCTGTGCACAACCGATTACGGTGTTGGTGATGAAATCATCTATCCAAATCCCGGCTTTCCAATTTATCAAAGTCAGATCACTGCTCATGGTGCCAGGCCAATTCCACTTCCACTCGTGGAATCAAAAGAATTCGCATTTGATATTGAAGATCTTAAGAAAAGAATCACACCGAAGACGAAAATGCTAATCATCAACTCTCCCCAAAACCCAACAGGGAGCGTTCTCAAGAAGGAAGAATTGAGAGCAATAGCGGACCTCGCTCAAGATCATGACTTCTGGGTGTATTCCGATGAGGTGTATTCAACCCTAGCCTACGATGCCCCTTTCCAATCAATCGCTTCGCTGGATGGAATGCTGGATCGAACAATCATGGTTGACTGTGTCTCCAAAGCGTATGCGATGACGGGCTGGCGGTTGGGCTATGCAGCCAACAAGACATTAGCCCCACATTTTGCCAGATGGATGACGAACACAGACAGTTGTGCAAACCAACCGACTCAATGGGCCGTTGTCGAAGCCTTGAATGGCCCGCAGGATGAATCGGAAAAGATGGCGAGAAGCTTCAGAGAACGGAGAGATCTGATCGTGAAATTGCTCAACAATATCGAAGGAATCCGATGCTTGAGTCCAGGTGGCGCATTCTACGTCTGGCCAAATGTAACACAGGCTTGCCGAAAAGTCAAAGCAGAATCGTCTGAAGAGTTCAGAAAGATGTTACTGGACAAAGGAGTTGCTTGCTTGGCGGATATTCATTTCGGTGACAAGAATCCTGGTCAAACTGATGAATACATACGATTCAGCTATGCTACAGCCAAAGATGAAATCATTGAGGGAGTGAGACGAGTCAAAGCGTTTGTCGAAGGGTGAGCACCACTCAGTCCTGAGCCCCCTGCCCACTGTAGTGGAGAGCAGTGAAGTCGCATGATGTGTGAGCACGGTGGCAAGAGCCTAGCAGCACCTTGCGGTCTTTACTGTGGAGTTTGCATTGATTATCTGATCTATGAAACCTGTCATGGCTGTGGCTGCGAATGTGGGAAGTGTGCTGCGTCAGACCACCATACGCGATGCGAAATCTACAAGTGCTGCGCTGGACACGAAGATCATGGAACCTGCAGAGACTGCAGAGATCTTCCGTGCTCAAAACTCATTCAGTTCTGCTACAACCCAGTTTGGCTCCATCATCTGCCGATCATAGAAAATCTCCATCGGCAGAAAGTGGTGGGGATGGGACAGTGGTTGAAGGAACAGAGCGAAATCTGGTCCAACAACTGGCATTTACAGAGATGGCTCTGGCTTCAAAAGACGTGTGAGAGTCGACTCGAGGAATCAGAGAGTCCGCTTCTTCAGGAGGCGCGAGTGAAGAGGCGAGCGAGAATGACACGGCTCACATCGAATCAAAGCAGAAAGAGTCAAAGTCAGAACGAAAGCTGAATCCAAAACTGCTGAAACCTTCATTGATATCAACAAGTCGATCATCATACGAGTGCTGTTTGTGCTTCACTCTAGATTCCTTGTCTTTCCATGCGCCAACGCTTCTCTTGGAGGAGCGAGCTGGGTCTCTCGGCTTTTCTTGAGATTGGAAGGCGGATACGGGTTTTTGCATGAGCACATGTGAGTCGTTACAATCTTGACAAAGAAAAGGGAAATGATGTTACTGCTTCTCAGTAAACAGGCCAATGGTGTTCCCATCAAGATCCTTGAAGAGTCCAAACCAC
Source organism: uncultured Candidatus Bathyarchaeia archaeon (assembly GCA_964346975.1). GTDB lineage: Archaea > Thermoproteota > Bathyarchaeia > Bathyarchaeales > SOJC01 > JAUWDF01. Next base: position 13,352 of record CAYFWV010000077.1, read on the forward strand.
CCAATGTCTCTCGGAATCTCAGTTTTGCCCTGAAGCCTTTCGCCACCTAGTTGCTCAGCTTTCCTGAGAACTGCGTCTATGTCATCCACTTGCACGTAGATGACGACGCCCGGGGTGATCGTGTCTTTTCGATCGAATCCTCCTCCACTAAGTTGTCCATCTGCTGTTTTGAACATCGCCATATCCGGGCCCCAACTGTAATCGATTTCCCACCCAAAGAGTTCCTTATAGAAAGCACCTGTCTTCTTCAAATCCGTGGTAGGGATTTCCAGGTGACAGATGATCTGGCCCATAGTTAGGCCTTCTTCACATGCTTTTCTTTCGGGGCTCCACAAGTGCTGCAGGTTGCCTGTCTACATCTACCCGTGTATTCAGTCTTGCATTGCTGGCATATCCAGGTTGGCACGTGTCTCTAGTCTCCATCCCTCTTAGCTAGGACTTAATAGGGGTCTGGGTCTTATGGCTTTTTGGGACACATCACTTCATCGTCGGATTACAACAGATCTCTAGCCGCGTCTTCCTGTTCTGATGGTTGGGAAGGGGAAAGGTTAGAAGAATCTCGTCCGAAGAGAAAGGAGAAGAATCTTTATTTTCCCAACCACATAAAACTAGAAACTGCAAGCTACTTAAGCTCTGGTTTCCAAGATGAACCCGCTGTCTGCTGATCAAACTTGTCTAGTCTTCTTCGTGAGCGCACTCGACTTGTCTATGACAGCGATGTATTCTGCGCCAGTGGAATCTATGAATTCTCTGATCTTCCAACCACTTCCTTCAAGTATGGTTTCCATCTCCTTTCTTGAAACCATAAGGTAATTGAACCATTTGCCAACACATTTCTTGAACCTGATTCGCAACCTCAGCTGCCCACCCATTCGCCCTTTCTCCTTGTTCAGTCTGTGGTATTCTAGATGATCTGGATTATCAGATTGATATGGGTCGCGAGTGCTAGCGATGATCATCCCGCTCTCAGAGGTGAGTTTGTGGAATCTCTTCAGCAACATTCGAGCCTTCTTGAAGCTTCCAAATAGCCCGAAGTTGTTCCCCATCATAACAATTGTGTCGAAGGAGTCAGGTTCGAAATCCAGGTCTTCGATCGGCATCACTATGGCTTTCTTCAAGCCTCTCAATCTGCAAACTTCCACAGCCAAAGGTGAATTGTCAATTCCAACCACATCCAACCCTCTCCCTTGCAGATACAGCGAGTGTCTTCCAGCTCCACAACCAATATCCAAAACTCTGCCTCTCACAAGTTCCATGGCTTTCTTCTCGAAGAGTGGCCACTCTTCAAATCTTGAAAAGTAACTCTTAGGGCCACTTGGCGAGGCCTCAAAGTAACCATCATCTCGCTCAACTATCTCAACAGCTTCTTCTCCTTGGTAACAAGCCCACATCTCCTGACCAAAAGCATCTTGCATTGGCTGCAACTTCTTCAAATCACATCATCCAAGAAACTGCTCAGGTCAGCTCTTATGAGTTACGCAAGCACACGCGTTCGCGTTTCCTCTGTCTGTGAAGCGGGCTATTAAGTGATCAACAAACCAATCTGATGCTATGTGGAGCAAAGCGTGGACTCATTTGCTGGTCCAGCAAGGGAAAGCTGAGATCGGCGAGCGACAAGCCTTTATCATGCAGCCCTTCTATTGTGTTCTGGGATAGAATTGGAGAGGACTAGAAGGTATTTGGCCGCGAATGTGTCTGGAGTAATTGCTTTAGCCATCGGCCTCTTGTCGAACCTAGGCTTGGCTTCCGGTCTGGGAATAGGTTTGATAATCGGAAGTAACCTGTTATTCATGTAGGTTTCGAAGCCTATGGTTCTCAGGATTAAGGGATTGAGTAATGGAATGCTTTGGGCCTGCTCCGCGGCGGTTTGATCTTCATGTGCTTGGTTTCCGCGCTGAGGCGCTCCTTCCGTGTCTTGCAGGTCGGAGGGTTTTTCGGCATTTCTGAACAGAGTGTTTGTCCTGTGATCCGCTCGCTAGCCATTGTGAATCCTGTCTGCTGAGCTAGCTGCTTGAAGTACTCGAAGTCTTGAACTTGCCGTTTCACTCCGTAGCCGGTTTCGATAGCCTGATCCCGTAGTTGAATCTTCAGAGGAACAATGAATCGCTCATACTCCTTGTCGGCATCAGGAATTCAGACGTTCACACTAGGAATTTTTTCCTTCACTCATGCTGAGGTCCTTGTGAAGTGGGAGAGGGTGTGATTATCTGGAGTTGAAGCTTCATGGTTTGTGGAAGAAACTTAATACTGGTGGAGCTAATGAGGGAGTTGATGCAATATGGAAGATGATAGACTAAATACGTCCTTGGACACTGTGATCATCTGCACAACAAGAATGAATGAACTGGCAGAATTCTATCGGCTAGGTCTGGGGCTTGACGAACCGAAACCTCAAGGAGACGCCCACTTGGGATTTCATGTGCGGGGAACATACTTGGGGTTTGATCAGGTGGAGGAAGATCAGTTTCTGCACCCTGGAGCTCATTCTCTATGGTTCAGAGTGAACAACATTGAAGAAGCCTTTGAACACCTAAGAAACATTGGTGCAAGAGTCAAATACCCGCCAACAAAAAAACCGTGGGGAGACACATTGGCAGCAGTTTTCGACCCTGACGGAAATGTGGTGGGCTTGGCACAAAGATAGAATCTGCGGGCACAGGGGATTATTGGATCTCGTGCACGTGCTGCAGAGTCGTCTACGTTCATGAACGCTCAATCTCACCTCAATGCAAATGCATTGAAAACCTAGTGAAGATGTAGAAAAAAGGAGGGTGGTTTAGAAAAGACAGCTGGCCTCTACTTCTTTTCCTTTCCTTTCTGCTTCCCTTTCTTTCCCTTTTTCTTCGCCATTATTTTTTCCTCTAATCTTCGTCTTCCCAGTCTTCGTCCCAGTCTTCGTCTTCAGAGCAGTTTTGCATCGTTGTATCCTCAAAAAACTTCTAAAGGGGATGAGACTCATATTTATGTATTTTTCCTTGAAACAAAGCCCGAAAATGCCTCATTGAAGTTAAATATTCGAAAATCCGCCTCTTTGATGTGCTTATAAACGAAAACCGAGATTTTATCTGGAGGGCGAGCGAAAAAGCAGATTGCTCACCCTCTCATCAGCAAGGTGGATGGATGGTGCAACGAGAACTTCCCCGCAGAGAGGTGACTAGGCAGTTTTGTAGGATCCTAGTGTCTAGCAACATATCTCGCGCGCACTTCTCATTTGATGCAGACCACCAGAGTCCTGCATTGCACAATGCGCACTGAGACAAAGGGAGTTCTGTGGAAGGGATTTTCGCATCTAGTAGTGGACTAGTTTCCTTTGCATTCAGGGATTCCTTTGAGATCCTTTCTATTCTTGTTAAGCGTGATGACATCTCGAAATCCCTGGACGAGGTTAATCGGCAGACAGATCGCAACGTGACCCAGCATAGGTTTCTTGAAGCCGAGCTCATCTGTTGCCTCTTTGGTCAAGTTCACATGTAGATGGGTGATCTTCCAGGTTCCATCCATCTCGGCGCCTGACACTTTACCCACTTCGAAGGCATCCGTGGTGATTACCTTTTTCCCATTTAGTTCACTGACTTCAACCATCAAAGCACCATACTCAATAATTGACAACCTGAGAATAAAAGCATTAATCGCGAAGACATAGTCCAGCTCGCACGAGCCAGACTGAAGCGTCAACCAGCGTTCTCAGGACGGCTCTTGATTGGCGCGACACCGTGGTGAAAAGTATTGCTCACACGCGTGCAGGGGACTTTGCACCGTGTTGTCTGAACTACATGGCCTGAAGTCCTTTGGGCTAAAGGTTTTATGCTGAATTGCAGGTTACGCTGAATATTGCGTGTGCAGTGAGCTGAGCGTGAGGATGGGCTTCAGATCTAAGCTGCTGTTTTTGTGTGCATCTCACACTCTGCTCCATGTCTACACGAATCTTCCACTTGCTCTTCTACCCATTCTAATCAAAGAATTCAACCTGTCAATCCTGATTGCCAGCATAGTAGTGTCCATCCCTCGAGTCTTCTCGCTGGTTTTCTCGATCCCCAGCGGATTGCTTGCTGACCGTTTGACTCATTCGTGGCTGATCTCTTTGAGTCTCTTCTTGCAGGTTTTCGCCGTGGTGATCATCATAGCTTTTCCAAGTTTGTATCTATTGATTCTAGGGTTCTCCTTAATCGCATTGTCGTCCGCGCTTTATCATCCATCAGCTCTGAGTGCAACAAGCAACATTTCACCTCCAGACTTCACGAGTAGAGGCTTTGGCTTCCACGGAGCCTGCGGCACTCTAGGAATCTCTCTAGGGCCGCTCACGCTGGGGCTCCTGTTGAATTGGTTTGAATGGCGCTTCACCTACCTGATATGGGTTACGCCGATTCTTGCTGTGGCAATAATAGCTCTTTTCGCCAAACTTGACAGTATTCCATATGATCGTGATGAGGAAGTGAAGAAGGATTTGACGGCTCCTTTAAAGGATATTATGTCTGTAGCCTTCATGTCCTTTCTTCTACTGATGCTGTTCAGTAGCCTCGCGAGTGGAACCATTTCCACATACTTGACAACTTACCTGACTGAAAGCAAGGAGTTAGATGCCAGTCTGGCGAGCATCATCTTTGGCTTGAATCCCTTGGTTGGCTTGACAAGCGTGATCGTAGGTGGCTACGGAGGGGACAAGCTAGGATGGCGCAAGTCACTCACGTTGATCGTCTCGACAGCGACTGTCGCCCTATTTCTCATGTTTATATCAGCGTCAGCAGTTCAGACTGTGCTATTCTATCTCATCTACGGTTTCTTCAATATCATGACCATGCCAATCACAACTTCAATGGTCAGTAGAATCGTGCCGCACAAATCGAGAGGAACAGCGTACAGCCTGCAATTCATCCCTGAGAGCATCACAGGAGTCATGATGCCGATTGCTCTGGGTGCGCTGATAGAATCCTCAGGAATCTGGATCATCTTCCCAACAGCAATGGTCTTCTACTTCGTTGTCCTAGCGATTGTTCAAGTGTTAAGGATGAATGCCCGAGAAGATCAATGATTCAGGAGTCCCTGTTCACATAGGTCTTGAGGCAGTGTTGTCAGTAGTCTGTCAGTTTGAGTTGTCGATTTGCTTTGCTGACTGAGTCGCTGGGGGTTTGCAGGCTAATTCTGTCAAGCACTTCATTGGCAAGCCGGTCAACTCTTTCAATGTATGAGTTTGCTCGCGGAACATGAACAAACGCAGCTCTCTTGAACTTTTCCTTGAGAGCAACCGCTTGCCGCCAAAGATTTCTCATTTTCAGGTCATTCACTCGGTATTCTCCATTCATCTGTTTCACCACAAGTTCACTGTCCATGCAGCATGTTAGCTCATCACCGAAGTTGACTGCAGACTCAAGAGCGAGTATCAACGCTTTGTATTCAGCCTGGTTGTTTGTGCCTACTCCAACATACTCGGAGTGTTCTCTCAGCTTCCTCCCAGCTTGATCTAGAATTATGAAGGCTATAGCTGACGGTCCAGGATTGCCTCTTGAGGCACCGTCCGTGTATACCTTGAGGAACATCTCTAGACTAACCTGTTTCTCGCCACGACTCTCTTAAGCTCAGCAGCTTGAGGCATTCGCCTATAGTATAAGTTCCATACGGATATTATTGCTTTTGCAGTACCGGGTAGGCTTCACAAGTGTCTTGATGAATTATTCAAGTTGCATGGAGGACTTTCGTTTGAACCTGGTGGCTCATGCAAAGTGTGCTCACATTTAATAATGCAGTTTGCGGAGACTCTCCTTTATCACTGAGGCAGATTTCTGAAAGGCTGCCTCGATTTCTGGCTCCAGCTTGAGATCCAAGATTGTTTCGACCCCGTTTCTACCGAGGACCACCGGGACACCGATTGCAATGTTCGAGAGTCCGTATTCACTTTTCAGAAAGGTTGAGACTCCCATAACTCGATTCCGACCTCTGAGGACAGCATCCGCCATGATGGCGATGACAATGGCTGGTGAAAAGGTTGTTGATCCCTTTAGCCTGATAACATCAGCTCCAGAAGTTTTCGTCAGGCTCACAATCTTCTCAATCTGATCGCTGCTGAGCAAATCCGTTATCGGGATTCCTGAGACCGAAGCGTAGTTCACGAGAGGAACCATCGAGTCTCCATGTTCTCCAATCACTAGGGCACGAATGTCTTCCCTTGACACGTTGAGCTCCATTGCTATATATGATCGGAAACGTAGGGTGTCAAGAATGTTACCCATCCCGAAGACTCGGTTTCTCTCGAATCCTGATGCTTTGCAGGCCACGTATGTCATGATATCCACTGGATTGGTCACAATCATGAGCTTGCAATCACGTGCGTATTTGACAACGTCTTTCACTATAGACTTAACTATCTGTGCATTTTCCCGTGCAAGATCAAGCCTAGACATGGATGGTTGTCGTGCCTTTCCTGCGGTGATTATGACGAGTTCTGAGCCTTCTATCTCGCTGACGGCAGATGTGCCTCGGATTTTACCATCGAACTCAATTGCAGGCTGCGCCTGCATCATATCCAGTGCCTCGCCACCCGCCAAGTTTTCTACGGCATCCACAATTATAACGTCACTGATCCCAGATCTCAAGATGTTAAACGCAGCAGAACTTCCGACCTTGCCAGCACCAATTATTGAGATCATAATAGACAAAGAATGCAGGATTCATAATAAGTGATTAGCCCGTCTACGCAATCTGACTCGTGGTGGACCGAAGAATTCGAATTCACGCGTTGAACTATGGGATTCGAACTGTTGTCTCATGTGCGCATATCAGGATCAAGGCAGTCTGCAAAGTTCTTGAAAGTGACATGTCTCACAACATTACTGGAAAACAAGCTGAAGATGAAACTGTCGAATTTTGACACGTATTCTCCCCAGTGATCTTTGATCTCTTTCGCCCACTTTACGTAGTCTGCGAAATTCTTGTGCACTGAGATCGCTGCTGAATTCATGCCTCCAAGGCCTTCCCCTCCCGTAGTTCCGAAGATGACATTTGGGTGGTTGGCAAGAAACTTGTGAATATGTTTTGAGAATTCTTCTTTGTCAACGAGTTTGCCCATCGCTTCAGGGGTCCATCTGCTGAAGCTAAATGCCATTATTTCGAAGCCTAGCTGCCTAAAATTGGGGATACTGGTGTACTCAAGTGTGCCCCTCTTTTCCAGGCTGGCTCTTCTTCGGGTCACCGTTGGTTGGGAAACTTGAATCTTTTTGGCGAGTGCTCTATCAGTTGTCCTGGAATTCCGCATTAGCTCCGACAGAATCCTGTAATCAATATCCTTCATCTTCTGCATGATTAATCCCTGCTTACCACTCTTCTCTCTCAGTTCTTATGAGTTTTGGAAACTGAGAGCATACTCAATGAAGCGCTGGTTGACCACCTGTGAGACACAATCAGAGTCACAGTGGATTCAGTCGATGAGAGCTGCTCTATGTGTGGAAGGATTGTTTGTTGAGGAGAAGTGGTTCATCACGATACTCTTGGTTGTTGATTCTCTTGATTCTCAGGATGGATCGTGAGTTCTCTTCGGAAATGTCGATTTCTCCCTCAAACAAGTCCAGAACTGCCCGAACTTCTTGTGGAGGGTGCATTCCCGGATCCATCACTGCCATCGTGGTGAAACCATTAGATTTCAGTTCCGGGATGAGTGCGTTTAACCATCGTCGAGTTTTAACTGCATGGTGCTGTAACAGGATGTCTGAGATTACTTCGATGCAGGCTCTCCTCGGTTCCTTTGGGGGTTTTGGCAATCTGCGGAGCGCGGATGATAATGCGATACTGATATCGGTTAGGTTCTCAACACCTTTCAGTTTGTACACGTTTGGCAGGTCTTTGATGATGCTGTCTGCTTGAGGATTACAGATGAAGAGGTAGAAGCTTGTGTAGAATTCTTCAGCAAGGACTCTTGAATCACTTGCTTTGGCAATAACATGAAAGGTGATCTGGTTCTCTTTGGTTCCTTCCAGAAGGAAGTTTCTAACCAATCTTTCTCGTTCATTGGATGAAGGTGAAGTCAATATGACAGTATAGTTTTCAGGTATGCCTCCAAGCAGCATATCATCAAGGTATCTGAATCCAGTTGTGATTCGGCCGGGAAGGGTTTCCGAAACCTCAATTCTTATGGGTTCGAGTTGATAGGTCCGGTCTTTCCCATTCTCGTCCAAGTAGAATATTGTTGGTTTCAGAATGAGGGCGCCTTCATCCTTCGGTTTGAAGCCTAGTGTGATCTCCTCAGTTTTGAGGGGTGGAAGCCTTTTTCCTTTCAAGCTCAGGCTGTTACCTTCTAGAGGATAGGATGCAGGTTTCGTGATCAAGTTTGAGCCAGCTGGGAATATGTCTGCAATTCTGGTTAGGAGTGCTGGGCTTTTCCCTGCGTTGGCAATGTCAATTTTCAAGCTGATATCCTCTCCAACCTTTACATGTTGTCTGCTAGGCGTGATGTTTGCTTCAACTTCTGCGTGCTCAAATCGTTCTAGCCCGACAGGCTTCTCCTGTGTCATGGTTGGTGTTGAGAACGTGTCTTCACCTGCATGCATGATTGGTCCGCGGAAGACTTCGCTGAGGGAGGTGGCGAGCTCTCGTTCTTCTCGAATCGTTGCGAGCAATCTTTGAGCCTCTTCGCTCTTTTCGGGATGCTTGGCGTCTGAGTAGGAATTCACTGAAGCTTGCAGAACTCTTTCCGCCATCAAGTAGTATCTCGCCTTCTTCTCTGGGTCTGTTTCCCTTTTGGCGTTGTCCACATAGACATAGGCGTCAAAAAGACGCTGGGTTCCTTTCACATATTCGGAGGCGCTTGTGAAGCCGGCTCTTACATAGTGGCTGGCTGCGCTTTCCAGGTGTTGTGAGGCGTTGGAATATAGTGCCAAGTCTCTAGTATCTTCAAATCGGGCTCCAGCTTCCAGTGCTTTGGCAAACCGACTGTGACCCAGGGCCAGTCTCTTTGCTTTTTCACTTGTGCTCTCACGCTTTGCTTCCTGGAAAAGTTGAGCGGCTTCAGAATACAGATCTGGTGATGCTTCAGCTTCAGCCAGCGCCATTTTCTCCCAACCTTTGCACAAATACGTTATGAACTGTAGTTCCTTTCGCTCGTGTTCGGAGGGCGCATCAGCTGCGATTGTCTTGAATGCTTTTGCAGCGAGACTGTACTTAATAGAACTCAAAGTATGGTCTCCCTTCTGGTCGAGAATTCTCGCTTCTTCAAGTGATATGCGTCCAAGACAATACGTGAGTCTGATCTCGGAGACTTTCACCATGTTGGTGAGAGCCGCTCTCTCATCTGCATCTTCGACTTCGCCTAGTTTCGCTTGAACCGTTTTCTCCACTTCTTGAAAAAGGTCAGCGGCTTGCTGGAATTGATTTCTAGCCTCTTCCGTGTGCTCTTTTCTGCTGAGATCTATTCCATTCTCCAGTCTGGCCCATGCATAGTAGTTGTTGCTAAGATGGGTCCATCGTCTGGTGGATTCATGAAGGCTAGCAGCTTTCTTATAATGCTCTGTGGCTTTGTGATATTGTTCGACGGTGTGGCTTCGTCTGGCCTTCTCGATTTCACTCCAAGCCTGCATGTAGATAGCATAATCCATGTAGAAACCTGCGAGCTGAGGGACCTTCTCAGCTGCCAGGCGATATCTTTCTGATGCTGATGCAAAGTTTTTTGCGGACTCTGAGTACTCTGCAAGTTGACTATAGTTTCTGGCTATTTGCCAATATGCTTCTGCTACTCGGCTGGGGAGATCAGCTCTGTCATTTGTGACGACTGATCTTCTAAAGGCCTCTATTCCTTCTTCCAAGAAAGCTCTTTCACTGGAAATGGCGAAAAGTTGGTTCAGTGTCTTTCCCTTTTTCATGTAGACCATGGCTTCGAAAGACAGGTGAGGTTTCTCCATGCGGGTCCATGGCGATTCAATCCAGATTCGCCAATATTCGGAGACTATCTGCATGTTTTCGATGGAATCTTTGAGTGATCGTGTTTTCTCGGCCCTATTTTCCTCGATGTTTGCCAGTTCAACTTGGCCTAGAGATAGGTGCCAGTAGGCTAGAGCAAGATTTCCTTCGATCGGCTCCAAATTGGCTAGCGCAGTTGCTGTCTTCTGAATGCTTATGCTTTCCTCGATGTTCTTCAGTGCTTCCTTGAGAAGAGCTGTCTTTTTCTGCAAGTCTCCTTCAATTCTGGATCGACATACTAATGCAGTTCCAAGGACATTAGTCACAAGGGATGTGGCGGCCATTGAGTTGGCAACACGTGCGTATTCCAGGCCTTTGCGGCCGACTTGTAGGGCGGTTTCTATGAACTTAAGTTTCCTTGCATGGTTGGTCTCCATATTGCATAGCTCTTCGACTGAATTGAGCATCATCTGGCAGGCCATGGCTGCTCCAGTGTTGCATGCGACAAGGCTGTAGTGGTGAATAGCTTGTTCGCCATATTTGCAGAGTGTCTCGTATTCCTCTCGCGCCTTTTCCGGATCCTCCTGGGTCACTACCTGCCAATGCTTTGAGAATTCAAGCCCGAAGTAAGAGTCAGCGATGAGAAGATTATTCTTCGTCAAGAGACCATAGTGTAATGCTCTTTCGAAAAGCTCGGCTTCCTGCTGTCCGGTGGAGCCTGAGATGTCTAGGTGCGCATTTCCAAGGTGAACTTTAGCTAGTCCTATCAGGTAATTGTCTCCGAGGCTCTTGGATAGTTCAAAGGCTTTTTCTGGATAGCTTAAGGCTCTTTTCCGATATTCCTCCCTCTTGCTAGCTTCTCTACCTCGCGCGAAGGCTCCGTGTCTGCAGAAGAACCCTGTAAGTATGTACGTCAACGCGAGTTGCCTTTTGTCTTTGAGTTTGCTGAAGACTTCTCTTGCTTTCTCACCAATCTCAGCTGCTTCCATCACGAGCTCTTCTCGGGATGTTGCGTTCCACTCATTGTCCAAGCGACCAGCGAGAAAGATCATGAGATCGTTGTAGCTTTGTCCCATGTTTTCGTGATCTTGGGCTTTTTCATACAGTTTTAGAGCCTCTGTCTCAAGCTTGATGGATTCATCCAATTGTCGTCTCACAGTGGACAGATCTGATGCGAGCAGCGAATTGAGATACGCAATCATGGCCCTGGATTGTAGCACTTGCGCCTGAGTTGTCGTCTCTTTGGTTTTATCGAAGAGTTCAATACTTTTATTGTAGGCAACTATGGCTCGCTGCAGGACGCTCTGAAAATCCTCTTTCACTTCAACTTGGAAAGCAGATCGATAGATGCAGTAGCCGATTCTCATGTGAATCTCGGCGCTTCTTCGGTGATCCCTTTCCTTCTGCGTAAGCCTTGCGGACTTCTCGTAAAAGTCCACTGCAACATGCCAGCTGGATTTTCTTTCACTGTCCTTGGCTTGATCTAGAAAGGTCTTCAATGATCCTGCGCTTCGCACGTATTGAAACCAACCTAGAATTATCTTTGATGTTTGAAAAAGCTTCCGTTAAATGGAAAGAACCGCATCTTGAAGGATGAGCGCAGCAGATCGGGCTAGTTTACGCCAACGCGTCTGATAAGTCTAGGAGCGGAAAATTCCACTCCTGATTTCAGCAGTTCCTCTTTGATTCGAATTGGCGCGGCTAAGAGATCCTTGATTCCTTCAACATGCGCAGCCCCAGTTAAGGCAAGAACTTTCACTTGCTTGCCTTGATTCAGCATCTTTGTGACAATCCAGCCAAGTCTGGCAGCCATCAACATGTTTCGTTCATCAATCAGGACACGCCAAACGTGGGGTGCTCTCGCCCGGAGCAACTCTAACCGTCTTCCGTGTCGCTGGAGTACTTCATCTTTGTATCCTTTCTCCCAGAGTGTCACTTCATCGACCCTTTGGTGAAAGAATGGAAATCCTAGAAAAGACAGGTACCTATTGGAAGCCGGTACAAGTTGATGAATCCTCTCCACAATTTCTCGCTCTGACATGTCAATAAGCCAAATATTGGCATCTATGTTCCCTAGGGCTTTTGTCGCGCCAAGGAATTCGCATTGCCCTAGGCAATCCTGATTCGAAGGACAGCGATCACATTGATAATTCAGGTGTTGGAACCGTTGTAAATCTAGTTCTATGGCTAAATCTGTAGGTCTCAACTCTTCTACTGCTTTGTAGGCGTCCAACAAGCTTCTTCTGGTGAAGTGGGCGGTGCCTAGGATGCTGATGTAGGTGTTATAATCCATGTCTAAGATTTCAGTTTTCAGGGTAAGATCCCTCTGGACTACTCGATTTTTATTGTCTTTCTCTTCTCGTTCTCGATTTGTGTTTCAGCTTTGGGAACAGTGATCTCCAGTACACCGTTTTTGTAGGATGCCGTAGCTTTTTCGAATTCGATGTTCCTTGTCGGCAACTGGAATGTTTTGGCGAAATTCTTGGCTCTGACTTCTGCGTGGCCTTCTGTGATGTTGAGCTGTATGTCATTCTTGTCGACGCCTGGGAGCTCCATATAGATCTTTATGTTCTTTTCCTCGTCAAAGATGTCTGTGAGGGGATCTCGTGCTTGCTCCATGGTCTGTTGTGGAACAGCAAATGGTGTATCCATGGTGCTCCAGTGACCGCGTGCAACAAATCCTCTGACGCCTGGCTTTCTAATTGGCTGTATGTCCCATGAGCCCTTTAGTTGATCTGTCTCAGTGCTGTTTCCGAAATCTTGGATTTCCTTGAGTATGTCTTTCATGAAGTTCTTACGGAATTTCTCGAAGTCCCGGAAGATCCTGTCGTCTTCAAAATACTTTGTCACTGTTTCTCACCTCCGTCAAATGCTTTCAAACATCTCGCACAGATTCTTCAAGACGAGACTTACCATTAGGAATTGGGCTTTGCCGGTTTCTGAAAATCCGTATTTCCCGTCTTCACCTTTCTGCATCAATCCTCCTTCGCAGAGTTTCTTGGTGTTTTGCCACACGATTTTCGGATTAAGCCCAAGGTCTTTGCTGAAGTCTGTGAACCCCAGAGCAGAGTCGTCTTCTTCGAAGAGTCGCTTTACCATTTGCAGTCTTGTTCGGTGAGACAAGGCGTCGAAAAGCTTTGTGAATTTCTCGAAGTCTTCTTCGAACGCGTTCAGTTCTCTCCGCAATGCGTCTTGTGGCCAAGCCTCAGCAGATAGAGGAATCTCCATCAGGATATGGTCGTTCTCTGCAAGTAATAGTTTAAGTCCCATTGAAGTTACCAAAAGGTAATTACCAAAAGGTAACATATAAAGCTTACGAAAAAACGTATTAGGAATGTCCGTCCTAACCAATGGCGGGAAAAGAGAACTTGTCTCTCCACGAAGCAATGCTCTACGAGAAACTTCCCGATAACAAAGTGCACTGCCACTTGTGCGCACGCCACTGCAAAATAGTCGAAGACGGAACAGGATTCTGTCTTGTGAGAAAGAACATAAACGGACAACTCTACTCCCTGAACTACGCCAAAGCCTGTGCCGCCAACGTCGACCCCATAACGAAGAAACCCCTCGCTCACTTTCACCCAGGAGCTCTAGTCATGTCCATAGCCACAGTTGGATGCAATTTCCGATGCCAATTCTGTGACAACTGGACAATAAGCCAAGAAAAGACCATTTCGGGACGACACTTCCCCCCAGAAGAAGTCGTGAAAGCCACCCAGGAAAACGGTTGCCAAGGAATAAGCTACACCTACACAGAGCCCACCATCTTCTTTGAATACGCCTACGAAACCGCCAGAATCGCAAAAGGTGTAGGATTCTTCAACACATTCGTAACCAATGGCTACATGACAGAAGAAGCTGTGAAAACAATCAGCCCATACCTCGATGCTGCCACTGTTGACTTCAAAGGAGCCGCAGACCCAGACTTCTACAAGAGATTCTCATCCGTGCCCACGGTGCAACCGATTTTCACCGCTCTACTCGAAATGAAGCGGCACGGAATCCACATAGAAATTACAAATCTCATCATACCGAAAATCGGAGACTCAGCCAACAAAATCAGAGAGCTCGCCATGTGGATTCATGACAACCTAGGCAAAGAGACACCCTTCCATCTCCTACGATACCACCCAAACTACAGAATGACTGAACAAACATCGACACCAAGAAAACTACTGGAAGAAGCCTACACAATCGCCCACAAAGAAGTCGGCCTAAACTACGTTTACCTAGGCAACTTGCCAGGACACAACTTCGAAAACACCTACTGCCCAAACTGCAACGAACTACTGATAAAACGGTTCAGTTTTGAGATCGTGAAATGGCATCTGACGAAGGACTTGCGTTGTCCAACATGCAGTCACAACATACCTATCAAGGGACAACTACACCCCACTGGATCCTCCTACCCCTTCTCAATCTCCTACTAAGACAACTACCCGACCTTGGAACCAGGCACACGCAGAAGAGAGCAGGTTGGGCCTACTCACTGCCTATTCTATAAATGTGCGTTTGACAGTTACTCTACTCGACGGCTACAGCATGTGGAGACTTCTGAGACCGGATGCAGCACTTGTTCTGAAGGACAAGAATGCTCGAACAAGCTTGCACAGGTACTTTGACGTCATGGAAGACCTCAAAGTGGCCAAGTTCAGAATCGCCAGGAAGCTTGAGACCACCTTCAGCAAAGATGATACCACATCAAATCTCTGGAAGGCTCATCACAGACTACTAAAGGCCTTTCGAAGAATCGAGAACAGAATCGACAGCCACATGATTGACTATGACACGATGGAAACCCCCACGCAGTCCTTTTTGGATTTGAAGCTTGAGCTGTCCAAACGCATTCTGCAGAGCTGCCACTTCTGTACTCGAAGATGCGGTGTAGATCGGACAAAGAACACTCTCGGATATTGCAAATGCGGGAGCCAACTCCAAGTTTCAACTATGTTTGAGCATATGGGTGAGGAGCCTGAGCTAGTACCGTCTGGAACGATTTTCACTCTTGGTTGCACTATGCGCTGTCTCCATTGTCAAAACTGGACGATCTCCCAATGGAAAGAACATGGAGAACCGTATTCTCTTCAGAGATTAGCATCTGCGATAGAGCACTTGCGCAGTACCGGCTGTAGAAACGTGAACCTCGTAGGGGGGGATCCAACCCCGTGGCTTTCTCACTGGCTTGAGGTCTTCCAAGAGGTGAATGTGAATGTTCCTGTTGTGTGGAATTCGAACTCCTACTACAGTCCAGAAACTGCACGACTGCTGGCTGGACTTGCAGACGTGTATCTCTTGGATTTCAAGTACGGAAACAATGAGTGCTCTCGGCGCATATCCGATGCCTCAGAATACTGGGAAGCCTGCACCCGAAATCATCGATATGGAGCGAAGTATGGGGAGGTGATTATACGAATTCTCGTACTGCCGGATCACCTTCATTGCTGTGTGCATAAGGCGCTGCAATGGATACGGGAGGAATTGGGAATCCAAACTCGAACGAACCTGATGTTTCAATACAGGCCTGAATGGCGAGCCCAAGAGATTCCTGAACTGCGAAGATCGCTCAGCAAGTCTGAAAAGGAAACTGCTCTGAAACTTGCGAGAGACACAGGGCTGATCAACGTCATAACGTAAGGGCTTCGGAGATCAATACCAAAAGCTATTTCTCTATGGCTTCTGCTGATATGCTCAGGAAGACACGAAATAGATGCCCTATTGTCCAGAATGCGGTGGCGAAATGCAGTATATCTCAATGACAAGACGCTATGCCTGCAAGAGCTGCGGCCTGTCAGTGACTCATCAAGAGCTGATCGAGCTGAGACAGCAACTGCGACCTCGGCTAGAATCCAGCAGTGAAGAGCGCAAGAAAACCCAGAAAGAATACCTCAAATGGTGGCTCGGCAAAAAGAAATAACAAAACGTAAGATGGATAGCGTCTTAAACAGCACAGGGCATCGACTTTAATTCTTACACTGTAATAGTGTACTCGGCATCATTCGCAAGTGATCTTGAATGTCAGAAAGAGTGGAACTCATCTCTGTTGGCAACGAATTGCTGATCGGGAAGACGATCAACACCAACGCCCAATGGCTGTCCAAAAGGATAACCTCACTTGGCCTCTCTGTCAGCAGAATAACAGTTGTTGGCGACCTTGTGGATGAGATATCACGGATCTTGCAGGAAGCACTCAGTCGATGTCCACAATTCATCATTGTCACAGGTGGATTAGGGCCGACATTCGACGACAAGACACTGGAAGGCATCGCACAAGCGCTTCACACCCCTCTTGCTGTGGATGACACGGCATTGAGAACGGTTGAGCAGAAATACAAAGCCTATGCAAAAGAGCTAGGTCACAAGGAGTTCAAGTTAACCAGCGCCAGAGTGAAGATGGCCACCATTCCTAAAGGAGCCAAACCCATCCCCAACCCTGTGGGAACTGCACCAGCCATCCTGATCA
>CAYFWV010000078.1:0-10268 GCA_964346975.1 uncultured Candidatus Bathyarchaeia archaeon
ATGTCCGCGTGCGCCACCACATCCAAGATCTTCTCATTGATGTCTAAGACCGCGACTTCACAGCCACCGCAACTCGCCGCCCAATAAAAAGCAAACTTCAACTTCTTCTTTTCCATGCTATGACGCCTCCGCTAGCTTCTGGTCCAGAATTCTGGACCAGTCGACTCGAAGTTCATTCAGAGCTAGTTCTTCAGGCTTGAAACCCATCGCCACCCCGAGTAGCTGAGGATAATGCAGAACTGGTATGCTGTACTTCTCGTTGAACATCTTCTCAATACGTCCTTGGTTCATTTCGTACATCATGTGGCAGAAAGGGCAAATCGTTATCAAAGCTTGAGATCCCACAGCTTTGACATGGAGCAGTTTGTCTCTGGTGAGCTGCAAAGGTATCTTGTCATTTATCCCTACAGATGGTGATCCGCAGCACTCTGTTTCATCAATGTAGTCTAAGCATTTTGCGCCTGTGACTTGGATCAGCTTCTTGAGCATCTTGGGATCTTCTGGATCATCGAATCCTGAGTATTGTCGAGGTCGTAGCACGTGGCACCCGTTGTGCTCGGCAACGCTGAGTGACGTGAGCGGATCCACTACTGCCTCCTTGATTCTCTCCAAGCCGACGTCTTCAACAAGCACCTGCACCAGATGTTTCACTTCGATTAGGCCTTTGAATTCTAATCCAGCTTGTTTGAGGCACTTGTTTGTCTCCTCGCGAAGGGAGCTATTCTCTTTGAGAGTTCTGTTGACCTTGTTCAGTGTTCCAGCGCATCCTGGGCAGAGAGTGACAATATTCAACCGCTGTTGCTCTGCAACAGCGATGTTTTTTGCAGCCATTCTGAGCATCATGTCGTGATCAACTGAGGCCATTGGGAGGCCGCAGCAATTGAATTCTGGCATTTCAACTAGGTCGATTCCTAGTTTTTCGAGTACTTTTCGTGCGGACACTTCGTAAGCTGTTACTCTGTAGGGGATGGCGCATCCGAGGAAGATTAGGTATCTATTTCGTGTTTTCACTCCTTTCACCTGTCTCTTCCGATGCTCTTCTGAAAGTGGACATGGCCTAGGATCGTGTTCAGGGTCTCCAGGTTGCTCTTTGGTAGTGGTGGCAGTCCTAGGTCTTCTCTTTTCTTGAGTCTCCGTTCCGGGATTCTGTAGGCATAGCCTGTTTCCAGGATGGTGGTGCCTAGTTCTTTGAAGACTTGGGGGACGAATGCTTGCTGGGCTGCGAGGTTCTTGAGAACTCGTATCACACTTGCGACTTCCACATCTTGGGGGCAGCGGTCGCTGCAGGTGAAGCATGATGCACAAAGCCACAGTGAATCGCTCGAGAGCACTTGCTCTCTTAGCCCGATTTGGGCCATGCGGATTAGCTGTCGCGGGCGGTAGGTGTCGCTGAATCGTGCAATTGGGCAGTCTGAGGTGCATGTTCCACACTGGAAGCAATTGAGCAGTTTGTCTCCTCCATGGATGCTGCTCACTTCATACTTGAAATCTTTCTTGATCTCGCTGCTTTTTACAGATCTCTGCATGGTCTCGGTCATGTTGGGTTTCCTCCATTGTTGATTGGGTTTGGACCAAGCTTCTTCAACTGTTTCACCATGTCATGAACCACTGATGCGAATTTGTCTCCTTCACTTGCTGAGACCCATTCGAGTCTCAGACGTTCAGGTTCTATTCCAAAGTCTGTCAAGACTCTTCGCAGCAGGGCAACTCGTCTGGATGCCTTGAAGTTTCCACTGAGGTAGTGGCAATCAGATGGGAGGTGACACCCTGCGACCAGCACCCCGTCTGCTCCATTCTTGAAAGCTTCGAGGATGAAGACTGGATCGACTCGTCCGCTGCACATTACTCTAACTATGCGGATGTTTGGTGGATACTGGATTCTGCTGACTCCTGCTAGGTCAGCTCCTGCATAGGAGCACCAGTTGCAGAGGAATCCAATTATTCGTGGTTTGAAATTCTCTGGATCCGTCATGCTCTCACATCCTCCAAGAGTGCTGCTCTGACCTGCGCCAGAATCTGTTCATTTGTGAAGTGTCCCAGGACGATGGCTTTCGTAGGGCATGCTGTTCCACAGACTCCGCAGCCTTTGCAGAGGGCTTCGATGACGTGGGCAATTGGTTTTCCCTCTTCTTCCTTCATTTCGATGGCGCTGTAGGGACACAGGTGCTCACAGATTTTGCATCCGCTGCAGAGGGTTTCGTCGACGTTGGCTACGATACCCTCCATTTCGAGACTCTGCTTAGAGAGGATTGTCGCTGCTCTCGATGCTGCAGCGCATGCTTGGGAGATGCTTTCGTCGATGAATTTTGGAGAGTGTGCCATTCCACACAGGAAGACGCCGTCGGTTTGGAAATCCACTGGCCGGAGTTTCATGTGGGCTTCTAGAAAGAATCCGTCCTTTGTCAAGGGAACTTTGAGCATTTCGGCAACGCGTTTGTTGCTTGGATTCGGAATTGTGGCTGCACTGAGGACAATCAAATCTGGCTCGAGTTCGATCTGTTGCTTGATTATGGGCTCCCAGAAGGTCACTTTGAGAACGCCATCTTCAGTGGTCACTTGGGGTTTCTTGTCATCGGTGTAGTTGACGAATATTACTCCTTTTGCTGCTGCCTTGCGATAGTAGTCTTCCTTGAAGCCGTAGCTTCTAACATCCTTGTATAATACGTACACTTCTGTCTCCGGGCGTAGCTCTTTGATTTTCAACGCGTTCTTTATCGCTTGACCGCAGCATATCCTCGCGCAGTTAGGATTTTCGTCATTTCGTGCGCCAACACATTGGATCATGACAACATCTTCTGCTTTGAGATCGTGATTGGCAAGTCTTTCTTCCAACTCATGTTGTGTCACGACGTCTGCGACAGTTTTGTACAGGTATTCCGTCGGGGAATACTCCTGGGCGCCGGTGGCGACAATCACAATACCATGTTCAACTTCCTGCTCTCTTGCTTCATGCAATAGAGTTGACTTGAAATTTCCCACGAAACCACGGACGTCCACAACCTCGGCGCCCAAGTAAACGTGGATCTTGTCGTTCTCCATGACTTCCCTCACCGACCTGGAGAGCAGTTGTTGGGGGTCTTCACCTTCAAGAGTGTAGTAGATGTTGCGCAGATGTCCGCCTAGATCCTTTTCCCGCTCGACCAGATGGACTTCGAATCCTTGTTTGGCAAGCTCTGTTGCGGCTGTCATGCCAGAAATGCCTCCGCCGATGACTAGACCTGCAGCTGTTACACCGATTGTGGGTCTTGTGAGCGGTTTGAGTAGCCGTGCTTTTGCCACCACTGACCTTACCAGTTCTTTGGCCTTTGTAGTGGCTTCGTCTGGTTGGTGCATGTGAACCCAGCTGCATTGATCTCGTATGTTCACCATTTCGAACAAGTATGGGTTTAATCCTGATTCGCGTACAGTTTCTCGGAACAGCGGTTCATGAGTTCTGGGGGTGCAGGATGCGACGATCACGCGGTTGAGTTTGTGTTCGGTGATTTTGTTTCGGATGATTCCTTGGGTGTCTTGTGAGCAAGTGTAGAGATTCGCTTCGGCGTAGACTACATTTGACAGTTTGCTGGCGTATTCCACTACTTCTGGAACCCTCACTACACCACCGATGTTTATGCCGCAGTGACAGACGAACACGCCTATGCGGGGGGCTTCGGTGCTTACGTCCCTTTCTGGGGGATACTCTTTCTCGACTATCTCTTTGCCTCGTTCAGACGCTATCACACTCATGGCTTTTGATGCTGCGCCACTTGCTTGGGCAACGCTTTCTGGAATGTCCTTTGGGGCACTGAATGCTCCACACACAAAAATACCGGGTCTTGAGGATTCCAAAGGTGCAAAAGTAGTTGTGTGACAGAACTTGTAGCCATTCAGTTCTATCCCTAGGACGTCAGCGAGCTGTTCCGCACCCTTGGGTGGCTGCATACCAGTTGAAAGGACCACCATGTTGAATTCTTCAGTCTTGGGGTCCTCGTCTTGCACATGATATATGTACAGATTCTTCGTCTTTGGATCTTGAGTGATGCTTGCAGCCCTCGATCTCACAAATCTGATCTTGTATTCTTCTTGTGCACGCGTGTAGTATGCATCGAACTCTTTGCCGTAGGCGCGAATGTCCATGTAGAATATTGTGCAATCTAAGTTCACTGGCGAGTGTTCTTTAGCAATGACGGCTTCTTTGATTCCGTACATGCAACATGCAGCTGAGCAGTAATTGTTTCCGATCTGAGTGTCTCGAGAACCAACACATTGAATGAAAGCTACTTTCCTGGGAATTTCACCGTCTGACGGTCTTAACACAAGTCCTCCGTATGGTCCTGAGGCACTGAGAATTCGTTCGAATTCGATGCTTGTCACAACGTTGGGGAACCTTCCGTAGCCGTATTCGCTTTTCACTCTCGCATCGAAGGGTTCGAAGCCCGGAGCCAAGATGATTGATCCTACTCTCAACGTCACTTCGCTATCCTGCTGATCATATTCTACTGCCTTCGCTTTGCAGATTTCCTGGCAAGTTCCACACCCAATGCATTCTTCACGGTCAATCACGAACTTCAATGGAACCGCCTGTGGATAGTCTACATAGATGGCGCCTCTTTGGCTGAGACCTTCGTTGAAGGCGTCCACAGCTTCCACCGGGCACTTTTGTGCGCACAGGCCACACCCATTGCATTTCTCTTCGTTAATGTAGCGACTCCGCTTGCGAACCTTCACTCGGAAGTTTCCAGCGTTGCCAGTGAGACCTGTGATTTCCGCATTTGTAATCAAGGTGACGTTTGGGTGCCGTCCCGTTGCCACCAGTTTTGGCGCAAGGATGCACATTGCACAGTCGTTTGTCGGGAACGTTTTGTCAAGCTGAGCCATTACGCCTCCAATGCTTGGCGACTGATCGAGTACGTAGACTTTGAATCCTGAGTCTGCTAGATCGAGGGATGCTTGAATTCCACTGACTCCTCCTCCGACTACGAGTATAGCTCCAACTTTCTCTTCTGTCACGCCTGTTCAACCTCCGGCAACTTGTAAAACGGGGTAGTCTTCTCAACATGGTCCAAGGTTATCATGCCTTTGCTGCGCATTTCTACAATGTGAGTCAGGATCATGGCTGTGTCCAGGTCAATCGCTGCTCCAAGCTCCAGAACTGAGATAGGCTTTTGCCGGGCCAAGAGTTGTATCCTGTGGCGTATGAATTCTTCTTCAGTGACCTTCTCAAGCACGTCATCGAATTCTCCCTTGGGAAAGAGGTCACCATAGACGTTGACGGCATCAGCCAGATGCTCTTCTCTTCCCGTCATCAATCTCAAGCGGAAGTCTTCCGCTGCTTTCTTGGCTGCCAACACAGAAGTCAGGATCTTTCTATCTATGAGCTTTCCCACTAATGGGGACTTACCAAGGTGTGTCACGTGGTTGCGGAAGTCATCAACTATCCTTGCAAAGGCTTCAATGTCAGTGGCATAAGTCCATTCCAATCGCAGGCGGTTTGGGTCAAGCCCTGTCAGGGAGAGGAGCTTCTTCAGCATCTTAATCTTCCCCTCAGCCTGTACATTTCCCTCAACATAGTGACAGTCAGGTGCAGGGCATCCAACTACGAGGACACCATCAGCGCCCTTGATGAACGTTTCCAGCAGGATCACAGGATCGATTCTGCCAGCACATGTCAGTCGGACGATGTTGCATTTCGGATAGCCGTCCACACCCTGGGGACTGGTGATTTCCACGTCCCTAGGAAGGCTCCAGCTACAGACAAACCCAATGATTTTCGGCTTGAACATCACTGACTCTGACCTCCCATGGCAGATGCAACACTTGCTATGATCTGCGCCTCTGAACACTTCTTCATGCTGATGGCTCGCTCTGGACAACTTGCGCTGCAGATGCCACATCCCTTGCACAAGGCCTCGTGCACTTGTGCTACGTCCTGTTCGTTCTTCTCTATCGCATTGAATGGACACACAAGCACACAAGTGTTGCAGCCGCTGCACAAGTTTTCATCTACTATCGCCTTATCTGCATCACAGAGTTCCTCACGCTCCAAACACTCTGCACAAGGACCACATTCCAGACATCTCCGCGCTTCCAGCATGGCAGCTTGCTTGGTATTAGCTAGCAACCTGTCTGCGTCTTCAAAAGAGACTTTCACCCTGCCAACATCTGTTTGAGCAATCGTGTATCTCTCTGATTTCTTGGTGATCTTTGCCGGGTCTCTCACCCATGTGGTTTCCTCCACTTCCGGTTCTCGATCTGACCTGATATCCTTCCCCTTCAGATAGCGATCAATCGATACTGCTGCTCGCCGACCAGCCGCCACAGCTTCAATCACACTGGCTGGGCCCGTTGCCACATCGCCTCCCGCAAAGACGCCGGGAATCCTCGTTTCAAGTGTCACTGGATCGACTTGGACTCTCCGTCCATGTTCATCTAACAGAGTTGGAGGGAGACAGCGGGCTTCTGATTGTTGTCCTACTGCAACAATCGCTGTTTCCACTTTGTAAGTGTGTTCAGACTTTTCAATCGGTATCGGGCGTCTTCTACCACTGCTGTCAGGCTCCCCCAGCTTCATTCGAATGCACTCTATGGCCTTGACTCTGCTATCTTCACCAATGATCCGGATTGGAGAAACAAGAAACTCGAACCGTACTCCCTCTGCTTCAGCTGCCTCGATTTCGTATGGGAGGGCAGGCATTTCTCTGCGCGAACGACGATACAGAACTGTGACTTCCCTGGCCC
This sequence comes from uncultured Candidatus Bathyarchaeia archaeon, assembly GCA_964346975.1. Classification (GTDB taxonomy): domain Archaea; phylum Thermoproteota; class Bathyarchaeia; order Bathyarchaeales; family SOJC01; genus JAUWDF01. Next base: position 6,718 of record CAYFWV010000078.1, read on the forward strand.
CAAGCCTGAGTGCCGTACGGGCAGCGTCAATGGCGCTATTTCCCCCACCAATGACGGCCACCGTTTCTCCTATAGTAATCGGCTTTTCAAGACACAAATCTCTCAAGAACTCAACTGCGTGGAGGACGCCTTCAAAGCTCTCTCCAGGGATTCCAAGCTTCTGGCTGACTTGAGCTCCGATTGTTATGAACACCGCTGTGTACCCTTGACGACGGAGATCTTCAAGCTTGAGATCCTTGCCAAACTCTACGCCTGTCTTTATCTCGGCCCCAAGATCTTGTATGTAGGCTATTTCATTTTCCACAACATATTTTCGCAGACGATGGTCAGGAATCCCATACATCATCATTCCCCCGCACTTCTGCATTCTTTCAAAAATGGTGACTGGGTAACCGAGTCGTGCAAGCTCGTAGGCAGCACTGAGACCTGCCGGTCCAGCGCCAATCACTGCAATTTTTTCAGCGTGAATCTTGGGTACTGGAGTCGGTTTGATCCGTCCTTGTTCGAATTCAATGTCGGCTGCAAGACGTTTTAGGTATCGAACGCCTACGGGATCGTCAATATCCTTCCTTATACATGCGTCTTGGCAAGGGCTAAAACACACCCTGCCACAGATGGCTGGGAACGGCATGTTTTTTCTGATGAGCGTAACAGCTTCTTTGAACTTTCCTTGCTGTATGAGCGCTACGTATCCTTGGACGTTGACATCTGCTGGGCATGCAGCACGGCATGGAGGTAGGCTTCTCTTTGAAACACTGTGCTTCTCAGCAGTTACCATTCATCTTCAATCTTCCTTAACTTCGCATGGATGAAAAAAGGGTGGTTATAACCTTGGAGTTTTAGGTTGGGCGAAATGGTCCAGTTTCATCGCCCAAACTTTGTACTTGTTTGGACTCATGAGATCCCTGAGTTCCTCTTCCAGAACCACGACGCTTTCCGGCTTAATCTCTGCTATCCAACCCGCTTCATAGGGATCCTCATTAATCTTGGACGGTTCCGCTACGACGGTGTTGTTTATCTTGACGATTCTTCCACTGGCCGGTGAGTATAGATCGAATTTGAACATCCATGTTTCAACGAATCCAAAGGGTTCATCTCGTTTCACGTTGTGTCCAACGGGTTCCGTGGACAGACTTGTTATTCCCTTCAATCGTCGTTGAGCGTAGTCGGAGAGTCCTATCCTGATGTTTCCTTCTGGAGTCACCATAGTCCAGATGTGGTGGTTGCTGCAAAGCAGTCGTTCATGTATCAAGGGGTACTCGACACTCTGATCAACCGGCTGACGTTTGAGCTCGCCTAGGCGGATTTGGATTGCGTCGGAGACGAATTCTGAGAGACTGCGATAGCTAGTCTTTTCAAGTGTTCTTTCCACGGCATTCATGAGCTCTTGTCTCACGCGCACTGTTTTCCATTTTGACATGATTTCTACCTCAAGTCCTGTTGCTTTGTAGACGTTGCTGGGTGTTCCAAGGGGCTACGTACTGACGAGTGGCTCGTTGGCAGTTTTTGTTGGAGGTTTTCTGATGAGCTCCTTGTATTCGTCCAATTGGAGCGTGTCGTTGATCCACGAAGTGGATTCTGTGGGTGCTGGCTGGATTTCCACAACCCACATGGAAGGATCTGCGTTTAGGATGAATGGGTTCTCCATCACTTCAGTGTTGATCCCGACGATTTTGCCACTGAGCGGTGAGTGTAGATCGTAGGTAAACCACCAGGATTCCAACACGCCGAAGGGTTCATCTTTGCTGACGTGCTTTCCAACAGCATCGGTTCGAATGTTGACTATGTCTTTCAATTTGGTCTGGAAGTATTCGGTGATTCCTATTGCGATGTTGCCTTCTGAGGTTTCTCTTGCCCAGACATGTCGTGGTGTGTAAACTTCGTTTTGAATCAGAGGTGTTCTGATAGTTTTGTCTCGCTCAAGATATTTCGAGACTCTTTGTTTTGCGAGTGTTTGTAGGCGATTTCTGATTGCGTCGGAGACGAAATCAGAGAGGCTATCGTAGCCGCTCTTCTGGGCCTCTTCTGCGACTTGGTCGACTAGTTCTTGTCTGACCCTTACAGCTTTCCATTTTTTCATATTTCTTACCTCCTGTTTCTGAGAGTATTAATAGTTCGGCAGAAATATATACATAATGCTTATATTATAGGCAACAGTAAATACTATAAATACCATGGTGGTCTCAAATGCAGATCCAGCCCGAGACTAGAAAGCTACAGAAAGTGGGTCATTCAACCCTCTCAGTCTCTCTACCAAGCAGATGGATTAAGGAGAATCACCTTAACCGTGGAGACCGCGTATTCTTCATGGAACAAAGCGATAGTTCTCTAAAGGTCTTTCCAAACGAACTGGTCGAACCTAAAGAGGTATCTGAAGAATACATCTGCAATGTAGACTTGTGCATGGACACCAAGATGCTTGAGCGCGTGATCGTCGGCAACTACATTCTTGGTCGCGACATCTTCTCACTGATCTCGTCTGAACGAATAGGGATAGACCACATTGAAGAAGCAAGAGGAATACTGCGGAAACTCATTGGCTTGGGAATCGTCGAAGAAACACCAGATCACATCACCCTCCAATGCTCTGTCGATCCCAGAAAATTCAAGATCGACATGTTGCTCCGCAGACTCTCGATCATCTCACTAACGATCGTGAAAGAGGCCGTAAAAGCACTCGTGGACTCCGACGAATCACTAGCAAAAGCAGCAATAGACCGTGAAGACGAAGCTGACATGATGTTCCTGCTTGCCATGCGGCTGCTAGTCTCAGCCCAAAGGAAGAGACAAGTCGCAGAGGAGATCGGCCTGACAGATCCCATGCACATCCTGTATTACGGCCTCATGCTCAGATACCTGGAGTTAATTGCCGACTATGCGGAAGAGATCGGGCGACGAGTGATTGCGCTTCTACAGAAATACAAAGATCGTCTATCTCGGGAAGTAGTCGAAAGAATAAACAACTTGAACGACCTAGCCCACGACCTCGTGCTAAAATCAATTGACGCCTTCTTCATTGGTGACATCAAAATTGCTAACAGTTTTCTGGAGATGCTCTCATTCATTGAGCTGGAACGTGACCGAATGATGGAAGAACTCCCTGAGCTTCCTCACCTGCGAGGCATACTGTGGGACATAAATAGAATCGCTGACAATGGCGCAGGAATTGCACTCATCGCAATCAACAACGCACTTGAGAGAAAAACTGAGATCTGTTCCAAGCGCTGGTCCATCAATTCCAAATAGCATGCGCGAAAGAACACCCCCACGCTTTTCCTCCTTTGTCGCGTCACCTCAAACAGCAATTGTCTAGTATCCATGCCTCGAGAAGCCTGTGGAGGCCTGGATGTAAGCGTGATGGTGAGGTCAAAGTATTTATTTAACATGTAACAGTTTCTAACCTCTTAAATTGTTATCTAGCAAATTGGTGAAAGCATGGAAAAGAAGAAGTTGAAGTTTGCTTTTTATTGGGCGGCGAGTTGCGGTGGCTGTGAAGTCGCGGTCTTAGACATCAATGAGAAGATCTTGGATGTGGTGGCGCACGCGGACAT
>CAYFWV010000079.1:0-6878 GCA_964346975.1 uncultured Candidatus Bathyarchaeia archaeon
CACCGTTCCACCTACGTTGATCTCCTCAAATTCGAGCGACCCTCGTGAGACAAAACTGCCGCCAACGTCGACTCTGGCGATTTTGCCTCCTTCCACTCTCACGGCACCGCCGACATCGATATCGTCGATGCTAACCGTGGATTCGATTTTGACTGATCCTCCCACATCAATGCTGTGAGCCTCCACTTCTCCTCGGCCGCTGAACGTGCCACCGACATCGATGCTCTCTGCAGTGGTCGAGCCATCAACTTCGAGGCGGCCACCTACATCCACATCCTTCACTTTGAGATCTCTTCCTACTCGAATACTTCTGCCTACATCTACTCGTGTTGCTGTCATGTTTCCATCAACAATTAAGCGACCATCATCTATATTGACTCTGTTTCGTATCTCCAGTTCTCCTTTGATGGTCACATCTCCATCGGCATCAAGGTTGTCTGCAAGCACGTTACATTCGAAGAGGCAATCATCTTCAACGTAGATCGTCCCAGAAACCTCCACTCTTGGAGGCGATCCTTCGCCTTTCACTATCGCGTGTCTTCCAACTTCCAGATCCCCTTTGACACTATTCAGAGTGACAGTGCTTCTCGGAGGTATCGTATTGTCTGACATTGCGCTTCCACTTGAAGATATGAGAGGCGTCGAGCCTATAAAAGGCAACGCACATGTAGAATACACCTGTTGTAGTCACAAATTGTGACTATGAAAGGGTATCACAAATCGCTGTAGCACGTGAAACTCGCATCAGATTGGCTTCGCGAGATCTCTGGATAGCCACGTGATCGGAATCTGCATTGTGCATAACCTATAAATATTCGCCATAGAGTATCTAGTTTCTTCAGGTGAGATTGGATGTCAGAGAAAGTCGCGACAGGGATACCTGGGCTTGATAACCTCGTTGACGGCGGCTTCCCTCAAGGTAGGGTAGTTCTAGTCATTGGAGGACCCGGCACTGGGAAAACGATCTTGGCCGGGCAGTTTCTTTACAAAGGAATGTACGAAGATAGTCAAAATGGAGTCTTCGTCAGTCTGGATGAGAGCAAAGAACACTTTTATGAGGAAATGCTCCAGTTCGGGAGAGATTTCAGAAAGGCGGAGGCAGAGAGGAAATTCGCCTTCATCGAAGCCACACGCATGTCGCGAGTAGTCATGCTCAAGGAGAAACTCTACAAAGAAGAATCTCGCAGCCTGCGAGGCAAACAGCTCTCCATCGACAAGCTCATCGAGAATCTACAGGAAAAGATCGCTGCAATCGGAGCCAAGAGGGTTGTTGTGGATACCCTCGCAGCCCTCGTGTACCGATTCCCAGATCCTATCGAGCGCAGGACTGCAATCTTGGATTTGATTGAGTCACTAGCAGACTTGGATGTCACCTGTCTCGTAACTACTGAGCTTGGACACTTGAGTCTAGAGAGAAACGCGTTGGAAGAAGAGTTCTTGGTTCATGGAGTGATAATGATGCAAACGCTCTTCTCGGGAGCAACAACGACCAGAGCTATTCAAGTGGAAAAGATGAGAGGCGCCAGAGTGAATCCTAGTCTTGTCCCTTACTCGATCGATCAGAACGGGATTGAAGTTTTTCCAAACATGCCTTTATTTGGAGAACAATAGATCCACCGCAGCCTTACGCTAGCATCCCAGCTAATCAACATTCGAGAATAAGGACTTCCATTGCAGAAGCCTAGTTTTGGCCAGAGGCATCTCATTTTCCAGGTACCTCTGGTTGTACATCTTCTTGATTCTCAGACGCTTTCTCAGTCCCTTTCCAGTGTCTTTCTCAAAGATGTTCATCTCCCCATTGAAAAGACCTAGGATGGCATGGACTTCCTCTGGAGGATGCATATGTGGATTCATCACCGCTAGCGTAGTGAAGCCTTTTGCTCTCAGCTCAGGCATTAACCCTGACAGCCATCTTCTCGTTTGAATAGCGTGATGCTGCAGCAGTACGTCTGAAATGATCTCTATGCATGCTCTCCTCGGTTCTGTGGGTTGACCTAGGGTCCGGAAGGCAGATGTTAACGCTATGTTGATGTCTGTGAGGTTTTCCACACCCTTGAGTCTGTGGACATTTGGTGAGCTTCTGGCCATGGTAGCAGCCTGAGGGTTGCAGATGAATAGATGAAAGTGAGATTGGTAGTTTTCAACAAGGTCCTCAACTTCACTTGCTTCCACAGTGACGTAGAATGTGGTTTGACCATTTGTCACGCCGGCCTCAAGAAACTTCTTGATGAGGAGTTCTCTTTCGTCGGATGAGATTGCCGTCAGTATGACAGCGTAGTTCTCAGGAATGCCTCCAAGGAGCAGGTTGTCAAGGTCTTTGTACCCTGTGCTTATTCGTCTGGTCACGTCAATCCCTGAGACGTCGATTTTGGTTGGTGCCAGTTCACATAGTTGTTGACTGCCAGTTTGATCTTCGTATAGAATACGTGCTTTCAAACCATAGGTTCCTTCTCTTGAGGTCTTGAGCGAGATCCCGATTTTCTCAGCAGTAACCGGTTCAATCCTCTTCTTGTTCATTTTTAGGTATGAGCCTTCGAAGCTGCAATAGCTAGGCTTTGATATGATTTCAAATCCTGGAGGGGGAAAGTCCATTACTTCGGTTAGGAAGATCGGTTCATGCATGGGGTTGTGAATTTCCAGTTCGAAATCAATCTTCGTGTCCACTTTCAATTCTGTGGTGAGCGCTCTTATCTGAGCTCCTACTTGTCTTCTCGGCTTCCCTCGTTCAGAGGGTTCTCTCGGTTCAGGTTGGGTGGGCACTGCTCTTTCATCTAAGGCCGCGAAGAGCTTCCGCATCTGTCTAAAAGTGTCAATAAACTCTAAGCCTCGTTTGGTGATTCGGTAGGTGCTGGAATCTTCGACTCTTTCTTCTTTGAGAAAGCCTCTAGAAGCGAGAAAAGTCATGGTCTTCTTCGCTCTGTCCACTGGCAAATTCGCACCATAAGAGGCCCTAGTTAACCGACACGAGCCTCTTCTAGCAACGATGTCAAGTAGGTCAGCGTATATTTCATACTTCGTTCTTCGCTTTGCCAAAGACTCCGCTCCTCATCAAACTGGCGACGCCCAGCCATTGAACGGCAGCGAATCCCACAAAGAGATTCACCCACACAGTTAAAATCCTTGTGAGAAAGGTGGCTGCAGCACTAATCGATGGTGGGATTCCTAATAATGTGAACATGGTGGTCATCACAATTTCTGGGAGCCCAACCTCCGCAGGGACTCCAAGTGGAATCGACTTGATTCCAACAAGGAGCGTGTAGACAACAACGATTTTCAGTAGGAAGATTGTGAGGTTGGATTCCAAATATCCGATGGAGACAAAGACCAAGAAGACAACTAGAAAGCTGGAAATCCATGAAGACACGTTGAAAACAGCTGGCAGAACCAGTGTCTTAGGATTCGAACTGAAGACTCTCATGGATTCATAGAAGGCTCGCATTGCATCGATGATTCTGACTTGAAAACGTTCAAGCTTGAAACGTCCTCGAGTGAGTCGTCCTATGAAATGCATCAGTCTGATGACCAACCTCTCTGTCCACTTTTCCTTGACACACACCACGATCAGGAACAGGAAGCCGAAAGCACTCAAGACGGTTATCAAAGTGAGGATTTGCAGCATCAGTCCAGATATGGCGAAGTTCAGTGCAAGCAGTCCCAAGAAGCCGATGAACAGAGTGACTGTGGTGGTCACAGTTCCCATGATGCGCTGGCCGACTAAGGAAGCGACAACTTGGCCTGGATTCACATTCGGCTCAGTAGACACAAGGTAGGTTTTCGCTATCTCTCCGCTGATAGATTCAGCTGGAATAATGAGATCAGCGAATACACCCACTAGCACGAAGGCAAATGCTTTTCTCATCGGAATCCGAACTGAAAGCGGAAACAGCAGATACTGCCAGGTTAGAGTGAAGAATACAGTTCCGATGACCAACATCAAAGCCGATGACAAGTAAATGATCACATCTGTGTTTCTGATGACGTGGATCATTTCGTCGATGTTGACAAACAAGACTAGATAGACTACGAAGATCAAGAGGCCAATCGCGAGAAAAGGAACCGTTCTCAACAATATTCTGTTTCTGTTCTTCATTTAGCAAGGCATCCGGGACTAGCACTCACATGCATGAGGACTGCAGCTAGTTTCACTGAACTACTCAAGTTTCTTCACACAAGATATGGCTACTTCAGCTTTAACCTTGTCTTTCCAAGTTTTCTATCCAAGCATGCTTTCACAAACCCGAAGTATTCTGGGTCCGGTTTGCCCGGTCGGCTTTTGAACTCCCCATGGAATTGGGAAGCGAGAAAGAAGAAGTGTTTCGGGAGTTCCATGATTTCCATTCTTCTTCTGTCAAGGCTTCGGCCTGAGAAGACTAACCCATTCTCTTCAAGTGTTGGGATGTGATCAGGGTTGACTTCAAATCGATGGCGATGACGCTCAACAATCTGCTCGGATTGGTACAGGGTGTGGGCGAGGGTTCCTTTGCTGATTATGATTTGATGGGCGCCTAGTCGCATCGTCGCGCCTTTTGTCTTCAACTCTTTCTGCTCCGGCATGAGATCAATGACTGGAAACGGAGTGGACGGGTTGATTTCCACGCTGTTTGCTTCTGGCAATTCACAGACATTTCTTGCGAACTCCACGACTGCCAGTTGAAAACCGTAGCAGATTCCTAAGAAGGGAATGTTTTTCTCCCGTGCATACATGATCGCGGTGATTTTGCCTTCAGTACCTCGGGGTCCGAAGCCATAGGGCACGAATACTCCATCACAGCCCTGGAGCAGGGCCAGAGAATTCGTACTCTTCTCCAGTTCTTCCGCTTCCACATAGTCGATCCGTACTTGGGTGTGACACGCGGCTCCTGCGTGCTTGAAGGCTTCAGCCATACTCACGTAACTGTCTGTGAGGCCTGCGTACTTGCCAACTAGTACGATCTTTATGTCGTGCTGCGGTTTGAGAACCGCGTTCACGAATTTCCTCCAGTCATTCAGTTCAGGATCGTGGCCCGCGATTCGGAGGCGAGTCAGGATCGATGCTCCCATGCCCTGGGCATCTAGCATCAATGGGACCTGATAGATCGACTTGGCGTTGTAGGAGCAGAACACAGCTTCTTCAGGTATCGTTCCAAACAGAGCGATCTTCCTTCGGGTGCCTGCATCAATCATTTTTCTGGATCGCGCTACTATCATATCGGGCTGAACTCCGATGCGGCGGAGTTCATTGACGCTGTGCTGGAGAGGCTTGGTCTTCATTTCTTTGGTGACGTCGAGGATGGGGACGAGGGCAACATGAATGTAGAGCGTGTTTTCGTATCCTTCTTCCAGTCGCATCTGTCGTATTGCTTCAAGGAAGGGTAGTCCTTCGATGTCGCCGACTGTGCCGCCACACTCTGTTAACACAACTTCCGCATTGGACTTGTGGGCAACTCGTCGGATTCTTTCCTTTATTTCGTTTGTAATATGGGGAACTATTTGGACACAATGGCCCAAGTAGTCACCTCTCCGTTCCTTCCGAATCACTGTGCGATACACCATTCCAGTGGTGATGTTGCTATTCATAGTCAGACTAAGATCTAGGAATCTCTCATACCAGCCTAGATCAAGATCCGTTTCGCCTCCGTCATCAGTCACGAAGACTTCGCCGTGCATGTACGGGTTCATGGTCCCCGCGTCTACATTCACGTATGGATCGACTTTGATGACGGTGACGTTGATGCCTCTGGATTGAAGTAACTTTCCAACGGAGGAAGTGATGATCCCCTTCCCCACTGAAGAAAGAACGCCTCCAGTGACGAAAACATACTTTGCCAATTTCAGGCGCCTCGCAATAACAGAAGCATACAAAAAACTTAGCTTTTAAATCCTTTGTGTCCATGATGGGATGAGTCAACTATGGACGAATTTCATGCCTTACATTTGAGGATTAGGGGAGGATCGCGATTTTCAAGTCAGATTTGGAGTTCGTGAGAGTTTCAAACGCTTCTGGAACCTTCTCTAGGGGCATTTTCCTTGTGATCAACGGTTTCACACTCAACGTTCCAGAGGAAATCAGTTTCAGCGCCTTGGTGAAGTGCAAGGGAGTCGTGTGGAAAGCCCCCATGATAGTGACCTCGCCGTAATGAAGCGACTCTGCATTGACGTTGATGCGTGTGCCTGGAGGGCATCCACCAAACTCCAGCACTTTGCCACCCTTGGCCACCATCTTCAGGGCTTGTTCCCACGTCGACGGCAGGCCGATTGCCTCAATGACCACATCTGCCTTTTTCCCTTGGGTGAGCCGCAGGATTGCTTCCACGGGATCTTCAGTTTTGGGGTTTATGGCCGCGTCTGCACCTAGCTTCTCAGCAAGAGCGAGACGATCATCCACCAGATCACACATGATGATCTTCGTGGCTCCGAGTCTTCTCGCTACAAGCATGTGAAGGAGGCCGATTGGACCGGAGCCAATGATCGCCACGCTGTCTCCAAGCTTGATCCCTACTTCCTCGGCTCCATGGAGAACGCAAGCCAACGGCTCTGTCAATGCTGCTTCTTCATAGGTGACTTCATCTGGTATTTTCTGGGTGTTTACGCGGATCGTCCTGGAGGGAACTCGAATGTACTGTGCGTAGGCGCCCCACAACCAGAGCATGTCCTCACAGAGATTGTATTTCCCCGTTTGACACATGTGGCACTTGAGGCACGGGGCACTGTTTCCCGCTCGAATTCGCATTCCCGGTTGTGGCCACTTCACACCTTCTCCTACTTCGACGACGTCACCGGCCCATTCGTGTCCGAAAATGGTTGGCATTTCGATTACTTTCCCCAAGTAGCCTCGGTGGAAAATCTTCAGGTCAGTGCCACAAGTCGTTGCTGCCTTCACTCTGACGAGGGCTTCCCCA
>CAYFWV010000080.1:0-4820 GCA_964346975.1 uncultured Candidatus Bathyarchaeia archaeon
GCTCTTGTGCCATCCATTCTATTTGGAGTAGGAGCCGGTATGCTTGCAGGGGCTCTCTCAACCATCTGCTTCTACACATATCCACTATATCATGCCGACAAGGTGAAACGAAACCTGGATAGTGACATTGCTTTCGCTGCAAGTTTTATGGCGATCCTGGCCGGTGCCGGTGTGTCTGCGAGCAACATCTTTCGCGCTCTCTCACAGATCCCCAACAAGCTAGCAATAGTCAACGAATCAAGAACCATCGTAAGAGATGTTGAACTCTTCGGAACAGATATTATCTCAGCTTTGGAAAGAGCAGCAAGAAGAACAAAGTCAGAAAGATTCAAAGAACTAATAGAAGGCTTCGTTGCTACAATTCGCTCAGGAGGGGACTTGGCATCATATCTGATGAGTAGATCCAAGCAAAGCATGAGACTCAAGCGCAATGCCTTGAAACGGTATTCTGACAATCTAGGGGTGATCTCCGAATTCTATGTAACACTTCTGGTCGCTGGGCCGCTACTCTTCGTGATCTTGCTATCGGTGATGGGAATGCTCGGGGGGGCAGGATCTGGTCTACTCAACCCGTCTCTCCTTCTCAATCTGCTAACCTATATCGGAATCCCAATTGGCTCGATCATTTTCATGATAGTTCTAGATACATTGTTGCCAAAGTGACCAGGATGATCAGAATAGAGAAGTCAATCAAGAAAATGGCTTGGACGATTTCCCTGAGTCTAGGTTTCTCAATAATGATTGTCGCGATCCTGATGCTGAGGGACAACCCGCTTCTCGATGACTTTCTTTTCATAGCAACCATAGCAGCTCTTCTTCCACCAACTATCGTACATCTGCTAGAAAACCGCTGGAGAGCAGCCATAGATGAGCATTTACCAGACTTGTTCAGAAGCATTGTGCAAGCTCAGCAGACGGGCATGACACTTCCCCATGCGTTGGAAGAAGCTGCAAAACGAGACTATGGGCCTCTATCGTTCGAGCTGAAGAAAATCATCAATCAAATGTCTTGGGGTTGGTCCTTCGAAGCAGCGTTCGAAGACTTTGGCAAACGTGCTGACACAACACTGGTGAAGAGTACGGTGCCCCTAATTGTTGAGGCTAGTCGTTCCGGTGGCCGCGTTGAGAAAGTGTTTGCTCCAATGAAGAGCTTCATTCAAAGAAATCTTGCAATGCAAAAGGACCGAACTGCCCAGACACGACCTTACACAGCAATCATCTACATCGCCTTCTACGTATTCATATTCACCGTTGTCTTGCTCTTCAAAGCATTCTTTGTCACCATAGAGAGTTCACCTGTGTTTGGCGTTTCAGCTTTGACGGCTGAGGGAGCGGGTCGGGTTTTCTTCCACATGAGTTTCATTCAAGCGCTGTTTGGCGGACTACTTGCTGGCAAGATGGGTGAAGGATCTGTTTTCTCAGGCCTGAAGCACAGTGTAGTTCTGATGATAAGCGGATATGCTGCGCTAAAAGTGGTGGTTTGGTGAAGAAACGTCTCTCAAACGATAGATCGGCTGTTACTCCGGTTCTGAGTAACGTGCTACTCACAGTAATAGCAGTGGTAGCAATGTCAATTGCAGCCTCAGCTACATATGTGATAACTGAGAATATGCGTGAAATAATGGGTGAAAGAATCGTCGCAGAAGATGTCTGGTTTACTTCAAACGAAATCTCCATTTATCTCCGCAATACTGGACGGGTTGGAATCCAAATTTCTTCAGTATACGTGGATTTCCAGAGCCAAGTCTTCACACCGATGACTCTGGAGGTCGATGAACACGGGTGGGTGAACGTCACTTTCAGTTGGGAAGCTGAGATCTCATATCACATAAACGTGGTGACCAGTAGAGGAACGAAAATTGTCGACTACTATAAATCACCATAGGAGACTCAGAATCAACAGACGCGGAATAAGCAACGTCATAGTCATGGTGCTGAGTCTGGTCATACTAGTCATAATTGTGTCGAACATCATCTTTTGGAGTTATGAGATGAATCAGCGGGACTGGGAAAGAATGCAAGAAGATTTGAATGTTGTTTCTGCAACCCAGATTGAACACTCCTCATGGTTCACAGCTACCAAGGAGTATATTGTGGACATAGGCAGATCTGAGTCCGGGACGTATGAGGATACACAGTCAATCAACGATACATATCAAACATTCACGGAAGGACTTGCCGACGAGTTCAGGTTTGAGATCAGAGGTTTCTTCATGATAGATACATCAAACTATCCTCTTGACCAGATCCAAGCGCTGGAAATGCAATTGAGGCACAGGGCCAGTGACTCTGATGAAAAACTGTATCTGACAGCCTACAATTGGCTGTCTTCAACCTTTGAAGACAAAGACTTCAACGTGACTGCAGGTTGCCCGTCTACGACAGATTGGGGTTGCTATAGCGTGAGTCTCACTAAGAGATGGCGAAACTACGTGCACATCAATGGAACAATGATGGTTGGGATAGTGGATGAGGTTGGTGACAGTAGCCAAACATCATTCGACGTTGATTTCTTGGCGATCAGAACAGTGATCGATGGAGTGGAATTGGTCTTCAGGAACAAGGGACCCAAAAGCATGCATCTTGTTTCCCTGTGGATTAACAATAAGACACATCATCAAAGATATGACATTGATGTATTCCTCAATTCTGCGGAAACTTCGTCCTATGTGAGCTGCAGCGCGATCCTGCCTTCGAAACCTTACACAATAAAGGTGGTCACCGAAAGGGGAAACATGGCTGTCTACTCCAACAGTTAGAGATGCTGAACGTCGAGGCACATTATTTGGGCCTGCAACTCTCCTCCAATGCGCTGATTGCTTCCTTGGGGTTTCTAGCTTCAATCAATGTAATGTTGTAGAGTTTCGCCATTTTCTTTCCATTTTCATTTATCTTGGGAATCGCGATCAAACAAGCTCGATCAGGAGCGACGTCATAGATTTTGGCGAACATTGCAATGACGGGTTGCTCAGAGACAATATCCTCAGTAGTAGTGGCAAGATCTATGACCGATATTACACTCGTGTCCTTTGCTTCAAAAGCTGTGATGTCAAACATGTGGCTTGCACCGGATTTTCCTTTTAGGAAACCAGGAGTTTCCACCTCAAATCCACGCTGTTCCAGGAATTCTCTTATTGGTGTAATCAGAATCCAACCTAGCGAAGCTTCTTTTCGCGCTTCGTCACTCAGTCTGTAAGAGTAGACGCTTTCATAGATCGCATCTTCGAATCTGAAGTTGATGTGACAGCTCCGACAGAAATGCCCGGGTTCCGGAATATCGAAGTTCTTCATACAGTTGTTACAACTACACCATATTCCTGCTTTTCGATAATCCTCTCCAGGTTTCACTAATTGCTTTCCACAACGAGGACATACCAGCATGTCTCTCTTCTTGTAGCTATCTTCTATGTCAATGTATCCACATTTGAGGTGTTCTATCAGAGAACTCTTCTTAACGTTGAATGATTTGCAGTGAGGGCAGTTGTAGTGTATCGAAATCTTTGGTGATCCGCAATTTGGACAAAAAAGATCTTTGTCATATAGATTCTTGACGAGAATCCCGGATTTACTCAGCCTTTCCAAGAAATCTACTGCTTTTGTGGAGTCTCCCAAGATGGCCTCGACGAGAGGATACTTGTATCCGTGGTCTGAGTCGAAGGTGGGTTCCAGAACTTCAATTTCTCCAATTAGGAATTTGCTCACGAAAACTTGAACAAGATGGTCTTTGTAAAGCTCTGTTCGCTCTACTTTCGATGTTTTCGCCATTATTCTCGACTCATATGCGGCTTGGCTGAGACCAGTTCTTTACTAGGTTTCCACTTTGTTCTTAAAGATTTGTGCGCTTGTTTCCTAACTTGCGTGTTAACATGGTGGCCGACGCTGCTATCTCGTCAAGTGCTTTCGGATTCTCCAAGACTGAAGTGTCACCAAGTTCCTCCTTGAGCATGGCAGCCCTTATCATTCTCCTCAGGATTTTGCCAGAGCGTGTTCTGGGCAAGTCACCGACTAGTATGATGTCTCGCGGTTTGAACGGCTTCCCCATGTGTTTGACAACTTCCGTTAAGAGTTCCTGCTCCAGTTCTTCAGAGCCGCTGTAACCAGGTTTTACGACACCAAAGCACATGATCTCTTCACCTTTCAGGTCGTCCGGCAATCCTATGCATGCGGATTCATAGATTCCTGGATGTTGATTTAGAATGGACTCGACTTCCGCAGGTCCGATTCGCTTTCCAGCGACCTTTATTACATCGTCAGCTCGTCCATGAAGAAACCAGAAGCCGTCTCTGTCAACAGAAGCCCAGTCGCCATGGTACCAGACGTTGGGCCACTTCGACCAATAGGTTTCTATGTACCTCTTGGGTTGCTTCCAAAAGCCCTTGGTCATAGATGGGGCAGGCTTCTTACAGACAAGATAGCCGACTTCGCCTCTCACTGGATTTCCTTCTTCGTCGAAGACGTCTACGTCCATTCCGAGCCCGGGTCCTCCCAGTGTAGAAGGCTTGAGGGGCATTATTGGCAAAGGCAGAAGAAAGCATCCGAAGATCTCTGTGCCTCCTGAAAGGTTTATCATCGGGCATCTCTCTCCTCCAACTACTCGATGTAGCCAGAGCCAAGTATCTGGGTCTATTGGTTCACCAGTGTTTCCCAGCAGTCTCAGGTGGCTCAATTCATGGTCTTGCACGCCTTTGTCTCCATACTTTTTCAGCATCCTGTAAACTGTTGCAGACCCTCCTAAGATTGTCACGCCAAGTTTCTCAATCATGCTCCAGATTCGGTCAGGCTTTGGATAGTCTGGTGCCCCTTCGAAAATCAGGTGTGTA
>CAYFWV010000081.1:0-5232 GCA_964346975.1 uncultured Candidatus Bathyarchaeia archaeon
ACTAGCTGACACGGGGTGTGTAGAGTTTCTCAATGAAACCTATTACCATTCGCTGTCGAGCCTGTTTGGAGTCGACCGACAGGAATTCATTGAGCAAACGAAAATGCAGAGAGATCTAATAGCAGACCTATTCGGGTACAAGCCAGAAGTGTTTGAGAACACGGAATGTCTGTACAACAATGGTATAGCAGAAACTGTTGCTTCGTTGGGTTATCAAGGCATAGTGACAGAAGGTACAGAGAGGATTCTCAGTTGGAGAAACCCAAATTACGTGTACACGGCAAAGAACTGTCCAATTGCTGTGTTGCTTCGCAACTATCGTCTATCCGACGATATTGGGTTCCGCTTCTCCTCCCGATGGTGGAGCGAATGGCCTCTGACGGCACAGAAATACGCAAGCTGGCTAGCCACAACACAAGGGGACACCATCTGCATCTTCATCGACTACGAAACCTTCGGCGAGCATCACTGGCCCGAGAGCGGAATCCACGAGTTCTTAAAATGGCTTCCAGGAGAAGTCCTCAACTGGAAACATCTCCGCTGGAGTACTCCGTCACAAGTAATAAAGGATTATAAACCTGTCGGTAAAATCAACGTGCACGAATATGACACAGTGTCTTGGGCAGACTTGGAACGTGATCCCAGTGCTTGGCTAGGCAATCCTATGCAGCTCGTGTCCCATGAGCTTCTCAAAGGTTTGGAATCCCTCGTGAAAGGATCAGGGGATCCACGGTGGCTACGGCTTTGGCGTTATTTCCAAATGAGCGATCACCTATACTACATGAGCATCAAGAGTGGCGGATCCGGAGATGTACACTCTTATTTCAATCCTTCTGGCAATCCAATTGACGCGTTCGTATCCTTTTCAAGCATAACTTCAGACTTTCAGGCGCGAGTGCTGCAAGAGTTGCAGAAACCAGAACTTGCAGCAAAGTGGATTCTGCGGCGACTTCCCTCTGAGAAGGGTTTCACATTTTTACACGGGTTCGCGCGACCAACCACAATTACAGCGTCAAGTTTGACCGAGTTCTTGGAAGGTCTGAAGAGAGTGTCCACTCAATCTGTTGAATATCACGTGGAGAGAGGAGACTTCGAAAGGTGGATCAGTCAAGTGTTGGGTGACAAGAAACTGGCAGCAAAAATCGCGTCGATAGGTCAAGAAACCCTCAGCGGCGAAAACCGTCGAAAGAAGCTTGCAGCGGTCACGAAAGCAAGAGCAAAACAGCTGGAAACAATGGCTGCCACGGTTGAAGTGTGACATATGAGAATCTGTCTGTTATCTTGGGAATTTCCTCCACGAATCGTTGGCGGAATTGCTCGCCATGTCTTCGGGCTAGCCAAAGTGTTAGCAAAGCATGGGAATGAAGTGGGCGTCGTAACATTAGATTTCCCAGGTGTACCCGTACGCGAAGAGATTGAAGGGTTTGCGGTCTATCGATCCAAGACTGAAGTTGGACATCCGAATTTTCTTACGTGGGCTTTCCTGTTCAATCACTTTCTGGAGAAGGATCTGGCGAATGCTCAGAAGGATCTGGATTTTGACGTGATCCACATCCATGATTGGCTTGTTGCCCCCGCAGGGATCAGCTTCAAGAGCTTTCTTGCCAAGCCTCTGGTTTGCACAATGCACAGCACTGAACATGGCAGATCAGGTTTGCATACTCCAGATTCACACATGATTGACGGAATGGAATGGTGGGCATGCTACGAAGCCAACGCGGTAATTGTGACCAGCCATTCAATGAAAGGTGAGGTGTGCGGGCATTTTAGTCTTCCAAGCGAGAAAGTTGACATTATTGCCAATGGGATTGATGTCGAGAAATATGATGCACACTTCGATCGATGGGCCGTTCGGCGAGGATTTGGTGTAGGTGACCATGAGAAGCTGGTGCTGTTTGTAGGTCGTCTGGTTCCCCAGAAAGGAATTGAATACTTGATTCGAGCAGTACCCAACATCAGCCGACGTTTTCCTGAAGCCAAGTTCCTCATCGTGGGTGAAGGATGGATGCGCAGCCATCTTGAGTGGTTAGCAGATCAGTCTGGAGAACGATGGAGAATCAACTTCACTGGATTTATCCCCGATCACGACCTGATAGCGTTGACAAAGAGCGCGGACGTGATGGTTATTCCTTCAGTATATGAACCCTTTGGGATTGTAGCTCTGGAAGGCATGGCAGCAGGAATACCTGTAGTTGCGAGTCGGGTCGGAGGATTAGCAGAGGTCATAGAGCATGATCGAACCGGTGTTTGCGTACACTCACGCAACCCTGAATCCATTGGATGGGGGGTCAATCGCGTCCTCTCTGACCCTGGCTACAGAGATTGGCTCGTGAAGAACGCTGCCGAAACGGTCCGAACGAAATTCAGCTGGGACGCTGTCGCACAACACACAACTGAGATTTATAAGAGAGTCCTAGGAGAGAAGTAATCTATGAGCGAATACCCCCCGGTAACGCCGCGTCCTGAATTGCCCGAAGAATTTCGATTCTTGTGCATGCTCCATAACGTTGGAGCCATAACACCAGAGAGAGCACTCACAATCAATGAGATTTCAAGATGGACCAGCGAAGACCCTTCCATGATTAAGGATCATCTGGGTCGGCTCCACGAACTGGGTTATGTGCAATCTGTGACTGGAGACGACGCCAGGAAGTATCACGTTTCAGTGATGGGGATACGAAAAGTGCTCACTCTCTACAGCTGACAAGAGCAGGCGTTAAACAATCACCACCCAGCAGTTTTCAATGGATGGACGGTTCGGTAGGAGAGGCAGTTTGTACTGAGCAACGTATCTTCTCGGATTGAAGTTACCAGTGACTATAGGCTGCAAAGCTGCACATCAGCTCTTTTGTCGAGGGAAACCAGTGCTACGTGTCCATGCCCTGCAGATCCAGGGTTGACAACAACAGTCTCACCTATCTTGTCGATTCCCCGAGCCTCATGTATGTGACCACACACAACCAGTGCAGGCTTCTTTGTGGTAATGAAGTCTCTTATGCTCGAGCTGCCGACGTGCTCACCACTGGCAGTCATGTCCACTAATGTGTTCTCAGGGGGCGAGTGGGAGACCAAGACAAGTCTGGTCTCAATGGGGCAATTCGATGATTGATTGAGGATTTCTGCAATCT
The DNA here is from genome assembly GCA_964346975.1 of uncultured Candidatus Bathyarchaeia archaeon. Classification (GTDB taxonomy): domain Archaea; phylum Thermoproteota; class Bathyarchaeia; order Bathyarchaeales; family SOJC01; genus JAUWDF01. Next base: position 3,129 of record CAYFWV010000081.1, read on the forward strand.
CAATCTCAGTTAGCTCAAATGGTGTATTGAATGGCGTAGGTGCTGAGCCTCCAACACCGACAAAGCTGAAGTCTTCAATTCTGTAGCATTCTCTGTGAATTGATCGAACGTTCTTCGCTTTTTCTGCTACCAAGTCTTCAGGGTCACAGTTCCCTGGAACAAACAAAACTTGCAAAGGCTGTTTCCGGAAGACGGAGAGTAGGCTCAGGCCATCTTTGATGGATCCGAAATGCGTAATGTCACCGGCGACTATGATCACATCAGCGGAGCTCTCTTCAGCCTTGCTCATCGTCTTGCGAACAGCACTCATGCTTCCATGATAGTCAGCAGCTACCAACAGTCTCAAACAACGCTACCTAGACTATTTGTACACGGTAGATAGGCTTAAAGTTTTTAATGAGAAACCGGAAATAATGCACGCAGCATGCTAACCTGGATATGACTGTCAGGTGGTCGAAACGTCAAAGAACCTGTCATACGCAAGCACTGGGGTTGACCGAGATCTGAGAGCGAAGGCGAAATCGGCTCTGAGACTTCTCGATCGAACATACAAGCACAGCACCTATGGTCCCATCTTGCGTCTTCCCTATGGAAATGTCATTCCTGTTGGGGACAGGTACCTCGATCTTGTCATTGAGGGAGTAGGCACAAAAGTGCTGTTGGCGCAGCTGGCTGAGAAACATGACACTATAGGTATTGATGCAGTGGCTATGGCAGTCAACGATGTCATAAGATCAGGAGCGAATCCACTCGCTTTGGCTGACAACATCCACGCAGTATCGTCTAGTCCTGTGCTTGTGAAGGAGTGGATCAAGGGTGTGCTCAGAGGTGCTGAGGAATCTGGATGCGTTGTGGTAGGTGGAGAGATCGGAGATGTTGCTGAGGTCATCCAAGGAGTTGGAAACGATCATGGATTTGATATGGTGGTAGCCTGCATCGGAGAAGTTGATGGACCCGATGTGATCCTTGGCAATACAATCAAGCCTGGTGATGTCGTAGTAGGACTCAGAAGCTCCGGTTTACACAGCAATGGGATTTCTCTAGCAAGAAGAGTGCTGTTCAAGGAGTGGGGTGGCAGGTTTGATCCGTATGAGATTCCTGCGGTCCTGGATAGAGAAGTAATATATGAAGCATTGGAACCAACTCGGATATACGTCAAGGATCTGAACAGGGTGATGAGGGAACGTCTCGTCAAAGGAGCAGTTCACATTACTGGTGATGCATATCTGAAGTTTGAGCGGCTGATGGCGTTTTCCAAAGGTACTGGGTTTCGATTCACTAATTTCAAGCCTCACCCGATTTTTGATCTCATACAGGAAACGGCTGAGGAATATGGTGGCATATCCGATGAAGAGATGCTGAAAGCATTCAACATGGGATGGGGATTCGCGATAGTAGTAGACAAGCTGGCAGAGGACGCTGTTCTGGAAATTCTGGAAAAGGGAGGAGTCGAAGCTGATGTAATAGGCTCTGTGACGTCGGAGGAGGAAATCGTTGCCTCGTACAGAGGAAGGAAGATTAGGCTTCGTTAGTGTTTATACATTTATTTAAATTTCGGTTACACAACATTTAAATTTTTTACCAGTTTGGTTATAACTCATGCTGTGGAAAGCACGCGTCCATGTGACGCTCAAACCTGGGCACTCAGACCCCGAAGGAGAAACGACAACTCGATCTCTGAAAGACCTTGGGTATCAGGTTGAAAGGGTTGAGGTAGGCAAGGTGTATGTCTTGCTTCTCGACGCAGATTCACGGGAGGATGCGGAAGATCAACTGGAAGAGATCTGTAGAAGACTCTTGTCAAACCCGACCAAGGACAACTACAGTTTTCAGGTTGAAGAAGCGAGATGACCCGGACAATTCCTCACAGGATGTCGACCGAAGCTAGCAGAATCAAGCTAATTGGAACAACAGAAGAAGATCTTCTGACGATCAGTCAGGAAACACATGTTGGGCTCAATCTTGAAGAGATGGTCGCTCTGCAACGGTATTTCAAGCAGAAAGGAAGAAATCCAACTGATGTAGAGGTGCAGACATTCGGACAGACTTGGTCTGAACACTGCACCTCTACATCAGTTGGATTTCTTCCTTTCTGCTTGAAATA